>NZ_JBSFTT010000018.1:0-177641 GCF_053591415.1 Streptomyces sp. NPDC003032 | reverse complement strand
ATCTCGACCCGGTCGATCTGCACGCCCCAGCCGATGGCCGGGCTGTCGATCATCAGCTCCAGGCCCTGGTTGAGCTTCTCGCGGTTGGAGAGCAGATCGTCGAGGTCGCTCTTGCCGATGATGGAGCGCAGCGACGTCTGCGCCATCTGCGAGACCGCGAAGCGGTAGTCCTCCACCCGCACGACCGCGCTGGCCGCGTCGACGACCTTGAAGTAGATGACCGCGTCGACCCGGACCGTGACGTTGTCGCGCGTGATGCCGTCCTGCGCGGGCACCGGCAACGTCACGATCTGCATGTTCACCTTGCGCAGCCGGTCGATGCCCGGGACCACCATGGTGAAGCCGGGCCCCCGGACGTGGCCCGAGAGCCGGCCCAGGCGGAACACCACGCCGCGCTCGTACTGCTTGATCACGCGGGCCGCCGCCATCCCGTACACGAGGCAGCCCGAGGCGACCGCGGCGCCTGCTGTCAGCAGTTCCTGAACCATGGCGACCCCCCTGACGTCCGAGTCGGCCATTGGTGTCACGATATGCCCGCAAGTGTCCATCGGTCGAGCCCCGGGCGGCCCGAGAATCAGTCCACGTGGGGCCGGGACTCGTGCAGCCGCGTGTGATAGCGGCCCTCGGACTCGTGCCCGGCGGGATCCTCACCCGCCAGGATCACCTGCCGCACCGCGTCCCGCTGCTCCTCGGAGCTGGTGAAGAGCCGCTGTGGATACGTGCGCGAGGGCTCCGAGACGGTGTGCAGGCCGTGCGCGGCCAAGGTCACGGCGATGCGGCGGTACGGCACGGTCCGCAGCACGAACGCGCTCACCCACACCTGCGTCCGCGCACAGTCGAGCAGCGCGTCGAAGGTGCGGTGCGAGATGTAGCCGATACCGCCCGTGACGGTGATCAGCCCGGCGCGGGCGACCGCCCGGCACAGCCCGGGGCTGGGCGGGTGCCGTTCGAGATCCTCGGCATACGCCTCGTCGAGCAGCCCCACCTCCAGGGCGTACCGAGTGGCGTTCGCCGCGGCGTCGAGCCCGATGACCGGCGTGGCGTCCGCGCGCCGCCGCGAGGCGTAGAACTCCTTGTCGCACTGGACCAGCTCGTGCGCGGTGAGCGCCGCCGTCCCGGCGGAGGTGTAGTGCGCGTACAGGTCGGCGAGCGTGAGGTCGTGGTTGAGCAGCGCCGCGTTGATTCCGTAGGAGCAGCACACGTCGAGGACCGTCACGGGGCCCTCTGCGCCGGGCACCTGGGAGCGCAGCTCACGCGTGCGGCGGAAGACCTCCTGGGCGTGGTGCGGGATCTCGTACGCGTAAGGCGCCAGCGTCCGGAAGTAGGCGCGCGGGTCCGGCTGGTCGTAGATGTCGTCGAACCGGGTCTTGCCCGATGCGGTCCTTGTCCTGTGCGTCTTTGTCCTGTGCCGGTCTGTGGCCATGGGGCACCTCCGGGAGTGAGGAACGGGTCTGGGGCGACGTGCGATGTGCACCTCTACCCCACCCGTCCCGCCCCCCGGTAGACCTCTTGGCGGTTACCGGCCACGGCGCCGCCCGCCCGGCCGCGCCGCCCCGGGGCCGCCTTCCTGACTACCCTGGAGCCGATGTTCACCTCCCAGGGTCCCACGCCGCGCGAACTGGCCGTTCAGGCGCTCTCCTCCACCGAGCGCGGCTACGACCTGCTCGCCCCGAAGTTCGACCACACGCCGTTTCGCACACCCGACCGGTTCCTCACGGCGACGGCCGACGCGCTGCGCCCGCTCGGACCCTTCGACGCGGGCCTGGACGTGTGCTGCGGGACCGGCGCCGGGGTCGGGACGCTGCTGCCGCTCTGCCGGGAGCGGGTCACCGGCGTGGACTTCAGCGCGGGGATGCTGGCCGCCGCCGCGGACGCGGTGGGCGGGGACGGTCGGGGTGGGCCGGCGGCGGGCAGGCCGTACGCGGGCGGCCCCGCGGTCGAGTGGGTGCGGGCCGATGCCCGCGCCCTGCCGTTCGCCGCGGGGTTCGACCTGGCCGTCAGCTTCGGTGCGTTCGGCCACTTCCTGCCGGCCGAGCGTCCCGCCCTGTTCGCCGGCGTCCACCGGGCGCTGCGCCCCGGCGGCCTCTTCGCGTTCCCGATCGGCGCGCCGCAGCCCGTCACCTCGCCGTGGCACTGGGCGCTGCTCGGCTTCGACGGGACGATGCGCGTGCGGAACCTGCTGTGGCGGCCCCGGTTCGTCATGTACTACCGCACCTTTCCCCTGGACGGTGTGCGCGCGGACCTCACCGACGCCGGGTTCGACGTGCGGCTGCTGCCCCTGGAGGAGTTCGGCAGACGCCCCGACGGCAGCCCGCGCTGGCGCCTTGTGGTGGCCCGCAAGGCGTGAGGACGTAGGAATGTCGGTCACTCGGTGGGCTGTCCGGTAAGGCGCCCGTGGCCCATGCTCGGAGTCGATGGGCTGCCGTCAACTGCCTTGCAGGGGGGTGCTCGATGGGGAACGACCACGACCACGACCACAACCACGACCACAACCACGATGCCGGACTGCCCGGTCCGCCCGGTCCGCCCGGTCCGCCCGGTCCGCCCGCGTCCGCCGCCGATCCGCGCGGAGCGATCGGCGACGAACCCTTCGTACGCGGGGCCGAGGACTTCCCGGCCCTGGCCCAGGAGGGCGCCCACGGGGAGGCGTGGCACTCGCCCGGCGGCCCCGAGGGCGCGCGAGAGCCGGAGCCGGAGGACTGAGACCGTGGGCCTGACGATCAGCAACAAGTACCGGACGCGGGTCTACGTCGCGATCGGCTTCTCCGACAACACCTGCCTGCACGGCACCGGGCCGCACATCATGGGCTGGTGGGGTATCGATCCGGGCCGCAGCGCGCTCGTGTACGCCAACGACGTCAACGAGTACAGCCCGATGTGGTTCTACGTGGCCGAGGCGGTGAACAACGGGCCCATCTGGGCAGGACAGCACGTCACACAGGTGCCGGACCAGGCGTTCAACCGCTGCTGGCGGCCCGGGATCTCGGGCGGCAGCCCGCGCGGCTTCCGCGAGCTGTACGTGGGAGACCACGAGAACTTCACGCTCAACCTCACGGGCTGATCCCGGCGTGACCTCATGGCGTGCCACCGCGCGACCTCACGGGGGTGACCCCGCTCGACCTCACTGACTGACCCCCCTCAGCCCCACGGCGTCGTACCCCCGCTCCTGCGCGACCGTCCCCGCCCGCTCCGCCCACCGCACCGCCGGTCCCATCAGCAGCGACGCCCCGAGGAAGAGCGAGCCCAGCACCAGCCACCCCGGCACGCCCCCCACCATCAGGAGCCAGGTCAGCAGGAGCGGGCCCAGGGTGCGGGCGACCGGTACGCCTGTGCCGAAGAAGCCCTGGTACTGGCCGACGTGCCGCGCGGGCGCCAGCGCGAGGCCGATCTGCCACGAGCCCGCGGACTGCCGCATCTCGGCGATCACCTGCAACACGGCGCCGACGACCAGGACGGCGGCCGCCGCCCACGGCGAGAGCCCCGCCGCCGACACCGCGAAGACCACGCACGAGGCGAACATGACCGGCCCCGAGCGGCGCACCGCCCGCGCGGCCGCGGCCAGGCCGGTGACGCCACGGGCCATCCGCACCTGGAAGCCCATCACCGCCAGGGAGTTGAGGACGAACAGCGCCGACACCAGCCAGCCCGGGGCGTCGGTGCGCTCCACCGTCCACAGCGGGATCGCGAGACTGAGCAGCGGCATCCGCAGCAGCAGCACCGTGTTGAGGAGCGTCACCACCGCGTAGGGGCGGTCGCGGAGCACCACGAGCCTCGGCCCGCCACCGCCACCGCCACCGCCACGCGCCGCCGCCCCCGTCACCGCCGCCGCCCCGGCCACCACCGGCAGCCGCAGCAGCAAGGCCGCGCAGAGCAGGAAGCTCACCGCGTCCAGCGCGAACACCGCGCAGTAGGCCTCGGCGGTGTCGTACCGCAGCGCCAGACCGCCGATCGCGGCACCGGCCGCGAGACCGGCGTTGAGCGTCGACTGGAGGCGGGCCAGCACGCCCGTGCGCTCCGCCGGCGGCACGAGCCCCGCGAGCAGCGCCTGCCGGGCCGCGGCCAGACCGCACTGGGCGACGGCGTAGACGACAGCCGCCACGAGAAAGAGCGGGAAGGAGCGGACGAAGAGGAACGACCCGACGGCCGCCCCGGTGGCCAGGGCGAGCAACACCGACGTACCGCGCGGCCCCCGCCGGTCGGCGAGCGCGCCCAGCGGCACCCCGGCCACCGAGCCGATCGCCCACGCCACCGTCAGGCCGAGCCCGATCTGCGTGGGGGAGAGGCCGACGACCCGGGTGAAATACAGCGCCGACGACGCGTAGTACGCGCCGTCACCGACGGAGTTGCTCAGCTGCGCGGCGGCGAGGACGCGCGGCGCCCCCGGCGGCGGAAGGATACGAGTCGGCACGACGCTCCCGGAGTCGGCGGCCTGATGGCCGGCCCTGGTCGGATGCGTCGACGGTATTCAGCCGGTGACGGCCGCGGCTGGGCCAATCACCCGCCGCGGCCGTGTGCCACTTCGCCCCCGCCCCGGTCTCTACGCCTTGCCGTCGGCCGCCGCCTGGAGCGCGGCCACGTCGAGCTTCTTCATGCCGAGCATCGCCTGCATGGCGCGCTGGGCGCGCTCCGCGTCCGGGCCGGTCATCAGCTCGCCGAGGATGGCGGGTACGACCTGCCAGGACAGGCCGTACTTGTCCTTGACCCATCCACAGGGCCCCTCCGAGCCGCCGTCCTCGGAGAGCTTCGTCCAGTAGTGGTCGACCTCCTCCTGGTCGGCGCAGTCGATCAGGAATGAGACGGCCTCGTCGAAGGTGAACTCCGGACCGCCGTTGATCGCCGTGAACGGCTTGCCGTCCAGCACGAAGTCCACCGTCAGCACGGTGCCTGCCGGGCGCGGGGCGTTCTCCCCGTAGTACGAGACGTTCTCGATCTTCGAGTTCGGGAAGACCGAGACGTAGAACTCCGCGGCCTCCTTGCCCTGCGTGTCGAACCAGAGGTTGGGGGTGATCCGGGGCATGACACTCACTCTCCTGTCGCGTCTGCGGCTCTCTCTACGTCTGCGGCTCTCTCTATGGGGACCGTCGCACCGCCCGGAACTCATCGCCAGACGGTGACGCGGTTTCGCGGTTTCGTGGATTCGCGATTTACCGCATGCTCGGCTCCCGCTCCAGACGGATGCCGAAGTGCCGCTCGTACGTCGCGAGCACCTCCGCCTCCGTGGCCAGCTCGGTGATCTCCCGCTCGCCGTCGAGGGTCGTGGTGAGCGTGCGGCCGCTGAGGGTGATCCGGCCGTCCCCGGTGATGATCGAGCAGACCAGGGACCGGGTGAAGTGGGAGTCCGGCGAGGTGCGGTGGTACCAGGCGCCGCTCTTGAAGTCCCCCAGGACGCGCGGACGCGGGTCGATCAGGTACTGCGGCTTGCCGTCCTTGAGGACCTCCAGATCGCCCTCGGCGCTCTCCACGAGGCGGAACGTGCCGCCGGGGTCGGCCTGCTCGCCCCGCTCGCCGAACGCGAGCGGCAGATGGCTGTGGGCGCCGAAGCCGATGTCCGCGAGCCAGTCCCCACCGCCTTGTGTGCGGACGCGCAGGGCCAGGTGGTCGAAGGGGATGCCGAGCCGCCCCGTGTCGTCGTAGACCCGGGCCTGCACCAGCGTGACGTCGAAGCCGAGGGCCGTCAGGAGGGCGCCGAAGGCGCCGTTGAGCTCGTAGCAGAAGCCGCCGCGGCGGGCCTGCACGACCTTCGCCACCAGTGCCTCGGCGGTCAGCTCGATCTCCTCGCCGAGGTGGACCGAGAGGTTCTCGAAGGGGACGCTGCGCAGGTGTGCGAGGTGCAGCTCGCGCAGGGCCTGGGCGGTGGGGGCGGTGGGGCGTGCGGCGCCGATGCGCCGCAGGTAGGCATCGGTCTGTTCGGTGTTCATGGGTCCAGTGTGGTGGGGGAGTGGCCGCCCGGGCCATGGACCACCGACCGCGCGCGTCAACTCCCGGGTGGCGTAGGCCAGTACGTGTGTATAGTCGCCGACGACGCGCGCGCCCCGCGAGGCGTGGCACGCGAGCACGTACACACGCACGATCCGAGAGCCCCAGGAGGTGAGCCCGATGACCACGCAGCACTCTGCCCCGCAGCACTCCGCCCGGGCCCTCCTGACCGCAGTCCGCGTCTGACGTCCGTCCCTTCCGCACCACGACGGACGCCGCCGACAGACGCCGCCGCCCAGGAGCGCCCGCCCACCGCGATCGCACCCCTCCTGAGCGAAGGAACCGAAACACCCGTGAACACCACGCCCTCGCAGGCCGCGTCCTCGCAGGCCTCCGCCCGTGACTTCCAGGTCTCCGTCCCCGACGACGTCCTGGACGACCTGCGCACGCGCCTTCGGCGCACCCTCTTCACCACGGCCACCGACCCGACGTACTGGGCGGCGGGCACCGACCCCGACTACCTGCGCGGCCTCGTCGCCCACTGGGCGGACGGTTTCGACTGGCGCGCCGCCGAGGCCGCGCTCAACGCCTTCCCGCACCGCGTCGCCGAAGTCGCGGGCGCGTCCGTCCACTTCGTGCATCTGCGCGGCGCGCGGCCCGACGGCGCCCCCGCGCCGCTGCCCCTGATCCTCAGCCACGGCTGGCCGAGCAGCTACGTCGAGATGCTGGAGCTCGCCCGGCGGCTCGCCGACCCCGGCGCCCACGGCGGCGACCCCGCCGACGCCTTCGACGTGGTGGTGCCCTCGCTGCCCGGCTTCCTCCACTCCGGACTGCCCGAGGGGCCGTTCACCCGCGAGGGTGTCGCCGGAATCTGGCACGCGCTGATGACCCGGACCCTCGGCTACCGGCGATTCGGCGCTTTCGGCGGTGACATCGGGGGCGGCGTGACGCAGTGGCTCGGCGCCCGCTTCCCCGAGGAGGTCACCGGCGTGCACATCACCTCCGCGGTGGTCTCCGCCGACTTCGACGCGCGTCCGCCGACCGCCGAGGAACAGGCCTACCTCGATCACCTGGACGCGTACGACACCGGCGACCAGGGCTACAGCGAGATCATGTGCACCCGGCCCGACACGATCGCCGCCGCGCTGCGGGACTCCCCGGCCGGCCTGCTCGCCTGGATCGTCGACAAGTACCGCGACTGGAGCGACTGCGACGGCGACCTCGAATCCCGCTGGGACAAGGACACCCTGCTGACCGTCGCCACCCTCTACTGGGCCACCGGCAGCATCGGTTCGTCCTTCCGGCAGTACTACGACTACGTACGGCACAACAGGCCGGTGCCGCCCATCACCGTCCCCGGCGCCGTCACCCTCAGCCATGAACCGGCCTTCGCGCACTACCCGAAGAGCCTCGCCGAGCGCGTCTTCACCGATCTGCGCCACTGGAGCACGCCGCGCAACGGCGGGCACTTCATGGCGCACGAGGAGCCCGAGCAGGTCGCACGCGAGCTGCGCGACTTCTTCCGTCCGCTGAGAATCGCGGACTGATCCGCGGACTGATCCGCGGACTGACCCGAGGCGTCCCGCTCTCCGCCGGCGAAGGGCCAACGGCTGGAATTGGCCATTCGCGTGGCGGAGAAGTCGGCTACACGCATCCCCCGCGTACATCCTCGGCGGGCCGACCGGGCCGGAGCCGACGAACAAACCGGGACATCGTGCAGGTGCGCCGTGAAGAGGAGGCGATAGTTCCGCGCCAATGACGAAGAAAGCGTTGACACGTGACTGCACCCTGTGAACGAGACGAGGTGATCGGCTCTCCTCCCAGGGGATGACACTCCACCAAGCGCAGTACACCGACCGTGGGCCGATAGTCCGGCTCGCAGTCGGACTCTTGCCCCCTCATCGGCGGTGAGGATGGAGAGGCATCCTGCTGGACCCCCTGACGTGCGCCGATTCGCACGGACGGAGGGTCTTCCCCTGCCTGCCCAACCCGACGGGAGTCCCCTTCGCCGTGGCTACGTTCCTGTACAAACTAGGTCGCCTCGCCTTCCGGCGGCGCCGCTATGTGGCACTGCTCTGGGTGGCTCTGCTCGTCGGTGCGGGCGTCGCGGCCTCGACCGCCCCCGCCCCGCCCGCCGACTCGTTCTCGATGCCGGGAACGGAGTCGCAGAAGGCGTTCGACCTGCTGGAGAAGCGCTTCCCGGCCGCCAGCGCCGACGGCGCGAGCGCCCGCGTCGTCATACGGGCCCCCGAGGGTCAGAAGATCACCTCGGCCGAGCCCAAGGCCGAGGTCGAGAAGATGGTCGCGGCCATCGGCAAGGGCTCGCAGGTCGCGGGCGTCGACGACCCGTACAAGGCGAAGACCGTCAGCAAGGACGGCACCACGGCGTACGCCTCGGTGACGTACAAGGTGGTCGCCACCGAACTCACGGACAAATCGCGTGACGCCCTGACCAAGGCCACCGACCAGACCCGTGAGGCGGGTCTGACCGTCGAGACCGGCGGCGACGCCGTCATGGCCGAGCAGGAGATGGGCGGCAGCGCCGAACTCATTGGCATCGCCATCTCCGCGGTCGTCCTGATCCTCACCTTCGGCTCGCTGGTCGCCGCGGGCATGCCGCTGCTCACCGCCATCATCGGCGTCGGCATCGGCACCCTGGGCATTGCTGCGCTCGGCAGTGTCCTGGACCTCTCCGCCACGACCTCCACGCTGGCGATGATGATCGGCCTCGCAGTCGGCATCGACTACGCCCTGTTCATCGTCTCCCGCTTCCGGGCCGAGATAGCCGAGGGCCGCACGCCGGAGGACGCGGCGGGCCGGGCCACCGGAACCGCGGGCTCCGCCGTGGTGTTCGCCGGACTCACCGTCGTCGTCGCCCTCTCCGGCCTCGCGGTCGTCAACATCCCGATCCTCACCAAGATGGGCCTGGCCGCAGCCGGCACCGTGGTGGTCGCCGTCCTCATCGCGCTCACCATGATCCCCGCGCTGCTCGGCTTCGCGGGCCGCAAGGTGCTGCGCCGCAAGGACCGCAAGAAGTCCGCGAGCGAGCTCCTGGACCCGAACGCCAAGCCGAAGCTGGGCACCCGCTGGGCGCGCTTCGTGCTGCGCCGCCCGCTCGCCGTCCTGCTCGTCGCGGTCGTCGGCCTCGGTGTGATCGCCGTCCCGGCCACCAGCCTCGAACTCGGCCTGCCCGACGAGGGCACCTCGGCGCCGGACACCACCCAGCGCAAGGCGTACGACATGCTGTCGGAGTCCTTCGGCGCGGGCTTCAACGGCCCCCTGATGGTCACGGTCAGCAAGGACTCCGAGGTGGCGGGCGCCGCCAAGACCGTCGGCGAGGAACTCGCCAAGGTCGACGGCGTCGTCGCCGTGACGCCTCCCACGCCCAACAAGGCCGACGACACCGCGATCCTGAGCGTCGTCCCGGAGACCGGGCCGAGCGACCACAAGACCGAGGAGCTGGTCAAGTCGATCCGCTCCAGTGCGCAGGACATCGGGTCCGACACCGGCTCCGAGGTCCTGGTCACCGGTCAGACCGCGATGACCATCGACTTCTCGCAGACCCTGGACGACGCGCTCCTGCCCTACCTGGGCCTGGTCGTCGGGCTGGCGTTCCTCCTGCTGATGCTGGTCTTCCGCTCGATCCTGGTTCCGCTCAAGGCGGCGCTCGGCTTCCTGCTCTCGGTGGCCGCCGCGCTCGGCGCCGTCGTCGCCGTCTTCCAGTGGGGCTGGCTCGCGGACATCGTGGGCGTCGACCAGCCGGGTCCGATCATGAGCATGATGCCGATCTTCATGATCGGCGTGGTCTTCGGCCTCGCGATGGACTACGAGGTCTTCCTCGTGACGCGGATGCGCGAGGCGTACGTCCACGGGGCGCGCCCCGGCGAGTCGGTCGTGACCGGCTTCACCCACGGCGGGCGGGTCGTGGCCGCGGCCGCGGTCATCATGATCAGCGTCTTCTCCGGCTTCATCATGGAGAACGACGACATGATCAAGATGATGGGCTTCGGTCTGGCCGTCGCCGTCCTCTTCGACGCGTTCGTCGTCCGCATGGCGATCGTTCCCGCCGTGCTCGCGCTTCTCGGCAAGTCCGCGTGGTGGCTGCCGCGCTGGCTCGACAAGGCGCTGCCGAACGTGGACGTGGAGGGCGAGAAGCTGCACAAGCTCCTCGGCGACACGGTCACGCCCGACGCCGAGACCGACCGGGAGCTCCAGCCCGTCGGCAGGTGACACCGCGGTTCCCGCTGAGCGGGCCGGTCGGAGCACCCCTTGAGGGGGCGGCTCCGACCGGCCCGCTCGGTCGTTCAGGCCCGTTCCGGCGCCGTCAGGGCTGCCGCCGCACCGCGTCGTAGGAGGCGCGGGCGGCGGCGATGGCGGGCCGGTGGCCGATCGACCAGTCGGCGAGCGCCTTGACGAGGTGCGTGAGGCTGTGGCCCATCTCGGTCAACTCGTACTCCACCTGGGGCGGGATCGTCGGATACACCGTCCGCTTCACCAGACCGTCGCGCTCCAGGCGGCGCACGGTGACGGTCAGCATCCGCTGCGAGATGTCGCCGTGGATCCTGCGCTGCAACTCCTTGAACCGTAGGACACCCGAGGCGAGTTCGACCACCACGTACACCGACCACTTGTCGCCCAGCCGGTCGAGGACGTCCCTGACCCCGCACTCGTCCTGCGGCGTCTCGCAGCTGATCACCGGCTCCCCGGCCGCGGGGGTGGTTACCGCGGTGTGCCCTGCCGACATTCAAGTGCCTCCTTACGCGGCGTGCTCGCCGCCGCTGATGATGGTTCCGCAGCCGCTGCTCAGCGGCGTCACGGAGACGAACCACTCACAACGGGGGAACCATCCCATGCTCATGATCACCGGTGCCACGGGCGCCCTCGGCAAGCTCGTCACCGCCCGCCTCGCCGACCGTGACGACGTCGTCCTCGGCACCCGCGGCCCGGGGCCCGGCGAGCGCCGCGTCGACTTCGACGACCCGGTCTCGCTGGACTTCACCGGAGTCGACACCCTCCTGATGATCTCCGCGGGCGCCGCCGAGGACGACGTCGTCATCGCCCGCCACGACGCCGCGATATCGGCCGCGGAGAAGGCGGGCGTGCGCCACCTCGTCTACACCAGCCTCAGCGGCGACGGCGACCACCTCACATACGCCCTGGCCCACCGCTGGACCGAACGCAGACTCCGCGCCTCAGCGCTGGAGTGGACGGTGCTGCGCAACGGCCTGTACGCGGAGTTCCTCGCCGCGGTCGCCGCGCCGGGCCCCGACGGGACGATCGCCGCGCCGCTGGGCACCGGCCGCCTGGCGGCGGTGGCCCGCGAGGACCTCGCGGAGGTGGCCGTCCGCGTGGCGACCGCACCCGCCGCGCACGCGGGCCGCACCTACGAACTGGTCGGCGAACAGGCCATCGGCGGCGCCGATCTGGCCGCCGCGCTCGGCGGCTCGTACGAACCGGGCTCCCTCGCCGCGACCCGCGCCGCCCTCACCGAGGCGGGCCAGGCCCTGCCCTTCCAGGTGCCGATGCTCCTGAGCACGTACTCGGCGATCACCGGCGGCTTCCTGGACGGCACGTCCATCGCCCACAACGACCTGCGCACCCTGCTCGACCGCGCGCCGCGCCCGGCGATCGAGGCGTACGTACGGGCGGTGCGGGGCTGAACCGGCCGCACGGCTCCGGTCCGTCGGGCCTCTTCGCCACCTCGAACGTGGTCGGTCTGCACGCACCGCTGCTGCCCGAGACCCGGGGCGCGGTCGGCGCGCGCCTCCTGAACTCCCTGACGCCGGGCGCGACGCTGGTCAACACGGCGCGGGGCGCGCTCATCGACGAGGGGGCGCTGGCGGAGGTCCTGCGCGCCAGAGCCGACCTCACCGCTGTACTCGATGTGACGCATCCCGAGCCTCCGGCCCGCGACTCACCGCTCTTCACGCTCCCCAACGTCGTCCTGACACCCCACCTGGCCGGCGCCCTCGGGGCCGAGTGCCACCGGCTCAGGGGGTCCGTGGCGAGGACCTCCACGTCGAAGCGGCCGAGGTGGTCCGCGAGGAGCCGGCCGATGTGCCCGAGCCCCAGCAGGCCCACGCGTGACCGGTAGGCGCCCGGGACCCTGACGTCGTGCGGGAAGCGGCGGTCGGCGGCCACTTCGCGGCGACCGGCTCTACGTCCAACTGATCGCCTGGCCGCTGCGCCCATCTGCACCTGCCGGGACTCGCGGGCCGGGTGCGCCACGCCCAGCTCCTGAACGACGCGTCCGAGATCACCCGCGTCGAGATAGCCCCCGGCCGGCCCGCGCTCAACACCGAGATGGGCGGACGGCCCGCCGGAACACTCACCCTCCAACTCCCCGTCCAGCGCCCCGACACCCTCGTGCCCGTCATCGAGCTGTTCCTGAACAGCCGGGCCGACTCCTGAAGCAGCGTCCCCCGAAACCCCGGACGCATCCATGCAACGCCGTACGTTCCTCACCGGCACCGCCCTCGGAGCGGCGCTCGCCGCCGTACCGCTCGGTGCCCCGCAGCACGCGGCGAGCGCGGCCGAGGCCGGGGCGCCCACCACGGTCAGCTCCCTGAACGACCTCCAGAGAGCGATCAACAGCGCCGCGCCCGGCGCCTCCATCAGCGTCTCGGGCGAGAACGGCACGCGGGACGCACCCATCACCATCACCTCCGTGTCCCGCGGCGGCGCGGTGCTCCGCGGTGAGCGAGGGTTCGTCTTCAGAGGCTCCAGCGACATCACGGTCACCGGCTTCTCGTTCCGCCAGAGCACCACTCCACGACGGCGCAGGCGCTGGACAGTGCCCGCGGGCTGACGCCGAGGCGGATCGGTTCGCCCCCTTTGGAACCGGCGAAGCTGTGGCGACGGCACGTGGACCCTCCTCAACGCCGCCACCGGACGGCTCCTCGAGGTAGGCGGTCAGGCCACGCACGACGGGGCCGCCGTGACGACGTGGACACCGAACTCCGGCGCCAGCCAGCGTTGGAAGGTCGTGGACGTGACGGGCTGAGCATCGCCAGTCCGCGTCGGCGAGAATCATGCGCATGGCAGCGCTGAACGAGATCCTCCCCGTGGAAGCCGTCCTCCTCGACGCCCCGGCGGCCGACTGGCGCGAAGCCGTCCGGCGCGCCGGTGACCTGATGGTCGCGACGGGCGCCGCCACGGACGCGTACACCGCCGAGATGATCGAGAACGTCGAAGAGAACGGGCCCTACATCGTCATCGCGCCAGGCCTCGCCTTCGCGCACGCCAGGCCCTCGCCCGCCGTCCTCGCTACCGGCATGTCCTGGGTGCGGCTCGCCACACCCGTGGAGTTCGGCCACGAGGCCAACGACCCCGTCGAACTGGTCGTCGGCCTCGCCGCGAAGGACGCCTCCGCACACACCGCGGCGATGGGCGCGCTCGCCCGGCTGCTCGCCGACCCTGACACAGCGCGCGCCCTGCGCGAGGCGCCCACTCCGCACGCCGTGCACGCCCTCCTGACCGGCGGCCCGCTGGACGCGCCCCCGCTGGACGCGCCCCCGCAGGACGCGCCCCCGCGCCTCGCGGCGGCACGCGACACCGGCGACCCGCACAAGATCCTGACGGTGTGCGGCAACGGCGTCGGCACGAGCCTCTTCCTCAAACAGACCCTCGAAGGCGTCCTGGACCGCTGGGGCTGGAGCGGATACGTCACCGTCGAGGCGACCGACACCATCTCGGCCAAGGGCAGGGCGAACGAGGCCGTCGCCATCCTCACCTCGCGGGAGATCGCGAGGACGCTCGGCGGCGTCGGCGTCCCGGTGAAGGTCGTCGAGGACTTCACCAGCGCGGCGGAGGCCGACCGCGTCCTGCGCGACACGTACGACGTCTGACGACCCGGGCAAGGAGAACCCACCATGGACCGGCTCGTGTCGATCGCCGAGTTCCTCGTCGACGAAATCCTCAGCCAACCGGCCTACCTGATCGGCCTCATCACCGCGGCCGGCCTGATCGCGCTCCGGAAACCGGTGGGGCAGATCGTCGGCGGCGCCATCAAGGCGACGCTCGGCTTCCTGCTGATCGGGGCGGGCGCCAGGCTCGTCGTCGGCGCCCTCGCCCCGCTCGGCGAGATGATCCAGGGCGCCACCGGCGCGCACGGCGTGATCCCCACCAACGAGGCGATCGTCGGCATCGCCCAGGAGCAGTACGGCGCCCGCGTCGCCTGGCTGATGATCCTCGGCTTCGCCGTCAGCCTGCTCCTCGCCCGCTTCACACCCCTGCGCTACGTCTTCCTGACCGGCCACCACATGCTCTTCATGGCCACCCTGCTGACGATGGTCCTCGCCATCGGCGGCCAGACCTCATGGGTCGTGGTCGTCGTCGGCGGCGTCCTGCTCGGCATCCTGCTGGTGGCGATGCCCGCCTTCGCGCACCCCTGGACCAAGCGCGTCACCGGCAACGACAGCGTGGCGATCGGCCACTTCGGCACGGCCGGGTACATCGCGGCGGGCGCCACGGGCCGGCTGGTGGGCCGCCGCAGCCGCTCCACCGAGGAGATGAACCTCCCCGAAGGGCTCCGCTTCCTGCGCGACTCGATGGTGGCGACCGCCCTGTCCATGGTCCTCATCCACCTCATCATGTCCCTCGTCTTCCTCGCCAAGGCCGGCAAGGAGGCCGCGTTCAAGGCCTTCGGCGAGGACGGCGCGGCGGGCGCGAGCGGCGTCGGCGACTACGTCATGCAGTCCGTGATGCAGGGCCTGCAGTTCGGCATCGCGGTCGCCGTGATCCTCTTCGGCGTCCGCACGATCCTCGGCGAACTCGTCCCGGCCTTCCAGGGCATCGCGCGGAAGCTGGTGCCCGGGGCGGTGCCCTCGCTCGACGCGCCGATCGTCTTCCCCTACGCCGAGAACGCCGTGCTCATCGGCTTCATCTCCAGCTTCGTCGGCGGCCTCGTCAGCCTCGGCCTGCTCACCTGGGTCTTCCACCCCGCCTTCGGACTCGCCCTCGTCCTGCCGGGCCTGGTCCCGCACTTCTTCACCGGTGGCGCGGCCGGCGTCTACGGCAATGCCACCGGCGGCCGCCGCGGCGCGGCCCTCGGCGCCTTCGTCAACGGCGTCCTCATCACCTTCCTGCCGGCGCTGCTCCTGAAGGTCCTCGGTGCCTTCGGCGAGGAGAACACCACGTTCGGCGACGCCGACTTCGGCTGGTTCGGCACGCTCATCGGGTACGCCGCCAAGGCGGGCGAGGCCGGCGGCGTCGTCCTCATGCTGCTGATCGGAGCGGCCGTCCTGCTCGGCGCGGTCGTCTTCCAGAAGCGGGTCGTGGAGACCGGCTGGGACCCCGGCGCCCACCGCGACGCGCTGCTTCCGGCGGACGAGGCCATGGCTCCGGCCCCGGCGAGCGGTCCCTCTTCGACATACGCCAAGTCGACATACGCCAAGTCGACATACGACAAGATCGCACCGCCACGCGGCGCACCGAAGCCGCCTCCGCCGCCGGAGGGGGAGAGCTGAGCCTTCCGTAAATCCAGTGGAGGGCGGGGGCCGCCCGGCTGCCATGACGCGGATCATGGACAGTGATCTGCGCCGAGGTGCACCGCCTCACCGACCCGGGCGGTGCCGGTCCCGACCCGTACGTCAAGGTCGCCCCGGTCACGTACGAGGGCTCGCCCTTCGACCTGTCCGGCGAGGCCGACCGCCTCGCCTGGCTCTCGGGGCGGGGCATCCCCGTGCCGCGCGTCGTCGAGCGGGACGCCGACAGGGAGACGGCCTGGCTGGTGACCGAGGCCGTGCCGTGCCGGGCAGACCGGCCGTCGAGCGGTGGCCCGAGGAGAGCCGCTTCGCCGTGGCCGAGGCACTCGCGGACGTCGCCAGGGCCCTGCACGAACTGCCGTCGGCGGACTGCCCCTTCGACCGTCCAGGGTCCCGGAACCGCGACCGGAACCGGAACCGGAACCGGGACCGGGGCGGCCGGAAGGGCGGTCGTTGTCGAAGAGAGCCGGCTGGCCTTCTACCGACTGCTCGACGAGTTCTTCCAGACGCCGCCCCAAGCGCGCGCTAGCAGCGCCGGTACACGTACCCGTCCTCACCCACGGGCCGGACGTCGCGGTCGCGCAAGGTCACCGACAGCTTCTTGCCCCAGGAGCGGCAGGCGGCGTCGAAGTCCTTGGTCTCGTACTCGATGTCGAAGACCCTCCCGTCGTACGCCGCCGCGAAATCGGGGCACTCCTTGTAGCGGGCGCACTCCTCGGTCACGGCGAAGTCGAAGCCGATGGTGCGGCGCCGCTCCAGCAGATCGGTGGTGTTCTTCTGGGCGATGGCCAGGCCCCCGTCGTGGGCCCGCCGGGCGAGCAGGCGGGCGAAGGCCGCCGCGTCGTCGGCGGTGAGCAGGCCGTCGGAGCGCTCGTAGGAGTCGAGATTGTCCGGCTCCACCGCGTCGAAGCCGGCCTCGGCGCAGCCGTCGATCCACTCGCCGACGACATCGAGGAGCGCGGCGCGCTTCTCCCGGGTGGAGATGTCGAGGAGCGGCTCCTTCCAGTCCTCGTCGACGACCGTCCGCCCGCCCTCGTCGCGCAGCAGCAGATCGGGGTGCTCGCGCTGCCACCAGCGCGCGGCGTCCTTGCCGGGCTGGGCCTGGAAGGCGTTGACGTAACAGATGTTGTAGAGGCCGGGGGCGGGATCGGCGCCGCGGTCGCGGGAGACGGCTCGCACCTTCGACGGGGGCCGGTAGGCGCCGCCCAGCTGATAGTCGAAGGCGGCGTCGACGGGCGGGCGCCGGACGGCGTCCCCGGAACCGGAGGAGCAGGCGGCGAGGGAGGAGCCGAGGAGAGCGAGGAGCAGCGCGCCGCCGGCACCGGCTCGTAGGGTCCGCGCGGAGCGGTTCTTGCTGGTGGGCCACGTGGTTCCGGTCACCGGACCAGGATCGCAGCCCTCCGCCACCGCCCCGCGCGTGGGTGGTTCACTTTTGCGGGCCGGGTTCCGTCAGGAGAGTTTCAGCGCCTTCGCCGTCTGCTCGGCCATTCCGGCCTCGCCCGCGGCGTTCGGGTGCACCGGGACGAAGTTCGTGCCGAACAGTACGGGCTCGATCCACCGCTGGTTCGCCGGGCGGCAGGCGTCGTGCGCGTCGGAGGCGGCGGCCATGTCGACGAACGCCGTGCCGGTCTCCGCCGCGGCGCGCTGCGCGGCGCCGTTCAAGTGGGTCTGCAGATCGCGGAGGTAGGGGACGTCGCCTTCCGCGATGGGCATCTTGGCGAAGCAGCCGGGGACGGCCTTCGCCGGGGTGATCCAGGGGTAGCCGAGGATGGCGACCTTCGCCTTCGGTGATCTCGCCTTGATCTGGTTCAGGGAGGCCTTGATCGCCGGATACGTCTTGGACTCGATCTGCTCCTTGAAGGTGTCGCCGTGCTTGTCCTTGCAGGGGCTGCCCTTGCCGCCCGAGAAGATGCCGGCGCTGCCGCACGCGAGGATCGCGTTGATGAACGTGTTGTTGTCGTTGCCGCCGATGGTGAGCGTCACCAGCTCCGTGTCGCTCTTCAGCGCGTCGAACTGCGGGCCGACGCCCGGGTACTGCGCCGCGGTGAAGTCCTTCGTCTGCGCGCCGCCGCAGGTCACGTCCGTCAGCTTCGCGCCGAGGGAGGCGGCGAGCAGGTGCGGGTAGTTCTTCGACGTGCGGGCGCACAGGAGTGGCGCCTTCGGATCGAGCGGCAGCACACCCGATCCGGCACTGTAGCTGTCGCCGAGAGCGACATAGCGCAGCGGCTCCGTGGCGTCGGTGCCGGCGTCGGCGGCGGCCGGTCCGGCGAGGCCGAGCGTGGCGACCGCGGTGACGGCGGCGAGGGCCGCGACGGTGCGATGCTCTGCGGGCATCCGCATGGGCGTTCTCCTCGGGGCGATGGACGGTGGGGGTTTCCGGGGTGTCGGGCAACGTAGTTCACGTCTGGACCGTTCACTATGTGTGGGGATGCGCGTCCGGGTGAGGGCGTTTGGCACCTGGGTGACAAGAGGGGACGACGGGATGACCCGGACCGGCGCCCCGGGCGAGGCCCCGCGGCCGGTCGGGCCGACCGTCGCCGTCCAGAGCGGCGTCCGCCCCTGGACGTACCCGCCCCGGTGCGGGTTCCAATACGGCGAGCGGCTGCGCGACGCGTACCTGCGCGGCGGCGAATCCCCGTACCGCGCACGGGAGTTGGCGACGTAAGCGGCTCGCGACCCATTGACATCCGGTGCGCCCGCGGTGAAGCTCCATGACGCCCGTGTTAACGCTAACAACGGGACGAGGCACACCTGAGGGAGTCATCCATGTCAGGTAGTCGTCACCCGGGAACGAGGGCGCCCAGAGCGTCACTCGAACGCCGCACCGTCCTCCTGGCCGCCGCGACCGGAGCCCTCGCCACCGCCTGCGGCACCGCGAAAGGGCAGCCCCCGGGCAAGGTCGCCGTCCTCGGCGACAGCGCGGCATGGGAGAAGCCGATGGCCGCCGCGGGCGCGGCCATGAAGTCCGTGTATGCGCCGCGCCTCGTCCCCGAGGTCAACCCGTCCCTGGAGTCGTTCGAGCAGATCGTGAAGTCCTCGCTGCGGACCAGCAAGACGCCGGACATGCTCAAGTACTGGTCGGGCTACCGCCTCCAGGACCTCGCCCGCACCGGCGGCATCGAGGACCTGACCCGGCAGTGGGACAGCGCCGTCGGCAAGGGCTGGGTCGACGCCTCCCTGCGCGACGCGTTCACCTACCGGCGGCGCGTCTACGGACTGCCGATGAACCTCGCGTACTGGGTCCTCTTCCACAACCCCGAGGTCTTCCGCGAGCACCGTCTGAAAACCCCCCGGACCTGGGACGACTTCCTCGCCGCCTGCGCACGCCTGAAGAAGGCCGGCATCACCCCGCTGCACGGCACGGCCCACGAACGCTGGCCCTCCTTCATCTGGTTCCAGGAGGTCCTCAGCCGCCAGGACCCCGCGTTCTACGACGGCTTGATGAACGGCCGCGAGCGGTACACCGACCCGCGCGCCGAACGCGCCCTGCGCACCCTCGCGTCCTTCTTCGACAAGGACTGGTTCACGCCCATGGACATGAACCACACCGACGCCGCCTCCGCCATGCTGCACGGCAAGGTCGGCATGGTGCCCTGCGGCACCTGGCTCGGCTCCACCCTCGCGGGCGCGGGCGGCAGGCCGGGCGAGAACCTCGGCGCGTTCGTGCTCCCCATGGCCGACCCGAAGGCCCGCCCCAGCGTCATCTTCGAGTCCAGCGCCCTCGTCGCCACCGTGAAGGGCCCCGACCGCGCGGAGGCGCTGGAGGCCACCCGCTCCTGGCTGCACCCCGCCGTCATGAGGGCCTTCTCGCACACCCTCCAGGACGGCTGCCCCAATCCGCGGGTCGAGGCCGCGAACCCCCTCATCGGCTCCCTCGCCAAGAAGGTACGCGGCGACAAGCTGTGGCTGCTCAACCGCTTCTGGGAGCAGGGCCCGCCCGAGTTGGTCGAGGCGACCGTCGACGACCTCGCCGGTTTCCTCCTGAACCCCTCCTCGTACCGGAAGACGCTGCGCACCATGCAGGACCGCGCGGACGACGCGTGGCAGGTGTGGCGGGAGGCGGAGGAGACATGACCGGCACCGCCACCCCCGCGCACGGCACCGCGAAGGCCGTGCGCGTACGACGCCGGGTGCCCACCCGCACCCCGCACCAGGCCGCGAAGGCGGGCGGCGGCAGGCTCGGCGGCCCCCTCGCCGGCGTGCCCTGGGCGCTGCCCGCCTTCGCCTTCGTCGGCGTCCTGCTGGTCTATCCGTTCCTCCGCAGCGTCTACGGCAGCTTCTTCGAGGACAACGGCTTCACCAGCAGCTTCACCGGGCTCGACAACTACGCGCGCCTCGCCGACGACCCCATCTTCGGCAGATCGCTGCTCAACACCGTGATGTGGGTGGCCGGAACGCTGCTCCTGCCCGTCCTCGCCGGACTGCTCATCGCCGTCGCCACCCACCGCATGCGGTTCGGCGGCGTCGTGCAGCTGATCATCGTGCTGCCGTACGCGATCTCGGCCACCGCCACCGCCGTCCTGTGGAACTCGATGCTGACCTCCGACGGCGCGGTCAATCAGTTGCTGCGCGGCATCGGCCTGGACGGCTGGGCGCAGGCCTGGCTCCTGGAGTGGCCGCAGAACACGCTCTCGATGATCGTCGCCAGTACATGGCAGGCGACCGGACTGAACGTCGTGCTCTTCGCGATCGGCCTGCGGGCCATCCCGCGCGAGACCGTCGAGGCCGCCGAACTGGACGGGGCGGGCGGCTGGCGGATGTTCCGCCACATCACCCTGCCCGGACTGCGCGCCGTGACCGTCGTGGTGGTGGGCATGGCCATCGTGAACAGCCTCAAGGCGTTCGACATGATCTGGGTCCTCACCAAGGGCGGCCCCTCGCGCTCCTCGGAGACCCTCGCCCTGAGCATGTACCGGGAGGCGTTCCGGCTCTTCCACGTGGGCTACGGCTCGGCGATCGCGCTCGTCCTCTCGGTGATCGTCGTCGCCTCGTCCTGGATGTATCTGCGCCGCCAGATGCCCGACACGGGCACGGCCAACAGCTGAGAGGGGGGAGTGTGATGGGACGCGCGGTGCGCAACGTGCTCGTCGCCGGATGTGTGCTGCTCTGGCTGGTCCCGCTGTATCTGCTGGTCGTCAACGCCCTCACACCGTCGGACGAGTACGCGGGCAAGCCCGAATGGACGGTGCGGGGCTTCGACCTCTGGGAGAACGTCAGGACCGCCTGGGACGCGGCCGGCATCGGCGACAGCTTCCAGGCCTCGCTGCTCTACTCCGTGGTCTGCGGTCTGCTCGCGGTCCTGGTGGCGGCCATGGCGGCGTTCGCCGTCGTCGTGCTGCCGATCCCGAGGCCCGCGTTCTGGTTCTGGCTGATCTACTCCGGCACGCTCTTCCCGCTGCAGATGTTCCTCGCGCCGCTCTTCGGCCTCTACGCGGACGCCGACCTGTACGACACCAGGCTCGGCCTGATGCTCGTGTACACGGCGTGGGCGGTGCCCTTCGCGTTCTTCCTGATCCGCAACCAGCTGACCACGGTGCCGCCGGAGTTGACGGAGGCGGCGCTGATCGACGGCGCGTCCTTCCGGCGGATCTTCTGGCGCGTCCACGTCCCGCTGATGAGGGCCGGGCTCGGCGCGGCCTTCATCTTCCAGTTCACGGCCGTCTGGAACGACCTGCTGCTCGGCATCACCCTCAGCCGCAGCCCCGAGGTCCAGCCCGTCATGGCGGCCCTGACCGCCCTCAACACCGCCTACTCCACGACAGGACCGCCCGTCATCCTCGCCGGCGCCCTGATCGTGTCGGCGCCGACCCTCGTCCTCTTCCTGGTGTTCCGCGGCCTGTTCCTGCGCGGCGTCACCGCGTCCGCCCGCTGACCCGACCACACCACCGCCTCCCGGGAGCGATCCGCATGACGACACGGGCTCTGGTCCGCACCACCGACTGGGACAACGACCGGATACGCGACAGCCTGCGCTCCAGTGTGGTGAGCGCCGAAGGCACCCTGGCGGACGGCACTCCCATCAGGCTCACCGAGGAACCCCTCCTGCGCCACGCCGAGGACGGCACCCTGCTCCAGTCCCTGCGCGTCGAGTCCGTCAACGGCGCGGATCTCCCGGTCGAGTTGAGTGTTCGTACGGAATCCGGCACAGCCGTGCGCGCCGAGCGTGCCGCCGGGCCCGGCCGCTCCGTGCGGCTCCTGCTGCCCGCCGTCGAGACGGCGACCCGCGTCACCGTCGGCCTCCTGGAAGGGCGGGACGGTGTCGACGTACAGCTGACCCCGCAGCGCCGCTGGACCCTGCACCTCGTCCACCACTCCCACCTCGACATCGGCTACACCGACCCGCAGGGCCGCGTCCTCGCCGAGCACCTGTCCTTCCTCGACTCCTGCCTGGAGCTGACCCGCGCCACCGACGACTGGCCCGCCGAGTCCCGGTTCAGGTGGTGCGTCGAGTCGCTGTGGTCCTTCCAGCAGTGGGCGAAGGCCCGCCCCGCCGAGCAGGTGGAGGAGTTCGTACGCAGGGTCCGCGAGGGCCGCATCGAACTGACGGCGATGCCGTTCAACCTCCACACCGAGACGTGTTCCACGGACGAGCTGCACGAACTCCTGCGCCTCGCCCACGACATACGCGACGAACACGGCGTCGACTTCACCTCCGCCATGCAGACCGACGTGCCCGGCGCGGTCGTCGGCCTCGTCGACGCGCTCGCCGCCGCAGGCGTCAGGTACCTGTCCGTCGCGCACAACTGGGCCGGGCGTTCCGTGCCCCACCTCGTCGGCGGCGAGAAGCTGCCCCGCCTCTTCCGCTGGCGCGCGCCCAGCGGCAACAGCGTGCTCGTGTGGGTCACCGACACCCCGCACGGCCTCGCCTACATGGAAGGGCCGCTGCTCGGCTTCGACACGCGGTACGCCGACGTCGACGACCTGCTGCCCGCCTACCTCACCTCCCTCGCCACCCACCCGTACCCCTACCAAGGGGGCATCTTCGGCTGGCCCATGGACCGCACCGAGGTCAAGCGGGAGCCCTATCCCTGGGACATCCTCCACCTGCGCGTCCAGGGCAAGTTCGGCGACAACGCGCCGCCCCGGCGCGTCATCGCCGACACCGTCCGCCGCTGGAACGACACCTGGGCCTTCCCCCGGCTCAGGCTCTCCCGCAACGAGGACTTCTTCACCGACGCCGAGGCCAGGCTCGGCGGCGAGATCCGCACCTTCGAGGGCGACTGGACCGACTGGTGGGTCGACGGGGTCGGGTCGGGGGCACATCCGCTGTCCCTGGCCCGGACCGCCCAGTCCGTGGTCGCCGACGCCCAGACCATCGGCACGTTCGCCGCCCTCCTCGGCGCCACGGGGGCCGAGGACGACAGCAGGGACGCCGCCGGGGTCTATGAAGCGGTGTCGCTCTTCGACGAGCACACCTGGGGCGCCGGCGACCCGTGGACCCACGGCGACGAGGGCGGCCACAGCGGCGCGCACCAGTGGCACTGGAAGTACGGCCAGGCCCTGCGCGCCCACGACGACGGCAACGCGCTCCTCGCCCGCGCGAGCGCCCGCCTCGGGCAGCGGCTCACCGCCCCGCCGGACGCGGCGGCGGCGTACCACGCCGTCAACACCTGCTCCTGGCCGCGCACCGACGTCGTACGCGTCTTCCTGCCGGAGAGCACCGTGCCGCCGCACCATCCGGTGACCGTGCGCGACGCCCGCGACGGGCGGCGGCTCGTCCACGAGGAGCGGCCGCAGACCAACGACGACCACCGCGACGCCGGACGCTTCCTGCTCGTCCGCGTCGACGACGTGCCGCCCGCCGGATCGGTACGCCTGGACGTCATCGCCGCCGCCGAAGCCGCCCCGGAGCGGCGGACCGTGACCGTGAAGGCCGCCACCGGCTGGAACCCGACCGGTGGCACCGAACGCGAGGACCCCGCCGAGACCGCCGCCGAAGCCCTGGCCCATCCCGACCCGGCCCTCCTGGAGAACGAGCATCTCGCCGTCCGCGTCGACCTCGCACACGCCTGCGTCGCCTCGGTCGTCGACAAGGCGACCGGCCGCGAACTCGTCCGTCCGGGCGCCGTCGTGGGCTTCAACGGCTACGTCCACGACAGCTACACCACGGCCGGGGGCTTCAACCACAACTCCAGCCGTACGACCGCCACGGACCGGCTCGAACACCTCGGCGTCCGCGCGGTCGCCCCGCCCGCCGCGCTGATCGCCCGCCGCTCCACCGCCACCGCCGAGTCGATCACGTACGAGACCCGCCCGGCGGGCGCCAACCGGCTGCGCACCACACTGACCCTGCCGCACGGCGTGCCCCGCCTCGACATCGAGAACCACCTCGACAAGGACGCCCGCCTCGGCAAGGAGAGCGCCTGCTTCGCGTTCCCCTTCGCCTTCGACGACCCGGTCGTCCGCATGGAGGCATCCGGCGGCGCCACCGGCAGCGGCCTGCCCGTGGTGCCCGGCTCCGCCCTGCACATGCGGGCGGTCCGGCGCTGGGTGACGCTGCGCGACGACACCCTCGCGGTCGCCTGGTCCACGCAGGACGCGCCGCTCGTGCAGTTCGGCAACATCGCCCTGCCGTACGCGCCGTTCCCCAGGACGATGGACCACGACGAACCCGCCACCCTCTTCTCCTGGATCCACAACAACATCTGGGACACCAACTTCCCCAGCCGGCAGGGCTTCGCGTTCACCTACCGCTACAGCCTGGCCTGCGGCCCCACCACCGACGGCCTCGGTCCTCACACGGCCGCCGCCTGGAGCCGCCCCCTGCGCGCCGTCCGAGCCAGGGGGGTCTCGGACGGCGCGCCCGGCCAGCACGCCTTCGCCGACATCGGCGACCCGCGGGTCCGCCTCGTCGGCGCCACCACGCCCCGGCCCGGCCAGGTCCTGCTGCGGCTCCAGTCGTTCGCCGAGGAGCCGCTGACCTGCCCGGTCCGCGCCCGCTTCCCGGTCACCGCCGCACACCACGCGGACTTCCTCGGCACGGTGGGCGCCCATCTCCCCGGCGACGAAGGGCAGGTGGTGGTCGATGTCCCCGCCCTCGGGACCACCGCGGTTCTTTTCGTACGTCCCTGAAGCCCCGCCCCCGCATGTGTTCACGTACGTACGGCCGCACGAAGGAGAACGTGTGTACCGGCTCGACCCGCGCTACGCCCCGGCACCGGGGGCCGTCCTCGCCACCGGCTGGCGGGCCGTCGCCGCACGACTGCCCCAAGGCCCGGCCACCGTCGCCGTGGAAGGCCCGCCGACGGTCGACTGGGACCGCCTCGCCGGCCGGCTCGGCGAGGAACTGGCCACGCTCGGCACGACCGTGCGCACCCTCGACCTGCGCGCCCACCACGCCCCGCCCGAGACCGTACGCCAACGCACCGACACCACCGACGACCCCTACTACTGCCGACTCGCCGAGAACCCCCTGCGCGACCTCTTCGACGACCTGCCCCTTCCGCCGCGCCCCTCGGCGGGCGAACTGATGCTCGTCCACGGACCCGGCGCCTCGCTCCTCCCGCACGACCTGCTCTGGTACGCCGACCTGCCCAAGCGCCACGCCGAGGCGGCCATGGCCGCGGGCATCGGACGCAACCTCGGCCTGCCGTCCGAGCCGGGCGGGTCGAGGCGTCTCTTCTACATCGACTGGCCCGTCCTCGACCGCCACCGCGACGCGCTCGCCGCCCGCGTCGACGGCTGGCTCGACGTACAGGACCACGACCGCCCCACGTACATCGACGGCGAAGGGCTGCGCGCCACCCTCGCCGGCCTCGCCCGGCGCCCCGTACGCACCCGGCCGTACTTCAACTCCACGCCCTGGGGCGGACATTGGGCCCAGAGCGAACTCGGCTTCAACCCCGGGGCCCGCAACACCGCCCTCGGCTACGAACTCATCGCCCCCGAAGCGGGCGTCCTCATCGGCACACACCCGGGCCAACAGG
This sequence comes from Streptomyces sp. NPDC003032, assembly GCF_053591415.1. Classification (NCBI taxonomy): domain Bacteria; kingdom Bacillati; phylum Actinomycetota; class Actinomycetes; order Kitasatosporales; family Streptomycetaceae; genus Streptomyces; species Streptomyces sp. NPDC003032. The sequence continues at coordinate 152,314 of NZ_JBSFTT010000018.1, read as the reverse complement.
CCGAGATCCCCTTCCAGCTCCTCTGCGTCCTGCACCCCGAAGCCATGCTCGGACCCGAGGTCAGCGCCCGCTTCGGCACGTCCTTCCCGATCCGCTTCGACTACCTCGACACCGTGGGCGGTGGCAACCTGTCCGTGCACTGCCACCCCAAGGAGCGGTACATGCGGGAGCGGTTCGGCTGGCCCTACACCCAGCACGAGACGTACTACCTGACCCTCGGCGGCCCCGGCACCCGCGTCTTCCTCGGCCTGCGCGAGGACGCCGACCTGGACCTCTTCCGCAAGGAGATCGAGGAGGCAGCGCACGACGGCATACCGATGGACCCCGAGGACCACGTCATGACCTTCCCCGCCGACCGGGGCCGCCTCTTCATGATCCCGGCGGGCACCCCGCACGCCAGTGGGGCCGGAAACCTCGTCCTGGAGATCAGCGCCACCCCCTACCTCTACTCCCTGCGCTTCTACGACTGGCTGCGCCCCGACGCCGACGGCGAGCCCCGCCAACTCCCTTACGAACACGGCCTCGCCAACCTGGAGACCGAGCGGCGCGGCGACGCCGTCGTCCGGGACCTCGTCCAGGAACCGCGCACGCTGCGCCGCGGCCAGGGCTGGCGCGAGGAACTCATCGGCGCCCTGGAGGAGATGTTCTACGAGGTGCGGCGCTACGTCCTGGACGGCGGCGCCGACGCGGTCGCCGACGACGACACGGCGGGCCGCTTCCACGTCCTGAACGTGGCGGAGGGCGAGGGCGTCGTGGTGCTCACGGAGGCGGGGGAGCGGCACACCCTGTCGTACGCCGAGACGCTGACGGTGCCCGCGGCGGTCGGCCCCTACCGCCTGGCGGCCATCGGCGGCCGCACGGTCAAGGTCGTCAAGGCCCTGGTCCGGCAGGCTCCTGTGCGCGGCGACTCATGAGGCCCGTCCTGGAGATCGGCGGCACCCATGTGACCGCGGCCCTCGCCGACCCGGACACGGCGGTCGTCGCCCGCAGCGTGCGGCGGCCGCTCGACGCCCGGGGCACCGCCGAACACATCCTGGGCGCGGTGGTCCGCTGCGCCGGTGAGCTGGAGGCGCCGGCCGGACAGGTGTGGGGCGTGGCGGTGCCCGGCCCCTTCGACTACGACAAGGGCATCGCCCGCTTCGAAGGCGTCGGCAAGTTCGACGACCTGTACGGCATCGACGTACGGTCGGTGCTTCTGGACGGCGTGTGGCCGCGCCCCGCGGAGACGGTGTTCCTGAACGACGCCCACGCGTTCCTCCTCGGCGAATGGCGGGCGGGCGCCGCGCGCGGTCACCGCCGCTGCGTCGGCATCACCTTGGGGACGGGCGTCGGTTCGGCCTTCGCCGTCGACGGCTTCGTGCGACGCGAAGGGCCGGGCGTACCGCCGCAGGGCCGCGTCGACCTGCTCAAGGAGGGCGGCAGACCGCTGGAGGACGCGGTGTCGCGCCGCGCCATCCTGGCGCGCTACGGCGGCGCCGGGCCGAGCGGGTCGGGCGGACCGGGCGGACCGGGCGGGCCGGGCAGGCCGGGCAGGCCGTTCGGCCCGGGCGAGCCCCAGGACGTGCGCGAGATCGCGGAGCGCGCGCGGGCGGGGGAGCGGCGCGCGCACCGCGTCCTCGACGAGGCCTTCACGACCCTCGGTGCCGTCCTCGCCCCGCACCTGCGTGACTTCGACGCGACGGCCCTCGTCGTCGGCGGAGCCATGGCCGCCTCGTGGGACCTGATCCGGCCCGCCCTGCGCGCGGGCCTCGGAGACACTCCGGTCACGCTGCGCCGCGCGGCGCTCGGCGAGAACGGGGCGCTGATGGGGGCGGCGGCGTACGCGGCGGCGGTGACCTGAGGCGGAACGACATGGCCGAAGCCCAGTAACGGAACGGGACAATGGACGAGAACAGAAGGGGCGGCCAGCCCACCCTGCGGGACGTCGCCGAACGCGCGGGGGTCAGCGCGATGACCGCGTCCCGCGTGCTGCGCGACGACCCGAGGGTGCTGCCCGCCACCCGCGAACGGGTCCGCGCCGCGGCGGCCGCGCTCGGCTACCGCCCCAACGAGGTGGCCCGCAGCCTCAGGCTCGGCCGCGGCAGCGGCCTCGTCGGACTCGTCGTCACCAACCTCGCCAACCCCTTCTACTCACGCCTGGCCCTGGGAGTGGACTCCGTCGTCGTCCAGGACGGCCTCAAGACGGTCATCGGCAACACCGGCCAGGACCCGCACGCCGAACGTGAGCTGGTCGCCGACCTCGTGGCCCGCCGCGTCGACGGCATCATCGCCGTCCCCGCGGGCGCCGACCAGCGCCACCTCGCCGCGGCGGCGGCCGAGGGGGTGCCGGTGGTTCTCGCGAGCCGCCCGCCCGAGGGCTTCGCGGCCGACTGCGTCCTGGTCGACGACTTCGGTGGCGCCCACGCCGCCACGACGCGCCTCCTGCACCGCGGGCACCGCCGCGTCGCCTTCCTCGGCTCGCCCCCGGCCGTCTACACCGGCACCGAACGTCTTCGCGGCTACGCGGCCGCCCTGACGGCGGCGGGCCTCGCCGTCGACGACCGCCTCGTGCGCCAGGGCCAGACGGAACCCCACGAGGCCACACTGGCGGCCACCGAACTGCTCGCGCGGCCCGATGCGCCCACCGCGCTGTTCTGCTCGAACAACCGCAACACGATAGGAGCGTTCCGCGCGATCCGGGCCCTGCGGGCCCGTGGCGGCGCGGACACCGCCCTGGCGGGCTTCGACGACTTCGAACTGGCCGACGCGCTGGGCCTGCCCCTCACCCTCGTCACGTACGACAGCGACGAACTCGGCCGCACAGCGGGCCACCTCCTCGCGGACCGCGTACGGGGCGGGCCCGCGGGGGAGGATGCTGAGCCGCCCCGGCAGATCGTGGTGCCCACCGGCTTGGTGGAGTACGGGGGGTGAGGCAGCGGGCGGGGCCGGAACTGCTCGGTAGGTGTGCGTGCCCTGCCTGCCGCTCGCGGACCGCGTGTCCGTACGTTGACGGGGGCGGGGTTCGCCGTGCGTGCCTGTTCTGTCCCTCGCGGGCCGCGCGTGGGGCCGTGGACGGGATCGAGTTCGGGGGTGCGGGGCGGAACCGCCTGTGGGGGTCCGTACGTTGACGGGGCGGGGTACGCGTGCGTGCCCCGCCGGACAGCTGAGCGCCGGTCGCCGCACCGGGCGCCGTACCGCTCGGCGGGCGGCACGGACGAGGGAACGGGGGGCACGCGTGTCGCAGCAGAGCCGTTCCGCGCGCCTGGCCGGGGCCGCGCTGTCCCTCGTCGTCGCCGTCCTCGCCCTCTTCGCCCCGTCCGCCGCGACCGCGTACGGTTCGTCCGACGACGGCCCGCTCACCCACCACACGGTGGCGGCACACGCCGGGAAGCAGACCGGACCCGAGGACGTCCCCGCCCTGCGAGTCGTCGTCGCGCACCGCCTCGACGCCCACATTCCGGGCCCGCATCCGGTGGGCCCCGCGCGCACGGCCGTCGACACGGCGCCGCACCGCGCCGCGGGCGGCCCCGATGCCCGGCCCGCCACCACGCGCGTACAGCCGCGTGAGGCGGTCGGGTCCGCCGCGCCGCGGGGCCCGCCCCACCGATGAGCACGCAGACCGTCCCCGACGCCTGACCCGGCGCGCACCGCGCCGCCCGGTCACGCGTTCTTCCGTCCTGCCCTCATCCGTGGAGAACCCATGTCCCGTGCGCCCAAGTCAGGTGCACCGCCCGCCAAATCAGGTGCGGCCACATCACGTACGCCCAAACCGCGTACCCCCAAGTCCCGTGCGCCCTTGTGGCGGGCGGTCGTCGCGCTGTGCGTCGTCGCCCTGTCCGTCTACATCGCCCTTACCCAAACCGCTCGCCTCGGCCTCGATCTGCGCGGCGGCACCCACATCGTCCTGGAGACCAAGGACTCGCCCACCGTCAAGGCTGACGCCGCCTCGACCGACCGCGCCCTGGAAGTGCTCAGGCAGCGCGTCGACGCGCTCGGCGTCGCCGAGCCCGGCCTCGCCCGCTCCGGCGAGAAGCGGATCATCGTCGAACTCCCCGGAGTGCAGGACCCCCGCGAGGCGGCCGAAGTCATCGGCCGCACCGCGCAGCTGACGGTCCACCCGGTGACGGGGGAGTCCGCGGAGCGGGGCGAGGCGAAGCCCGCCGCCGACGGATCGCGGACCCTGCCCGACCCCGACCGACCAGGCAACCACCTAGTCCTCGGCCCCACCGCGCTCTCCGGAGGGGGCGTCAAGGACGCCGAGGCACTCCTCGACCAGCAGTCCCTGGAGGGCTGGGTCGTCTCGCTCGACTTCCGCGACAAGGCGGCCGACGCCTGGGCGCGCGTCACAGGCAAGGCGGCCTGCGCCCCCCAGGGCGCGCCCGAGCGACGCGTCGCCATCACCCTCGACGACAAGATCATCTCAGCGCCCGGCGTCAACGAGGGCGTGTCGTGCGAGGTCGGCATCACCGGTGGCTCCACCCAGATCACCGGCGACTTCAGCCGGTCCGAGGCCCGCGACCTCGCCGCGCTCGTCAAGGGCGGCGCCCTGCCGGTGCCCGTCGACGTCGTCGAGCAGCGGACCGTCGGCCCCACCCTCGGCGCCGACGCCATCGCCGCGAGCACCCAGGCCGCCCTCATCGGCATCGCCCTGACCGCGCTGTTCATCACCGTCGTCTACCGGCTCCTCGGCGTGCTCGCCGCGCTCGCCCTGGCGCTGTACGGCCTGATCTCGTACGCCGCTCTGATCGCGCTCGGCGCGACGCTGACCCTGCCCGGCCTCGCCGGGTTCGTCCTGGCCATCGGCATGGCCGTCGACGCCAACGTCCTCGTCTTCGAACGGGCCAGGGAGGAGTACATCGGTGTCCGCTCCACGGAGCTGGCGGGGTCCGTCCGCACCGGCTTCGCGAAGGCGTGGAGCGCGGTGGTCGACTCGAACGTGACGACGCTGCTCGCCGCCGGCCTGCTCTTCTTCTTCGCCACGGGACCGGTGAAGGGCTTCGGCGTCACCTTGTGCATCGGCGTCCTCGCCTCGATGATCACCGCGCTGGTCATCACCCGGGTGCTCGCCGACTTCGCCGTCGCCCGACGCTTCGTACGCAAGCGGCCCGCCCTGACCGGCATCGCCTCCACGGGCCGCGTGCGCGCCTGGCTGGCCCGACGCGAACCGAACCTGGTGCGCCACCGGCGCCGTTGGCTGGGCGCCAGTGCCCTCCTGGTCGCCGTGGCCGTCGCCGGGATCGCGCTGCGCGGCCTGGACTTCGGCGTCGAGTTCACCGGCGGCCGGCTCGTCGAGTACAGCACCAGCAGGCCCGTCGACGCCGACACGGCCCGCGGCGCCGTTTCGGACGCGGGGTTCCCGCGCGCCGTGGTGCAGGAGTCCGGGGACGGCGACATCACCGTACGCACGGAGCGGCTCACCGACGACGAACAGCGGCGCGTCCAGGCGGCCCTGGAGAGGCCGGGCGGCACCGTCACCGTCGAGCGCGACGAACTGATCGGACCGAGTCTGGGCACCGAACTGCGGAACAAGGCCCTCATCGCCCTGGGCATCGCCGTCGCCGCCCAGCTGATCTACCTGAGCGTGCGCTTCCGGTGGACCCTCGCCGCGGCGGCCGTGTCCGCGATGGTCCACGACGTCCTGCTGGTCGTCGGCCTCTTCGCCTGGCTCGGCAAGCCGATCGACAGCGTCTTCCTCGCCGCCCTGCTCACCGTGATCGGCTACTCGGTCAACGACACGGTGGTCGTCTTCGACCGCGTACGCGAGGCCCGGCGCCGCGACCCGCGCGGTGATCCGGAGTCCACCGCCAACCGCGCCGTCGTGCGGACGCTGCCGCGCACCGTGAACACGGGCATGGGCGCGCTGTTCATCCTGGCCGCGCTCGCCGTGCTCGGCGGCGACTCGCTCGCCGACTTCTCGCTGGCGCTGATCGCGGGAGTGGTGGTCGGCATCGCGTCGACGGTCTTCACGGCGGTTCCGATCGCCGTCGCGCTCGAACAGCGCAACCCCGTGAACCCCGTGGCGCCGCCGCCCGCGCGAGGCGGCCCTGCGGATCGAGCGCCGGAAGGTGGCAGCCCGTTGGAGGCGCGCAGAAGGAAGGAGCGGGGGACGGGGGCGGTCGTCTGAGACGGGCACGGGCGGTCGCCCAAGGGGCGCGGGCGGCCCGGCGAGCCTGCCGGGCCGCCCGCCACGGCCTTCGGGCGCCCTGCGGAGTACTACCTCACGACTACCTCACGACTACCCCTCGACGCCGTCGAGCGCCGGGGCGATCACCGCGAACGCCCGGTCGAGCAGTGCGGCCGGGTCCTCGGTGCCGTCACTGCCGCTCCACCGCTGCAACACGGCGTCGAAGGCGGTCAGCGCCATCCCGGCGGCCAGCCGCGGATACAGCTCCCTCTCGGCGTCGAGCCCCATACGCAGCGCCAGTTCCGCCGTCAGATCGCCGCGCCACTGTGCTTGGCGCTCCAGGAAACGCGCGAGCAGGGCGGGGGTGCGCAGAATCAGCTGGACGACGCGCAGCGCGCGCTCGGAGTGGGCGGCGCAGGTGGCCAGGGGGAGCCGGACGGCGTGCAGCAGCGCCACCGAGGGCGGCTCGTCCGCGGGCCGCTCCGCGAGGTCCGCGCGCATGCCGGCGCCCATGTCGGCCAGGAACTGGACGACCACGTCCTCCTTGGACGCGAAGTACCGGAAGAACGTGCGCCGCGAGACGCCGGCGGTGGTCACGATCTCGTCGATGGTGACCGCGTCGAACCCCTTCAGCGCCAGCAACTGCAGCGCCGATTCGGTCAGTTCGTCCGAGACGAGCCGTCGTTTGCGCTCGGCCATGCTCACTTCAGGGCGGTAGCTCACCCATCCATCGTACACGGCATGCCTTTCACAGCACTCAGTAACGCGTTGACACTGAGTGCCAAAGGCGGCAACATGTGCCGCATGACGCAGCAGCACTGGACCACCGATCAGATCCCGGACCAGACCGGCCGGGTGTTCCTCGTCACCGGGGCCAACAGCGGCCTGGGCCTCGCGACCACCCGTGCGCTCGCCCACCGGGGCGCGCACGTGATCCTCGCGGTGCGCGACGAGGACAAGGGCCACCGGGCGGTGGCGGAGATCACCGCCGAACAGCCCGAGGCGGGGCTGGAAACGCGCCTGGAGGTGCGCCGCCTCGACCTGGCCGACCTCGGCTCGGTCCGCGCCTTCGCCGACCGGTTGCGCGCCGACCATCCACGACTGGACGTGATCGTCAACAACGCCGGGGTGATGGCGCCGCCCCGCTCGCTCAGCGCGCAGGGCCATGAACTCCAGTTCGCCGCCAACCATCTGGGCCACTTCGCGCTCACCGGGCTGCTGCTCGACCCGCTGTCGGCGGGCCGCGATCCCCGCGTGGTGACGGTCAGTTCGGTGAACCACCGACAGGGGCGCCTCTTCTTCGACGACCTCCACGGCGAGCGCCGCTACAAGCCCATGGCCTTCTACAATCAGTCGAAGCTCGCCAACGCCGTCTTCGGCCGGGAACTCCACCTGCGCCTCACCGCGGCAGGGAGCCCCGTCCGCAGCGTGCTCGCCCATCCCGGGTACACGGCCACCAACCTGCAGCTGAACGGCCCGATCGGCCTGTGGCGCGTGGTGTTCGGCCGCATCGGCAACCCGCTGTTCGCCCAGTGCCCGGCCGACGGCGCCCGCTCACAGCTGTACGCGGCGACCGATCCGAGTGTGCTCGGCGGTGAGTTCATCGGCCCCGACGGCCCGGCGGAGCTGCGCGGCGCGCCGAAGCGGGTGGTGCTGTCGCCCGCCGCGGCCGACGCGGAGACGGGCCGTCGGCTGTGGGAGGTGTCGGAGCGACTGACCGATGTCCGATACGTGTTCAGGGCCTCGGTGTGAACCTGGGCTGACCGGTGACTTCGCTCGTCAGAGCCTGCGCCACCGCGCGTTCACGAAGGAGAAGAGGCCGAAGGCGGCGAGGCCGACGGCGATCAGCGCGAGCAGCCAGGGGCCGAATCCGGTGTCGGCGAAGGAGCGGAGCGTGTTGTCGATGCCCTTGGCCTCGCCGGGCTTGTGCCGCAGCGCCGCGGCGAGGGCGAACCCCCCGGCCACGGCGAACACCACGCCCCTGGACACGCCGCCGGCCACGCCGAGGACGTCCGCGGTCTGGCGCACCCTTCGCGGCATCTCGGAGAGCCGCAGCCTCTTGTGGAACTTGCGCAGCAGCGCCCGGCCGGCGATCCACAGCCCCGCCACGAGCACGGCGGCTCCCGCGGCGGCGACGATCCACCGCCCGCCCGGCCAGTCGAAGGCCTTCGCCGTCACATCCTTGGTGCGCCGGTCGCTCGCGCCGCTGCCACTTCCCTGGTCGCCCGCCGCGTACGCGAGGACGGAGTACGACACGAAGCAGTAGAAGAGGCAACGCCCGGCGGACAGTGCCCGCTTGCCCGCCTTGTCGCCGTCCGGCCCCGCCTGTCCGAAGAGGGCCTCCGAGAGCCGCCACAGTGCCATCCCGGCCAGGGCGATGCCGAGCAGCCACAGCAGTACGTTCCCGAAGGGCCGGTCCGCGAGCTCCGCCACGGCGCCGCCGCGGTCCGCCTGGCGGTCCCCTCCGTCCGAGAAGGCGATCCGCAGGGCCAGCGCCCCGATGAGCAGGTAGATCACTCCGCGGCCGACGAACCCGGCGCGCGCGACCGCGGCGATGGTCGTCCCCCTGGCGGCCCGCCGGGCCCGGACCTTGCCGTGTGCTGTCACCGAAGGCAGATGCATGGCTTCCAAGTGCCCCCGTGGTACTGCCTTATGCGCTTGAGCAGTCATGGCGCGGCCCGGGTCGGCCCGGGCCGACCCGGGTCAGTGGTGAGCGCTGCGGGCGCCCGGCCGTCCGCCCGTGTACGGGGCGCAGGCCGGGATCGTGAAGGTCCGGTCGAGGCGGGTGATGCGGAGCACGCGCCAGTTCCGCGGGCCGCCGGGCACCAGCCACAAGGTGCCCTGCTCGGCGGCCACGTGCTTTCTGATCCGTACCAGCAGCCGCAGGCCGCCGGCGTCGAGGAACGTCACCTTTCGAAGGTCCGCGACGACCTGGTGGCCGGCCCGGTCGAGGAGTGCCGTCACACGGGGGGAGAGCTCCTGGTCGGCCCAGGCGTCGAGTTCGCCCCAGAACACAAGGACATCAGTGCCGTTCACCACGCGGTGCTGCAGGCCGAAGGTGAAGTCGGCGGTGCCCGTTTCCCAGTCCAGCAGTGTCCTGCCTCCTTCACTGAGAGTAGTCGATTGGAGGGTGGCGAGGCTTGCGGAGACCGGTACCGGACGCCACCGGGGTCCTGCGCGGCACCAAGGTCCTACGTCCATCGTGCCCGCTCAGCGGCGTTCGTACCCTTGTCCGTAGGGTAGTTTGAGCGAAAGACCCGTCCGATCAAGGGTCAAATGGGCAATTACGTAGTGTAATTGCAGGCCGGGCGGGCCGACTGCCTGCCGCACGGGCGAGGAGCGTCGGCGGAACCCGCCCTCGTACGCCGACGCCGTGCGCCCAGTTCGAACGGATCACCGCCTGCTTGTCGTCCCCGGCGCGAGCAGCGGATACGGTGCAGACGTGGTGATCGATAGGGAGGGGCCGGTGCCAGGAACTGCGCTGCTCATCGCGGCGGCCCCCGTCAGCAGGAGCCGGCTCGTCGACGCGGCCTCCGTACTTCCCGTGCTCGCGGCCGTGTCACCCGCGGCGCTCGCCGGGACCGATACAGCGAGCGTGGTGGAACTGGCGGATCCGCTGGACCCGCAGACGGTCCTCACCCGGCTGCGGGCCGCCGCCATGGCGCCGGGCCCGTTGACCGTCTACCTCATCGGGCAGCTCCATCTCGACCGACGCCAACGCCACTTGCACGTGGCGCTCGCCCGGGCCACCCCCGCGACCATGCGCTACACGGGCTTCCCCTGGCACTGGTTCACCCAGGAACTGCGGCTGCGCCCGCCGGGCGCCACCACGCTCATCGTCGATCTGCACACCGATGCCGAGAGCTGGCAGGCCCTGCACGAGCAACCGCTCGACGCGGGCCCCGGCGTAGCGCTGTACGGCCGTGTCGCCCCACCGGCCCGGCGCCGCACACCGGCGGTCCCCGTCTACATGAAGGCGCTCGCCACCGTCCTGCGCAGCGGCCACCGCCCCCCGCTCCCGCGACTCCACGAGCAGGCCGCCGCCCAGTCCCTCGCGGAGGGCGCCCAGGACCTGGTGCTCGCGCGCGACCCACGCATGCCGCCGCCCGCCGCGCCTCCGGGCGGGCACGACCGGCACACCGATCCGCACACCGATCCGCACGCGGCGATCACCGCCGCCGTCGAGGCGGGCCGGCACGGCGAGGCGGCGGCGCTCGCCGCCTCCTGGGAGCAGACCGCGCTGCGCATGCACGGTCCGGGCTCGAACGAGGTCATCCATTGGATGGAAGTCCGCGCGGACCTCGCGCGGTTCGCCGGCGACCCGGCACGCAGCTGCGAGATCTGGCTCGCGGTGGCCATGGCCCGCCTCACGGCCGGGCAGGCCCCCGACTCCCCGGCGGTGGAGGCCGCCGCGGACCGTGCCCACCACCTCTGGGACCGCGTACGCGACGCCGAGACCGTCCGCGCCCTCGGCCCCGACCTGATCCGCCTGCGCCGTCAGGTGCCGGGCCGCCAGCGCGGAACGCTGTCGCTGGCGCAGCGCCGCCTCGAACAGTTCCACACGCAGCGGGTCGGCTGACGCCTGCCCGTACGCCACCGTCCGTACGTCACCGTCCGTCAGTAGACGTCGCGTCCGACGCCTTCAGGCTCGACGTCTCCCTGCTCGGCCTCTCCCTGGTCGGCCTCTCCCCGCTCGGCCTCTTCCTGCCGGGCCTCCTCCTGCTCGACCTCTCCCTGGTCGAGCTCTTCCTGGTCGAGGTCTCCCTGGTCGACCTCTCCGTGGTCGACCTCTTCACGCTCGGCGTTTCCGGTCTCGCCCCCGCCGAGGAGGCCGCCGAGCAGGCCCGTGACACCGCCGAGAAGGCCGCCGAGGAGGCCCCCGAGGATGCCGCTCGACGGCTCAGGTTCGGCTGCGACGGGGCTGTGCGCCGTCCCGGGAGTGGTGGCGTGGACGCCCGTGAGGGGATTGCCGGGTGGCGCGGGGGCGGCGACCGCGGGAGTGGTGGTGGCCAGGATGCCGGCGGTGGCCAGGCCGACGGCGGTCAGAGCGGTGGGCGCACGCATGGTGCCTCCTGTGGTTCCTAGCTGACGCTAGCTGTACGGATAGGGCTGTCCTGACCGAGCTTCGCGTTCCGCCGCACCACGCGCACGAGAAGCGCATCCGAATGCACGAGGCCCCGCCCGCCCCACCGTCAGAGCGCCGTGCCGAACGCCTGCGTCCACCATGGGCCGCCCGAGCCGTTGTGGATGCCCACCCCCAGCTCCTTGAAGTCGCAGTTGAGGATGTTGGCGCGGTGGCCGGAGCTGTTCATCCAGGAGTCCATGACCGAGGCCGGGGTCCGCTGGCCCCGCGCGATGTTCTCGCCGTACGTGCTCCAGCGGTAACCGGCCGCCGTGATGCGGTCGCCGGGGTCGGTGCCGTCGGGGCTGGTGTGGTCGAAGTAGTCGCGCGCCGCCATGTCGGCGGAGTGCTTCGTGGCGGCCGCGGCGAGCTTGCCGTTGGAGCGGACGGGCCCGCAACCCGCCTTCGCCCGTTCGGAGTTGACCAGCGCGACGACCTGTGCGGCCGTGCCGCTCGGGGTGGCCGCCGGAGTGGGATCGGGTGTCTTCGGCTTCGGCTTCGGTGTGGGCTTCGCCTTGGCCTTGGTCGGACTCGTCTCGGGCTTCGGCTCCGGCTTCGTCTTCTTCTTCGCCTTGGACTTCGTCTTGCCGGGGGCCGGCTTCGCCGAGGAGGAGGCGGAGCGCTTGGCAGAGGTCGACGCGCTCTTCGAGGCCGAGGGGGTGCTGGGCGAGGCCGGTGCGGCAGCGGTGGCGGGCGAGCTCTCGTCCGGCTCCGGTCCGGTGAGCAGATGGACCGCCGCGCCACCGGCGACGAGCGCGACGACCGCGGCGGCCGCACCGGCGGTGCGGCGCCGCCGCCTGGCACGTTCATGGCGGGCCCGCGCCCGCCCGGAGGCGGGTGCCCCGGCGCCGCGCACGGATGTGGCCGAGCCGGCCGTGACGAGGTCGGGGCGGGTGACCAGCCGGGCCAGGGCCGCCCCCGCGGGGACGAGACCGAGCGCCACGAGCAGCCGCTCGGCGGGCACCAGGTCGGACCAGTGACCCGCGCAGACCGCGCAGTCGCGGGCATGGCGGGCCAGCCGCTTGCGCCACAGCGCCGAGGGCCCGCCGTCCCAGCCGGCGGTCAGCTGCCCGAGCGCCTCGCAGCGGGGCTCGGCCGCCAGGGCGCGGACCACCACACGCCCCGTCTCCAGCTGGGCCTTCATCCGCTGCACCCGCACCGCCGCGTGCTGCGGGGACAGCTCCAGGGCCTCGGCGACCTCCGTCCGCGTCAGCTCGCCCGCGGACTCCAGCCACCACAGCGACAGCAGGGCCCGGTCGTCCTCGTCCAGCCACCTCGTGGCCTCGGCGGTCTCCCTGCGCTGCCCGGAGAGACCGAGCCGGGTGATGGTCAGGTCCACGAAGTCGGCGCCCGGGTCCACCACGTCGTACCCGTCCGCCGGACCGCCACCGGCGGGTATCGCACCCGTGGCGCGCTCCCGCCAGTGCCCGCGTATCTGGTTCATGGTGATGGCCACCAGCCAGCTGCGGAAGTCCTCCGGGTCGCGCAGCCCGTCCAGACCGCCGAGGACGCGGAGCATGGTCTCCTGCACCACGTCGTCCACGTCCGTGTGGCCGTTCAGGGCCCGCCCGACGATGTTGTAGACCAGCGGAAGGTACTCCGCCACGAGCGCGTCCTGCGCCTGCTCGTTCCCGCCCTGCGCCGCCCTGACCATCGCGACTTGCCGTTCGCTGCTCACGCTGTGACCACTTTCTGTGGGGGGACCTGTCTCCTCCGACACAAGGGAGACGCACAGCCGCCGCCCGGATAACAGAAACCGGACAACAGAAAACCGACGGCTTCACGGCTCGCCGTGGGCGGTGAGCCGCTCGGACCTGGCCACGAGCCGGGACAGTTCGACGCGTGAGCGTACCCCGAGCAGCGCGAAGACGTTCCGGAGGTGGTGATCGACGGTCCTCGGGCTCACCGACAGACGCCGGGCCACCTCGCGGTTGGTGGCGCCCTCCGCGACACAGCGGGCGATCCGCAGTTGCTGCGGGGTCAGCCGCGACAGACCGCCCGGCGGCCCCGCGGCCAGGGCCTCCCCGGTGGCGCGCAGCTCGGCCCGCGCCTGCTCGGCCCAGGCGCGGGCGTCGCACCGCTCGAAGGAGACGAGGGCGTCCCGCAGCCTGCCCCTGGCCTCGCCCGGGCGGCGCCTGCGGCGCAGCCACTTGCCGTACAGGAGCTGGGTACGGGCGCTCTCGAAGTCACCGCCCACCCTTTCGTGGCGGGCGAGCGCGACGGTGTAGAGCGCGTCACTGTCCTCAGGGCCCGCGAGCAGCGCGTGACAGCGGGCCAGCTGGGCGGGGGCCTGCGGGTCGGCGCCCTGGGCGGCCCAGCCGGCGAACTCCGCGACACAGCCGTGGGCCGCGTCGCCCTCCCCGGCGAGGACGGCCGCCTCCACGAAGCAGGGCACGGCGAGCATCCGCACGGCGAAGTGCCCCCGCCGCGGCCCCGGACGTACCACCGGGCCGAGCCGCGCGGCTGCCTCGGGAGCGCGGCCACGGCTCAGGTCGACGCGGGCCAGCGCCCATTGGGCAAGGGTCGCGGCCTGCGCGAGCCCGTGCCGGTCGGCGGTCCGTGCCGCGGCGGCGGCGTGGGCGGCGACCGCTTCGTCCTCGCCCTGGACGGACGCCACCAGGGCGAGGATCGCGTGATGCTGCGCGGCGATGTTGCGCTGCCCGGTGCGGCCCGCCGCGCGCAGCCCTTCCTCGGCGTGGGCCCGGGCACGCGCGTGCCGCCCGGCCCGCAGTTCGGCGTAGGCCAGATACTCCAGGGCCTGCGGTACGTGGATGTCGGTGCCCCGCGCCCGCGCGGCGGCCAGGGCCCGGGCGTTGACGCGGGAGGCCGCCGCGAGGTCGCCGACGACGAGGGCCGCGACCCCGGCCCGCAGCAGCCGCGACGGCTCGTCCGCCGCCTGCCCCCGCGCCACGACCCCGCGCAGCCCATGGCTCGCGGCGCCGAGCCGCCCCCGCATGACGACGGACATGGCGGCGCGGTACTCCTCGGCCAGTGTGTCGCCACCGGCGGCCGGTGACGGTGGGGCGCCGACCGCCGGTGGCGTGCCCAGCGCCGACAGGTACGCCTCGGCGTCACCCATGTCCCATGCCGCGGCCATGGCGCAGAGGCGGGCCTCCCGGGCGCCGTGCGGGTCATGCGGGGTGAGAAGCTCCGCCGCGAGCAGGAGCGTCTCGCGGGCGTCGGCGACGGGGCCGTCCGCGAGCGTCAGCTGTCCCTGTATCAGTTCGACGGCGCCGCGCGTCCCGGCGTCCGTCGACTCGGACCGGGCGGCGACGAGCAGCTCCTGGGCCTGTGCGGGCCGGCCGGCGAGACGGGCGTGGTGCGCGGCGGCGGCGCGGCGCAGGGCGCGCTCCCGGGCGGCCCTCGTGAGGTCCGCGGCCGCGGACAGGGCCGCCGCGCGCAGGGCGTGGGACGCCACCGCTCCGGACGCGTGCGCCGAGGCGGCCAGCACCGCCGCGAGACGGGCGTCGGGCCCCTCCGCCGCCAGGGCCCGGTGCAGCTGCCGCGGCAGCGTGGGCGTACGGCCGTCGTCGAGGGCCGAGGCGAGCAGTCGGTGAGCGGCGCGGCGCCGGGCGGCCGGCGCTCCTGTGTACAGGGCGCGGCGCAGGCCGGGGGCGTCGAAGTGGACCCGGTCAGTGGCGCGGTGCACGAGCCCGGCCGCCTCCGCCGGACCCAGCGCCGCGCCGTCGAGCCCGGCCGCCGCACCGGCCCGCAGGACGAGATCCGCGTCGGCGCCCGCGCTCTCGGCCCCGGGATCGTGGGCCGCGGCGGCGAGGAGCAGCAACCGCGCCGTGTCCGGCGGCAGCTCGGCCGGGTCGATGCCGTCGTACGGGGTTACGGCACCCTCGCCGTCGGACAGCCGCCGGGGCAGTGGCGCACATCCCGCCAGCTGTTGGGGCGTCAGCCCGGCGGTGAGGGCGTGGATCAGGCCAGGGTTGCCGCCCGCCGCCCTCAGGATCTCCTCTCGTACGCTCGTGTCGATTCCGTCGATACCGTCGGTGCCGCCCCGCGTGAGGTCGTCGAAGAGCGCGGCCGCCTCGGGCGGCGCGAGTGGGTCCAGGCGCAGGACGGGCAGCGCGGCCAGGTGCGGATCGTCCGCACGGCGAGCCGCGACGGAGAGGATGAGACCGACGGGGTGCGGTCCGCCGAGGCGGCGGGCGGTGAAGCCCAGGGCGGCGCGGGAGGCGGCGTCCCACAGGTGGGCGTCGTCCACGCAGATCAGCAGAGGGCGCCCGCCCGTGAGATCGCGCACCACGGCGAGCAGGGCGCCCGGTTCCTCCGGCAGCGCGCCGGGGGCCGCCCCCGCACACCAGCCGGGGGCCGCCCCCGCACACCACAGGGAGTGCACCCCGCTGTACGGGATCAGGCTCTCGGCGGGGACGGCGCGCGTGCTCAGGACCGTCCCCGCCCGCAAGGAACGGAAGGAGCGGGCGGCGTGGGCGAGCAGCGTGGTGCGGCCGAGCCCGGGGGCCGCCGCCACCACCAGGGCTCCGCCTCGTCCGTCGCGCACGCCGGCCAGGAGGGAGTCGACGGCGTGCAGTTGAGCGCTCCGGCCGTATATCCGGAGTGGACCCGTCACAGTCGTCAGTCCGGCCACGACCGTCACGTTACTGCCGCGTAAAACTTCTTGGAAGCCTCCTCAACTTCTGGGAAACCTTCTGGGAACCTTCTCAAGAAGTGTGCGGGCAGTTTCCCCGGTACTCCTCGATCGTCGAGCTGGGGCGGGGCAGCGGGCAGAGGAACTGCTCGTAGCGCACGTCGTTGTCGATGAAGCGCTTGAGCCACGAGACGCTGTACTTGGCGATCGTGGTGTTCGAGGTGTTGGGCGTGAGGTGGCTCGCGCCGTTCAGCTCCAGATACGCCTTGTCGAGCGAGCCGGGAAGGCTCTCGTAGAAGGGCTCCGAATGCGAGGAGACCGGGGCGATGGTGTCGCCGTCCGCGCCGACGACGAGGGTGGGCGTACGCAGTTCGGGCCAGGTCTTGTCGAGGTTCCAGCCAGTCAGCGGTATGGCCGCCTGGAGCGCGGGGCGGCTCTTGGCGGCCTCCAGGCTGCCGCCGCCGCCCATGGAGTGGCCCATGACGCCGAGCCGGCTGCCGTCGACGCGGTTGCGCACCGTACTGCGCTGCGTCAAGTAGTCGAGTGACGCGAGGAGTTGGCTGCCCCGGCTTGCGGGCTGGTCGAGTGTGCTGAGGGTGTCGATGGTGAAGACGACGAAGCCCTGCGAGGCGAGCCGCGGGCCCAGCCAGGAGATGGACGACTGGGTGCCCGTGTAGCCGGGGGAGATCGCGACGGCGCCGAACGTGCCGTCGCCGGTGGTCGTCGGGTAGTAGATCGTGCCGCCGCCGAAGCCCGTGACGCCCAGGGACGACACGCGCGTCTCGGACACCGCGTAGTGGCCGCGGGGCGCCTCGATGCTGGACACGGTCGGCGCGGGGCCGCGTTCGTACGGATTCTCCGCGGCGCCCGCGCTGCCCGACTGGGCGGTGATCAGTCCGCCCGCGGCCAGGAGGGTGGCGAGTCCGGCCCGCAACAGGCGCGGCCGGAACCGCCGTGTCGGGCGGAGGGGTCTGCCGATGGTCTCGTTGCTCAGCTGCTGCACGACGATCGCGTCCTTTCGCACGAGGGGGTTGCTGGCAGCGGCAACTGTCCGGGCACATCGGCCCCGGACACATCGGCGAAATCACCGGTCTTCAACTACCTGACGCCGAGGGAAGACGACTTCGGGATGCCCCGGCGTCGGCCCGTCGAGGAGCGGCCGGGGCTCGCCGCGCAGCCACTTCTCGAAGAAGGCGCCGATGTACGCGCGGGTGATCTGCTGGGACCGCTCACCGGAGAGCGGCACTTCGGGGTCGACCACCCCGGCCTGAGCTGCCAGGACGGGCACATCGGTGAACGTGAAGTGCCCGGAGCCCTTGACGGTGAGCCAGCGCTTCCACCCGTCGAGGCCCTCCCACGTACGGTCCCAGTTCTCGCCGTCCTCGCGTCCCGGGGTGTGCTCGGCCTCGGTTCCCAGCATCAGGAACGGGCGGCCGCCGATCCCTGTCGGGTCCGTGTGGAAGCTGCCGTCCATGTTCGTGCCGGCCCGTACGCGGCGGTCGGTGGTCATGGTGGCGAGCGCGGCGGCGCCCCCGATGGAGTGGCCACCGGCGCCGATCCGCCGGGCGTCGATCATGCGGGCATGCCGCCAGGAGGCGTCGCGGCCGGTCAGCCGGTCGATGACGTACGAGAGGTCCTTGGCCCGCCCCTCGGTGACGACCTGGCCCATCCCCGGCTCCTCGGCGGGACCGCAGGCCTGGCAGGTGAGGACGCGTCCGCCGGGGAAGGCTGTACCGACGGACTCGTAGGCGTGGTCGACGGTGGCGACGACGAAACCCCGGGAGGCGAGTTCCTCGGCGAGATGGGTCAGAGTGGCGCGGGGCGCCGTGAAGCCGGGCGAGAGCACGATCAGCGGGAACCGCCCCGGCGCGGGCCGCGCTCCGGAGCGGGCGAAGGCGCGGGTGGAGCTGTACGCGGCGGGCGAGATCTGCCCGTCCACTCCCCACCGCTCCAACAGGAGCCGGGCCTCTTCCTCGGAGGTGTACGGGGCGGGGCTCTTGCCGCCGTGCCGCCCCGGATAGTAGACGGACACCATCAGTTCCCTGGCCCCGGCCGAGGGCACCCACGGGTCACGGCGGCTCTCGTCGACGAGATGCAGAGTGTCCCGCCCCACGGAGTACGGCCCCGTGGGCCGCGGCAGACGCAACGCCGCCGAAGCCACGTCGGCCGCGGTGGCGCGGCCGGCACCGCTCAGGGATGCGGCGTGGGCGGTCGCCGCCCCCACGGCGGGCACGGCGAGGGCGAACGCGAGCGTGGCGACAAGGGTGCGGCGGGGCAGGGCGATTCGGGCTGGTGTCATGCCAAAGGACGCTAGTTGCGGGCTGCTTGGCGACACGTCACCCCGTGGTCGGAAGCGCACCAGTCCGTGGAGGTAGGCGGAGGTCAGCTCCTGGTAGGAGACGCGATACGGCCACACTGGCCACTTTCCGCGGGGCTCGGCCGCCGCGCCGTGGGACGCGGGCGGTTTCACGGCCTGCCGTCGAGCTGCCGACGGCCGACCACCGTGGGGCGCGTGGCCGGGCCGCCAAGGCACACGTGGGCCCACCGCCAACCCGCCGCGCGCCCGGATGCGAATCGGGGCCGTGGGGCGGCGGCGCGTCGTGTGACGCGTGCGCTGTCCCACGGCCCCTCGGCCGCCGTTTCGGGGGTGACGGCGGCACCTCAGCGGCGCCGACTCCGCTGAGGCGTACAGGAGGCGAGGTCCGGGCGTCCCGGTCCGGCGCGAGTCGGTGACGGCGGCCGCAGAGGGCTGCTCCTTGCTTCCGGCGGCCGGGTGCGGATGGATGCACCGGGGCGAAGATTCTTCACGGGGCGCCCGACGCGTCCCGCAGAAGCCGGCGGAGCCGGCGCATGCCGCGCCGCGCGTGGCTCTTGACCGTGCCCAGCGGCCAGCCGGCCCGCTCGGCGATCTGCGGCTGTGTCAGATCCTTGTAGAACGTCAGGCACAGCACCGTCCGCTGCGGCATCGGAAGCCTCGCCAACTCCCGTGCCACCAGCACCCGGTCGACCACCGCGTCCGCCTCTTGGCGGCCGGTGGATTCCATGACGTACCGCGCGCCCACGCCTTCGACGGGCCGCCCTGCGGGTCCGCGCGGCCACGCGTCCGCGATCATCCGCCGGGTGATGCCCGTCAACCAGGCCATGATCGTGCCGAGTTCTGGTCGATAGCCCGACCGGCCCCGCCACGCGGCGAGGAAGACCTGCTGCGCGACGTCTTCCGCCTCACGGCTGTCGCCCAGCGCGCGCCGCGCCAGGGCCTGCACCCGAGGCCCCCACCGCCGGTACACCGCGGCGACGCACACCTGGTCGCCCCGGGCCAGTCCAACGGCCAACGCGTCGCCCCTGCCCGCCGCTTCGACGGGGACCCGTGCCGACTGTGACACCGCTGCGTTCATCGACGACTCGTCAACTCCTCGGCTCCCTCGGAGACCGCCTTCCCGGCCATGGCTGGGACATCTTGGGAGCAGCTCCGTGCACCAGGCGACCCGCATCGGTTGTGCGTCGTATCGTGAGCGGCATGAGTGAGCCCGGGGGGCGCGGGAGCGCGGGACGCACGGACGGGGTGCGGGGCCGCCCGCGGGACGGCGACACGGCGGCGGGCGCCGCCGTCACCACCGGCGCCCTGGCGAGGCGCCTGGGAGTCTCGCCGACGACGCTTCGCACCTGGGACCGCAGGTACGGCCTCGGCCCCGCCCGACGCGAGCCGGGACACCACCGCCGCTGGTCGGAGCGGGACATCGCGGTGGTCGAGGAGATGGGCCGCCTCACCTCGCTGGGTGTGCCACCGGCCGACGCGGCCCGCGCGGCGCTCGAGCTCGCCCCCGGCCTCCACCCCGAGGTGCCACCGCCCCGGCAGGCGACCCGCCCCCGGCCGGAGCTCCCCGAAACGCTCGTACGACAGCGAAGGGGCCTGTCGCGCGCCGCCGTCCGTCTCGACGCGCCCGCCGTCCAGGACCTGCTGTCGAAGGCGGTGGAGCGGCACGGCCTGATCGCCGCCTGGCAGGAGGTGATGGTGCCGACGCTGCACGCGGTGGGCCGCAAATGGGAAGAGGCCGGTGACCGGTACGTGGAGGTGGAGCACCTGCTGTCCTGGCACGTCTCCCGCACCCTGCACCGCTGCGCCACCATCCCGGCACCACCGTCCCCGACGGCACCGCTCGTCCTGGCCTGCGTCCCCGGCGAGCAGCACTCGCTGCCCCTGGAGGCGCTCAGCGCGGCGCTGGGCGGACTTGGCGTAGCCCAGCGCATGTTCGGCGCGGCCGTACCGGTCGAGGCGGTGTCGGCGGCGGTCCGCAGGACGGGCCCCGCGGTCGTCGTCCTGTGGTCGCAGGCCCGCTCCACCGCGAGCGTGCCGCTGGCCCGGCACATCGCCGACACCCGCTGGGGCGTACGCGGCGCCCGGGGCCGGCCCGTGGTCATGCTGGGCGGCCCGGGCTGGGCGGGGCCCGCGGTGCGCGGAGCGCTGCGGCCGGCCACTCTGCGCGAGGCGCTCACCCGGATCGGCAGGGTGTACGGGGAGCGGGGGGACGCCCCTGGCCGCGGGGCCGGTAGCCGTGGGACCGGTTGAGCCGCGGGACTGGTTGAGCCGCGGAGCACGCAGGCGCCCTTGACACGTGCGTACGGTTTCGCGACCTTTGAGCATCGCCGAGCAGCCGGCTGGCGGCAACCAGTAGCCGCCAGCCAGCCGGCAACCAGTAGCCGGCAGCCGGCAGACATCCGCAGTATCTGGAGTCCAGCAGCATCTGAAGAAGAGGCAGGACGCCGACAGCGCGTCACTGGGGGGAGCGGTCGCCCATGCGATCCAAGAGCACGAGCACTGATCCGCACGCCGTACCGGCCGGAGCCACACACGGCACACGCGGCACACCCTTCGCGCGACCCCTGGAAGGGCGGTCGACCTGAGGTGGAGATCACCAACCACAGACTCGACGGACTGAGCGATGCGCTCCGCTCGGCCTGGCACCGCGCGATGGACGAGTCGCCCGAGTACGCCAACCCCTTCCTCGCACCGGAGTTCGCCGAAGGAGTCGCCAGATACCGCGGCGGCTCACAGGTGGCCGTCCTGCGCGAGAACGACCAGCCCGTCGGTTTCTTCCCGTACGAACGCAACTCCTTCGGCGTCGGCCGGGCCATCGGCCTCGGCCTCTCCGACTGCCAGGCCCTCGTGCACCGCCCCGGAGTCACCTGGGACACCGAGGAGCTGCTGAAGGCGTGCGGTCTCTCCGTCTTCGAGTTCGACCACCTCGTCGAGGAACAGAAGCCCTTCGTCGGACACGTCACGGGAACGTTCGCCTCGCCGGTGCTCGACCTGACGGCCGGCGACGGCGGCTACGCCGAGTGGCTGCGCGGCGCCTACCCCGGACTGGCCAAGACGACGCTGAAGAAGGAACGCCGCCTCGGGCGTGATGTCGGCGAGATGCGGTTCGTCTACGACGAGCGCGACCCGCACGTGCTGCGCACGCTCATGCGCTGGAAGTCGGCCCAGTACCGCAGGACGGGACGGATGGACCGGTTCGCGCGGCCCTGGATCGTCGACCTGGTGGACCACCTCTTCCAGGTCCGCGAGGAGCACTTCACCGGCGTCCTGTCCGTCGTGTACGCCGGTGACCGGCCGGTGGCCGCCCACTTCGGGCCGGCCTCGCGGACGGTGTTCGCGGCCTGGTTCACCGCGTACGACCCCGAATTCCGCTACTACTCGCCCGGGTTGCTGATGCACCTGCGGGTGGCGGAGGCGGCGGGCCGGCAGGGCGTGCGGCTGATGGACATGGGGCGCGGCGAGAAGGAGTACAAGGACTGGCTCAAGACCCGTGAGCTGCGGGTGGGCGAGGGCTTCGCGACCCGCCCCCACCCGGTGGCCGCCGCCCACCGGCTGTGGCGCCGACCGGTGCGCGGCCTGCGGAACACGGTCCTGGCCCATCCCACGCTGCGGGAACCGGCCGACCGGCTGCTCAAGACCGTCGGCACGCTGCGTACGTCGAGCCGGCCGCTGCGCACGTCGAGCCGCCCCGGCACACACTGAGCATCGCCGCCTTTCCCCCCTCGCACCCACCCCCACCGCCCCCACCCTTCGACGAAGAGAAGCGGAAGAGAACACGGTGCCGACGCCCTACGGATCGCAGCTCAGCGCGGAGATGACACGACGGCTCGGCCGCGAATGCCTCTACACGCCCTCGGCGCGCCTCGCCCTCTACCTGGCGCTGCGGCACTGGTGCCGGCCGGGCGCACGCGTGCTGATGTCGCCGGTGAACGACGACGTGATCCTCTTCGTGGTCCTCGCGGCAGGGCTGCGCCCGGTACAGGCCCCCGTGTCCGTCTGGGACGGCAACATCGACCCGGCCGCCGTACCCGAGTCGACCTGGCGGAACGTGGACGCCGTGCTGACCACCAACCTGTACGGGGTGCCGGACCGAGTTGTCGAACTGCGGCGGCGCTGCGAGCAGTTGGGTATCCCCTTGTTCGAGGACGCGGCCCACGCGATCGGCACGCGCGTCGACGGACAGCCGGTCGGTACGTTCGGAAGAGCGGCCGCGTTCAGTCTGTCCAAGCACGTGGCGGGGATGGCCGGTGGTTTCCTCGCGGTCGACGACGTCCGTACCCGGCGGGAGCTGGAGCGGCTGCGCGACGAACTCCTGGTCCCGCGACGCCTCCACGACGACCTGGCCACCACGCTCCGCCCGCTGGCGCGATCGGGCGTACGCGCCCTGCACCTCGTCCGTCCCGTGTGGCGGACGATGCGGCGGCTGGGGCTGATGGAACGCGACACGTTCCGCATGGACCTGCACCCGCGGCGCCTCGCGGACTGCGCCCGCCGGGCGCCGAGCCTGACCGCGTACGAGCCCTGGGTGCGCGTCGACCTCCACGGCTTCCGCTCGCGCCACGGAGCGCTCGTACGCGGCCAGTTGAAGCTGCGGATGGACCGTCTCGACGGTGACCTCGCCCGCCGTACCGTGGGTGTCTCCCTGCTGACGGGCACCGGCTGGGCGGGCCCGGCGCTCCGCGACCGGACGACGCGCGACGGACCGCTGCCCCTCTTCCGCGTCCCGCTCCTGGTCCAGGGCCGCGACGCCCTCATAGAACGCCTCGTGGACCACGGCGTGGTCTGCGGGTACGTGTACGACCCTCCGCTCGACGACTACGCGGGCGCCGAGTTCGTCGAGCCGTCCCCCGACCCGTCGGCCGCCCGCTGGTTCGCCTCGCACACGCTCCCGGCCGACCCCCTCCTCGCCCGCACGGTCACCAACGCTCTGACGCAAGAAGGGGCGAGGCCCGCGCACCCCGCACCGCCGACGCCACCGCTGCTACCGTCGCGCCATGTCCAAGGCTGAGATAGACACGCTGACCGCCGAGTTCTTCGGCGCTTTCGACAACCGGGGCGGCAAGGCCGCCGACGTGGCCCGGATCCGACGCCTGATGCTCCCGGGCGGAGTGATCGTCAGTACGGGCCAGAAGCTCAGCGTGTACACCGTGGAGGAGTTCATCGAGCCCCGCCAACGGCTGCTGGCCGACGGCCGGCTCGTCGAGTTCTCCGAGTGGGAGACCTCCGAACAGACCTCGATCGCGGGCGATGTCGCGGCACGGTTCGGCGAGTACCGCAAGTCGGGGATCATGGACGGCGAACCGTTCGAGGGAGCCGGGACCAAGAGCATCCAGTTCGTCCGCGACGCGGACGGCTGGCGGATCGCGTCGTTCACCTGGTACGACCACCCCTGACGTGCTCTCAGCCGCGAGGGGCAGCCGCGCAGCCGCACGGCGGGCTGGGGCAACACCACGGCGCCCTGATGGGCTCTCCAGCCCCTGTGTTCCACCTCACTTCCCGGCATGTATACGGACCCGTATACATGGCCTAGCCTCCACATATACGCAGCCGTATACTTCGCGCCGAAGAAGGAAAGGTAGCTGTGGCCATGAGGCTCCCTGAAACGGCTCACACCGAACTCCCCTGGCGGGTCCACGAGTTGACCCGAGGCTTTCGGCTGCAGGACGTGTGGGCGTTTCGCGCACCGGGCGCCGGCGCGGAGGACTTCTCCGCGATGGTCGACGCGATCCAGGCGGCAGGCGGGCCCGCGAGGCAGACCGGGCTGGTCCGGGCGCTGTTCGCGGCGCGCTGGAAACTCGGTGCCCTCTTGGGGTGGGACAAACCCAAGGCCGGCATCACGGAGCGCGTTCCTTCCCTGCGCGACCGCCTGCCTCATGACCTGAGCCCGGCTCCGAGTGGCTCCGACCCCACCACAACCCCCTTCACCACGGTGTACGAGCTCGACGACGAGTGCGCGCGTGAACTGGCGAACAAGACCGTGCACGCGGTCATGCACCTGGGGTGGGTTCCGGCCGCGAGTGGCGAGTACGAGCTGCGCATGGCGGTGCTCGTGAAGCCGAACGGCCTGCTCGGCAGGCTGTATATGGCGGCCATCGCGCCCTTCCGTCATCTCATCGTCTATCCGGCACTGACTCGGCAATGGGAGCGCGCGTGGCGGGAGCGGGGCCGCGCCCCGCACTCGGAAGAGCGCGGCGTGACGTCGGGAGGGGGTGCCATGGAGGGCGTCGCTGGGGCCGTGGGGGCGGACAAGGTGCCCGCCTCCGTCCGCGCGCTCAGTTCGTTGCCCGACGCCGACTATGTCGACATGTTCACTCTCGCCACGAGCGTCTCGGCCGGTGCGGAGCAGTGGGCCCGGGCGATGTTCGGTGACGTCCCCAGCGTCCCGGGACGGCTGATCTGGCGTGGGGTGCTCGGTCTGCGGCTGAGCCGAGGGCGCTCTCCGGACACCGTGGCCGGTTGGCGGCTCGTTGAGCGTGGCGAAGACTGGGTCCGGCTTGAGGCGGCCTCCTGGTTCCTGACGGGCAACCTCGTCGTCCGCGTGAGCGACGGGCGGGTGTCGTTGGCCACGTTCCTGCGCTACGACCGCGGGCTTGCCGCCGTCATCTGGCCGCCGTCGTCCGCCGTCCACCGCGGACTGATACCTGGAGCGCTGCGGGAGGCCGCGGAGAGGCTTCGGGCACTCCCTGCGGGAGTCGCATCCCGCCCGTGAGCGGTGAGCGACCCGGGCAGATGGCCCGCTGGCCAGGGATCGAGCAATACGCAGGCGGCGCCCGCCTCCGGGAGGCGCCGGAGGTGACGGCATGACGGGGCGGCGCTTGTGGTGACGGTCGGCGCTCCGGCACGCGCCGCCTTCGCCGCGATGCCGGAGGCCATGAAGACCGACGGGGGACGGGTCTTGCGGGAGCGCGATCGTGTCAGCGCAGTCGTCGGGTCCCGTGGTGTTGGACCGTCAGTCGTACGTCCGCCTCCACGGCACGGGGCGCCGCCGCCGCTCTCGCCTCCACGACAGCCTGTCGCGTGAGGTCGTGCAGCACCGTCTCCGGGCGGCTGTCGGCGGTCAGGACCAGGGTGATCCGCGCTCGCAGGCGGTGGGGACGGCCCAGCAGGGCCACATGTGCGCGGGCCACGCCGTCGACCGCTGCCGCCCGTTCGGCCATCGCCGCTGCCAGCGCCGGGCCGGACAAGGTCACCCCCGGTCGCCCCAGCGGCAGTTCCCGCAGCCGCCCCGCACGGATCTGGGCCGCGCCCCAGCACAGGAACAGCAGCGCGCCGACGGCCAGCGTGGTGATCACCAGGGGCGGCCACCAGCCGTGGTCCCGCCACCGCCCGAGAGCCTCCCCGGCGAACCACGCCCTCCCGGAGGAGAGCCGGGGCCAGTCGGACGGCAACCGGTCGCGGGCGAGGCCGGTCGCGGACGCCAGGGCGGCCCCCGAGGCCAGCAGCGCCGCCGCCACCCCGAGCAGCACCGCGCGGTTGGTGCCGTTACGCAGCCGGCTCATGGAAGGGCGCTCCTCTGCGTCGAAGGTGTGGAGGGTGTGGGTGGGGTGCGTGGGGTCTTGCCAGCGGACGGTCCCCGCGCCGGCGCCACCTTCCCCTCCGGCGCCGCAGGCTCGCGCCACGCAGGCGCGACCCGCACCCGCACCCTCAACCGCAAGGACCTCGCCAGACCGCACGCGGCCAAAGCCTCCTCCGCGGCTTCGGTCACCGCCCGGCGCGTGGGCTCGAGCTGCCCGAAGCCGAGCCCGGCCCGCACCCGCGCCCCGCGGCGCCCGACACCGACCCGCACCCGCGTGACGCCCGGCAGCTCCGCCACCGCGTCCCGCAGCAGCGCCGCCACGGCACGCCGGTCGAGGACGGCGCGGACGCCCGCGGCCGGTGCCGCCATGGGAAGACGGCGCCGCCGCCCCGGCGTGACCGCCAGTACCAGCAGCCATACGCCGAGAAGGAACACGGCCGCCGCCGGCGCCAGGCCGGGCCAGGCGCCGCTGTCCGGGCCGTGCGTGCCCAGCCACTCCATCAGCCGGGCCCGCCACCGGGCAGGACGGTGACCGGCCGCGTGCACGGAGACCACGTCGTACAGGAAGAGACCGCAGACCGCGGCGCAGGCGAACGCCAACACCGCGACGGGCGTCCGGCGTTCGGCCCACGGCCGCCGCACCCGGGCCCCCTCCGAGGCCTCACACGCGGCCCCTTCCGACCTGTCCGGCGTGGTCGCCCCCTCGGCCCGCTCCCGCTCCCGCACCCGCAGCTCGCGGACACGGACCCGGGCCGAGGAGACGGCCAGTCCAGTGAGGCGTGCCGTCCGGTCGGCGACGTGCGACCGTACGCGCTCGCCCGCCTCGTCGAGCACCACGGGGTAGGACAGCGTCACGGTGACGCCCACCCGGGCCCGGCGGCCGCGTACGGCGGCGGAGCCGCGGCCCACCTGGACCTCGCCCGGATCGAGCGCCTCCGTGGCGGCCCGTTCGGCGATGCGGCGCACCGCCCGCTCGGCCACGCTCGTCGAGCCGCGTTCCGCCGCCGGTGTGCTCATCGCCGCTCCCGGCCACGGCCGCCGAAGAAGGCCCGTACGTCCGTGCCGTCCTCCACCAGGCGTCCCACGACGAAGCCGACCGCGCCGAGCGCGGCGACCAGCAGGAAGGCGCCGAAACCGCCGAACCACCCGGCGAATCCGAGCGCCATCCCGGCGATCATGCCCACCAGAGCTGTGCTCATCGGAGCTGTGCTCACCACTCACCTCACACCACAGAAAGAGACGACGTCAGGGCAGCGCCCGGGGCCGGGCGGAAGGGGGAGTGCTACTCCACGCGCGTCTCGCCGGCGGAGTCCGCGGTGTCGTCGTCGGGCAGCCGTACGTCGTTGACCGCGACGTTGACCTCGACGACCTCCAGGCCGGTGATGCGCTCCACGGCGGAGATGACGTTCTCCCGCACGTCGTGGGCGACGTCGGTGATCGGAACGCCGTACTCCACGACGATGTCCAGGTCGATCGCCGTCTGCCGCTCACCGACCTCGACCTTCACACCGCGTCCGACGTTGGGGCGCCCGCCGGGGACGCGGTCGCGGACCGCGCCGATGGTGCGCGAGAGACCGCCGCCCATGTCGAAGACACCAGGGATCTCCCGCGCCGCCATTCCGGCGATCTTCACGACCACGACGTCGGCGATGGAGGTCTTCCCGCGCGTCGCGGCCGGCTCGCCCGCGCCGGTGCCGCCCGTCACGGTGGTGGTACCCGCGCTCTTCTGGATCGTGCCGGTGGAGCTGGTCGAGCCGCTGTTGCCGCCACCGGACGTGGTCGCGTTCGAGTGGATGTCCTGCGTCGCCATGTCGGCATCTCCTCATGGTCGAAGTCTCGTGGAGCCGTGTGAACTCTTCCGCTCCGTACGTCGGTTGCCCGTGCGTTCGGTACCGGGCCGGGTGCCCGGCTCCTCACTTGTCTGACACGGCCGCCGGGGATTCGTTACGCGCCTCGGAAGAAGTTCTCCTTCCGGGGGGTAACGTGCCCTCGCCGCGTAACGCGGGCGGCTTTCCGCGTGTCGTACGGACGCGACCTGGATGAGAGGAGCCGCGTGTGCCCGGGGACCGGGGCAGAGCGCCACAGGACGGAGCGGAGGAGTCCGCACGGCGTGCGGACGGATTGCTGGCGGTACGGGCAGGGGAAGGCGACGAAGAGGCGTTCGAGGAGCTGGTGCGACGCCACGCGCCCGGATTGCTGCGGCTCGCGACACGGCTGCTGGGGAGCCGGACGGAGGCCGAGGACGCCGTGCAGGAGTCTTTCGTGAGCGCTTGGCGCAAGCTGCCGGAGTTCCGCAGGGACGCGCGGTTCGGCACCTGGATACATCGGATCGTCACGAACCGGTGTCTGAACCTGCTGCGCGCTCGCCGGCCCGCGGTGGACCTGGAGGGCGTGCCCGAGCCACAAGCGCCGGAGCACGAGGCCTCGCCCGCCCGGGTGGCCGAGGGGCATGCGGCCGTGGCGGACCTGACCAGGGCGATGGCGGGTCTGTCACCGGAACAACGGGTGTGCTGGGTGCTGCGCGAACTCAACGGCCTCTCCTACGAATCCATCGCCGAGTCGGTCGGCATCAGTCCGGAGGCGGTGCGCGGCCGTGTCTTCAGGGCGCGGCGCTATCTGACGGAGGCGATGGCCGCATGGCGATGAACGAGGAGACCGGACGGGCCGAGGAGCGCGAGGCGGTCGCCGGGGGGAATCCGCGGGACGGCCTCGCGGAGCGGGAACCGCTGCCCTGCGGGCGGGACCTGTGGAGCGTCTGGGAGCGCTGGGAGAGCGGCGAGCCCGATCCGCACGCCGCCGCGTGCCCGCACTGCGCCGAGGCGCTGAACACCCTGCGCCGTCTGGAGGACGTCGTCTCCGCCGCGCGCGAGACGGAACCGCGGGAGCAGGAAGCCGACGCCTCCGCGCTGGTCGGCCGTGTCATGGACGTGGTGCGGCTCGAACTGCGGCCCGGCCGGACGCTCCCGCTCGGTGAAGAGGACGAGGACGCGTGGATCGTCGAGGCGGCCGCCGCCAGAACCGTCCGCGCGGCCGCGGAGAGCCTGCCGGGAGTACGCGCGGGCAGTTGCCGTATCGAGGTCCGGCCCCAGGACGCCGCCCCGGCCGCCGCCCCCACCGCCCCCGCCGCGCCTGAGGGACGTCCGCGACGGGACCCGGTCATGATCCGCCTCGAAGTGGAGACGCCCCTCAGCTGGAATCTCCAGGAGGTCGCGGACCGGGTCCGCCACCGGGTGCTGGAGGCGGTCGACGCCGAGCTGGGCATGCGGACGGTGACCGTCGACGTGACGATCACCGACATCACCGACACTGTGGACGACGACATGGAGGGACGGCGGCCGTGACGGAACAGCTCTCTTCCGGTGATCTGACCGATGCCGTCGCGAGGGCGGTGCTCGGCACGGCCGGGGTCGCCTTCCTGCGCCCGGGACTGGCCCAACTCCTGCGCGCCTCAGGCCCGTTGACCCGGCTTCGCCTGGGCGGCGACGGCTCCGCGAGATCCGCACACGCCTCGGGCGTACGGCTGACACGGGGCGACGGCGCCGAGCACTGGCACGTCGAGGTGTACGTCGTCCTGCACCGCGGACACCGCGCCGTGGACGTCACCCGGGAGGTACGCGCCGCGGTCACCGAGACCCTGCGCCGGGAGACAGGGGCGCCGGAGCCCCTCCGCGCGTCCGTGTCCGTGTCCGTGACCGTGACGGGGCTTGTGTGAGGTGCGGTGTTGCCGTCCGGTGACATGGGAGACAGAGCTGTGACGCGCGCGAGGGCAACGGGCGCGGGGGGTGGCGGGTCGTACGGGGCGTGGGATCCAAGGGCGGACGGATCCGCCCGGAGCAGACCGAACGACCGAACCATGTGGGGGAGACGATGAGGATGAACGTACGCATCGACAGGAGACTGTTCGCCGCGGCCGCCGTGCTGGCCGCGTCAGGGGTCGCCGCGGGAACGATGCCGGCCGCCGCGGCCGACACGCCCCGCTTCCTGGCGCCTTCCGAGCTGCCGCCGCACGCGTCGTCGGCCTGGTACGCAGGGCCGGTGACGGCGGGACAGCCGGACCCGCTGCCGATGTGCGTCGGCGAGGCGCTGCCGTCGACGTCCGTGCACCGCGCGTACCGCACCGACTTGGACACCGGTGCGCTGCAGGTGACCGTGGTCGAGCGCGACGAGCAGCGGGCCAAGGACTTCGCGGCCCTGCTGCGCAAGAAGCTCGACGGGTGCGCCGAGGAGATGATGAAGCAGTACCCCGACATCACCGCGAAGCAGAAGTACTACGGCAAGGTGAACGCCGAGGAGGGGGCCCATGTCTACGGCGTCCACACGGCCGCCTCGTGGGGGGCTTCCGACATCAACATGTTCTCGGTGGGCCGCGACGGGCGGACGGTGACGCTCGTCCACTGGGGCCGGATGGGCGACTTCGCCAACGCCCAGGTCACCGACTTCAGGACGACGACCGCCACGGCCGTGAACAAGCTCTACTGAACCTCCGCCGACCCTCAGCCTCAGCCTCGGCGTATGCCCGCGGTGTCGAGACGATAGCCGCCGTTGCCGTCGGAGACCACGAGACCGGCGGTCGGCGGCGGGAAGTGGCCGCCCAGCAGCAGCGTCTCGGTGTCGGCGAGCGCCGCGAGGAGGTCCCGGCGGCTGCGAGTGGCCCGGACCGGGTCGGTGTCCACGCAGCTGGTGATGTCGGGGTGGCGCATCTGCACCGGATGGTGCACGCAGTCGCCGGTGACGACGGCGGCGGCGTGGTCGGAGCTGCGCAGCCGCACGGCGACGTGCCCCGGTGTGTGGCCGGGGGTGGACAACAGGCGGATGCCGTCGGCCACTTCGGTCTCGGGGCCCGTCATGTCGACGAGGTCGAGCAGTCCGGCGTCACGGATCGGGAGCACGGAGTCCCGGAACATCTGCCGACGGGGCTCCTCCAGCTCCCTTCCCGTCCAGTGGTCCCATTCGGCGCGGGACGTCAGATGGCGGGCGTTGGGGAAGGTGGGCACCCAACTACCGCCGTCTTGACGGGTGTTCCATCCGACGTGGTCGGTGTGGAGGTGGGTCAGGACGACCAGGTCGACGCTCTCCGGCGCGAAGCCCGCCGCGGTGAGCCGGGCGAGGTAGTCGGTGTCCAGGTCGTGCCAGGCCGGGTTGGCCCGGGTCTTGCCGTTGCCGATGCCCGTGTCGATCAGTACGCGCAGCCCGTTCGCCTCGACGGCGAAGGTGTGGCTGGCCAGCCGCAGCACGCCGTCGGACCCGGCGAAGTCCGGCCGGAGCCACGGGGTGCGGTGCACGACATCGGGCGTGGCGGAGGGCAGCAGCCAGGGGCCGGTCCGGGCGGGCAGCGCCACCTCGTCGATGCGGTGCACGAGCAGGTCGCCCACCGCCCAGCTCGGAGCGGCGCCGCCGGAGGTCTGCGTGGAGACAGGGAGGGGCGGGAGGGAGTGCGGCATCAGGAGGGTCCTTCACGTCCGGGCAGAGCTAAAGCAATGTCTTTGCGTTAAGGCGACGGTATGCCGTACGGTCCAGCTAACGCAAATGTTCAGCTTTTAGGGAGCGGCCATGTCGACCACCACAGATCTCCTCCCGCACGAGGTGGCCCGATGGGCCCAGCGGGCCGGACTCACCGTCGAGGCCGAGCGCCTCGACCTGGTGACGGCCACGGCCAACCACATCCGGAGCGTCATCGGCGTACTGCGCGACCTCGATCCGGGCGAGGAGCGCGACGATGCGTCCGTATGAGCTGACGCTCGCCGAAGCGGCGAGGGCGATCGCGGCGAAGGAGCTGTCGCCCATGGAACTGACCGAATCGGTGCTGAGGCGGATCGAGTCCGTGGAAGGACGCCTCTGCGCCTACGTGACCGTCCTCGCCGACGCCGCGCACGAGGCGGCCGCGCGGGCGGAAAGGGACATCGTGGCGGGCGCGTACCTCGGCCCGCTGCACGGCATCCCGATGGGTCTCAAGGACCTCATCGACGTCGCGGGCGTGCCCACCACGGCCAGTTCCCGCGTGCGCGGACAGGCCGCCGCGGCCGACCACGACAGCACGGTCGCGGGCCGGTTGCGCGCCGCCGGGACGGTCCTGCTCGGCAAGACGCACACGCATGAGTTCGCCTACGGACTGACCACGCCCCAGACCCGCAACGCGTGGGCCCACGACCGGGTGGCCGGCGGTTCCAGCGGCGGATCGGCGGTCGCGGTCGCGGCGGGCGGGGCGACCTTCGCCCTGGGGACGGACACCGGCGGGTCCATCCGGGTCCCCGCGGCACTGAACGGCGTGGTCGGCCTCAAGCCCACCTACGGACTCGTCCCGCGGCGCGGCGTGACGCCTCTGTCGTGGTCCCTCGACCACGTGGGGCCGATCACCCGCACCGTCGAGGACGCCGGCCTCGTGCTCGAAGCGCTCCTCCGAAGCGAACGCGACACCGCGCCCGCCCCCGCGTCCGCCCCCGCCCCCGGCTCGCGTCCCGCCCCCGGCTCGCGCCCCGCCGACGGCAGCCTGACCGGCCTGCGGGTCGGCATCCCCCGCAACTACTACTTCGACCGCGTCAAGCCCGAGGTCGAAGAGGCGGTGCGCGGCGCGATCGACGCACTCGGCGGGCTCGGCGCCGGACTGGTCGGCGTCGACATCCCGATGACCGAGTACGTCCAGGCCACCCAGTGGGGGCTCATGGTGCCCGAGGCCACGACCTACCACGAGCGGACCCTTCGTACGTCCCCCGAGCTGTACTCCGGCGACGTCCGCACCCTGCTCGAAGCGGGCGGACTCGTATCGGCGAGCGACCACCTCCGCGCCCGGCGGTCCCGCGCGCTCATGCGCGACGCGTGGACGCGGCTGTTCGGCGCCGTCGATGTCATCGCCGCCCCGACGGTGCCGTCCACCGCCGCCCACCGCGACCAGCGGAGCCTGCTCTGGCCGGACGGAACGCAGGAGAGCGTGTCCGACGCCTACGTACGTCTGTCGGCGCCGGCGAACATCACGGGCATGCCCGCCCTCACCCTGCCGGTCGGCATTGACGGCGCCGGGCTCCCCATCGGCATGCAGCTCATCGGCCGCCCCTTCGGCGAGGCGACGATCCTGCGGACAGGTCGCGCGTACGAGGCGACGCGAAGCGATGCCGACACGCACTCGAACAGTGTCGCAATGTCTTTGCGTTAAGGTGAAGGGGTGAGCCCAAGACCAGCCGTCCGTCCCGGGGGACGCAGCGCCCGAGTCCAGCAGTCGGTGCACACCGCCGTGCGCGAACTACAGGCGGAGGGCGGCGATCTCACCGTCCCCAGGATCGCCACGCGCGCCGGTGTCACCCCGTCGACGATCTACCGGCGGTGGGGAGACCTTCAGGAGCTGCTGGCGGACGTCGCGGTGGAACGGCTGCGACCCGAGACGCCTCCGGGTGACTTCGGGAACCTCCGCGAGGACCTGGAGCACTGGGCCGCCGACTTCCTGGAGGAGATGTCCTCCCCGCCGGGCCGCTCCTACATCCGCGACGCCCTCGCGGGCGACCCCGACGGCGGCAACGCCGGCCAGTGCTCCGCCTACGCCGTCGAACAGGTCCAGACCATCCTTCGCCGCGCGACCGAGCGCGGCGAACACGTCCCCGACACCGACACGGTGATGGACCACGTCGTGTCGCCGATGATGTACCGCATCCTCTTCCGGCCGGGCCTGCTCGACGCGCGGTACGCCCGCGATCTCGTCGCCACCGTCTTCTACCGGCTGATGCCTCTGCCGTAGGACTTCGTTCCTTCCCGTGGGGGTCGTTGGTCCCGAATGGCGCTCGGGCCGCCGGGCACCCGACCATTACTCCGGTCGCCGGACCCGTCTGGCGGCGTCCCGCCGTGTGGTCATGCTGAAGGCGGGTACCGGAGCGACCGACGACCTCGAAAGTGAACGGAAGGTAGCACCGTGGGCGTCATCGCCTGGATTCTGGTCGGCTTGATCGCGGGAGCGATCGCGAAAGCGCTCACTCCGGGGAAGGACCCGGGCGGGATCATCGTCACGATGCTGATCGGCATCGTGGGCGGACTGCTCGGCGGCTGGCTCGGCAAGATCATCTTCGGGGTGGAGTCGATCAACGGCTTCTTCCACCTGTCGACGTGGATCGCGGCTGTCGTCGGATCCGTGGTCGTCCTCTTCGTCTACCGAATGCTGTCCGGCCGCCGCACCGCCCACTGAGGAATACGGCACAGAAACAGCAGCACAGCAGCAGCACAGCACCAGGAAAGGCAACGTCATGGCTGACAACACCCTGAACGGCCGCCGCGTACTGGCGATCGTCACCAACTACGGAGTCGAACAGGACGAGCTGGTGGTGCCGGTGCAGCACCTGCGCGACCGCGGCGCGCACGTCGACGTGGCCGCCGTGTCGACGGACGAGATCCGCACTCTCGTCGGCGACAAGGACCCCGGCAAGACCGTCCAGCCCGACCTCACCCTCGCCGACGCGGACGCCTCCTCGTACGACGTACTGCTGATTCCCGGCGGCACGGTCAACGCCGACAACCTGCGCATGCAGGACAGCGCCGTCCAGATGGTCCGCTCCTGCGCGGAGTCCGGCGGCAAGGTGGCGGCGATCTGCCACGGCCCCTGGCTCCTGGTGGAGGCCGGCGTGGTCGAGGGCAAGACCCTGACGTCGTACGCCTCGGTCGCCACCGACATCCGCAACGCCAAGGGCACCTGGGTCGACAAGCCCGTCATGCACTGCGACGCCAACGGCTGGGAACTCGTCACCTCCCGTACCCCCGACGACCTCGACGACTTCCTCCGTGAGATCGACACCATGCTCGAAGCGGCCGCCTGATCCGGCGGACGCCTTACGACGCGGCGGCCGGGAGGAGACCTCCCGGCCGCTGGTGTGTGTCAGGACTACCGGCGCCGCATCCGGTACGCGGTGTACCCGCCCGCCACGAGGACGAGCGCGACGCCCGCCCCCACGTAGAGCGCGTCGGTACCCAGGGAACCGCCGGTGCCCGCCCGCACGCCCCGCTCCGGCGACGTCGCACCGGCCACGGTGATCGAGTATGTGGACGTGCCGCCACCGGGGCAGGAGACGTTCACGGAGTGGCTGCCGGCCCGGGCGTCGGCGCGGATGGTGCCGGTGCCCGTGTAGATGCCGGCCGAACCGGTGGACAGCGGAACGCTCTCGGTGAAGGCGTCCGAACTGGCGGTGGCCGACTCGGCGGCGCACCCGCCGCTGACCGAGACGACCACCGACTGCCCGGGCCTGCCGGGGCTCGGATTGATCGACAGCGAAGGCTGGCCGTCGGTCCGCGCGTCCGGCACCGTCGTCGGTTCGGTGTCGTTCCGTACGTGCGGCGCTGTCGGCACCTCGGTTTCGGCCAGCGCCTGCGGCGCCATCAAGGCGAACGCCGCGACGGTGAAAGCGGCTGCGGTGACGGTGGGACGGACGCGCATGAGACATACCTCGATCCTTCGCGCGGCCGGGAGCATGCCGTCCCTGCGGACTCCGCGCTGTCCCTCATGCAAGGCGCAACCACCGCGGTCGGCGCGTCGGACACGGCCACGCGGAGTAGCCGCGACCGGCACCGTGCCGGTCACGGCGTGTGTCAGTGGCGCGTGGAGTGGATGGACCGCTGGGGCGGGACCCCGAAGGGGCGGTGAGGCCGGGAGTGGCCGGCCAGGGCATCGGCCCTGCGGTCCTGCGGCCGGGGAAGGAGCAGCTCGTGGAACAGCTCGTACCCGGCGAGCATGGCGTGGCGCATGGCTTCGGTGTCGGTGTCGCCCGCGGCGGCGCGCCGCGCGGACTCGTGCAGTACGCGACTGCCGTGAGCGTGCCGCGGACAGTGCAGGGACAGGGCGTCGGCCTGGCGCTCACGCGACTCGGCGGGGAAGCCGCGCTCGGCGGCCAGCCGGTTGAGAAGGGCGTTGGCCCGGGCGACGGTCTGCCCCGGGGCGTCGATGAACCGCTCCTGGAGGAGCGCCCATTCGGTGCTGTAGCGCTCGCGGGCCGCCGTGGTCAGGCCCTTGACGCGGAGGCCGCCGAAGCGCCGCAGCCGCTCGCTGAGCTCTCGCTCGGCGGCCTCTGTGTCCCCTTGGTGCTCCGCCACCGCGCGGTCGAACTCGGGGCCGAAGCGGCGCCGGAGGTCGTCGGTGGTCGTCTGGTTCAGCGGGCGGGCGAGCAGCAGCGCGGTGATGATCGCCACCGCCGCGCCCAGGACGGCCAGCATGCTTACGGACATGTGCCTGCCTTCCGCAGAGGATCCCTCACGCGAGGCTTTCGCTACAGCGAGTTACCAACCGAGGGCGGAAATAAACGCATTGGGTGACATTCGGGGGGTGATTCACCTTTCCAGGTGTGAAGAGGCCCGTCAGGCGCCCGCCGGGCCACGCCTGGTGTACCGGTGCCACCAGTGCCGCCGCCGGGGATGCACGGCCCGTCCGAGCCGGCGCCCCAGAAGGAGGTAACCGAGGAGCGCGCCCGTCGTGTTGAGGATGACGTCGTCGATGTCGAAGGTCCGGCCGGTCACGAAGGCGCCCTGGGCCAGTTCGACCAGCACCATGGTCACCGCCGTCGCCACCGCCACCCGCACCAGGCCGCGCGTGCGGGGGAGCAGCACCGGCAGCAGCATCCCGAACGGCACGCCCAGGAGGATGTTGCCGCCGATCTGCTTGACGGTGTCGCGGAAGGCGGGCTGCGCGAGGTAGTCGCGGATGGAGTCACCGGGCTTGAAGTTGCTGTGCGTCAGCGCCTCGGAGGCCGCCGACGGCTCCAGGGTCAGACGGGTGAGCACCACGCCGAACGCGACCATCGCGGCGAAGGCGACCAGCATCGTGGCCGCGCGCGCCAGTGGCCGCAGCGGCGCTCTGCGCCGGTGTGCCGGGTCATCACCCTCTCCTCGTGCTCCGCTTTCTTCCCTTAGCTCCTTGTAACGACCTGTTCGTGCCATCAGTGCCTCCAGGAAGGGCCATTGGACGGGGCGGCACGGCGCGGGGTGCCCAGGCCGACGGGTTCCTCGAGCCGCGCCTCCCAAGCGCGGGAAGACGCCTTATCGCCCTCCGGAAGGGGTGCGACAATCTGCTGACAAGACCACGGCCGTGCCTCTGACCGGCGCGGTGGTCTCGTCGTTCGAGGAATTGGCTGTGAAGGGTCCGGGATTCGTTGTCGTGCCCGGCGCCCGGTGGTGGGGAGGAACCGACGGTGGTGGAGTGGCGTGACGTCGCCAAGGGCGCGAAGGCGGTTCCCGAGCCCCTGGCCACACCCTTCGTCTGGACAGCGGCCTCCTGGGGCTCCTTCGTACTGGTGAGTGTGCTCGACCTGCTCGGCGCCCTGGACCGCACCGGCCTCGCCCTCGCCGCACTGTCCCTGCTGGCCGCGCTCCTCGGCATGCTGGGCCGGTTCGCGGCGGCACCGGGCACGGCGCTGCTGTGCTGGGCGCTGCTCAACGTCTTCGCCACCCATCCCACCGGGGAGATCTCCTGGGCGGGGCACCGGGACCCCGGCTGGATGGCCTGCCTGCTGGCGGCGGCTCTCATCGGCACGACGACCGCCCGGCTGATGTACGCGCGCGCCGCGTACCGCCGCGTCACCCCGTGATCGTGCCGTCCGGGGCGATCACGGGCTCACGGCGGCCCGCGCGCGGGTCAGTTCCACCATGAACTGCGCCCCGGCGAGCAGCGCCAGATTGGACACCCACAGCCAGACCAGGAAGACGACGACGCCCGCGAGGGAGCCGTAGAGCTTGCCGTAGGTGCCGAACCCCGACGCGTACCACGTGAACAGGCCCGAGGCGAGCAGCCAGAGCAGCGAGGCCAGCACCCCGCCCGGCAGGATCTGACGCCAACCGCGGGCCGCGGACGGCCCGTTGCGGAAGAGCACGAGGACGAGCAGCGCCACCAGACAGACCAGCGCGGGCCATTGCAGCACACTCCAGGCGGTCTGCCCCGCGCCCCCGAAGCCGACGCGCCGCCCCAGCCCCTCGGCGAGCGGTCCGCTCAGTACGAGAAGCAGCGCGCTGGCGACCAGCAGCGCGAGCAGCGTCGCCGCGGTCATGAGCACGCGATGCGCCTTGCGCAAGGCGGGCCGGGCGTCCTCCACCCCGTGCATCGCGTGCAGCGCCCGCCGGAACACGGCCGAGTAACTGGACGCCGACCACAGCGCGCTGACCCCTCCGGCGATCACCACCGTGAGGGCCGCGGAACGGGCGTCGGCCATCTCGCTGAGCGCCTCGTGCAAGGAGCGGCCCGACTCCGCGGGCGCCCAGTCCGTCACCTCGGCGATGAGCGCCTCGGTCGTGGCGGGGCTGACCAGGCTGATGAGGCTCACCGTGACGAGGAGAGCGGGGAGCAGGGCGAGGATCGCGTAGTACGTCAACGCCGCGGCCCAGTCCGAGACGTCGTCGTTCCACATCGATATGGGGGTGCGGCGCAGGGCGGTGCGCCGCGGGGCCCACGCCGACGAGCCGCCCAAGGGCTCGCACCCGGCACGCGCTCCGCGCGCGGCCGACGGGGGACTTTCCATGGTGCTGCCAGCTCCTTCTCGCATGTTCGCGGCGCGGTGTGCCGCGTTCAGTCCTGCTGCTCCGCCTCGTTGCGGTTGAGCCCGTGCGCCAGTTCCTGCAGCACTTCGTGCTGGGTCTTTCCGGTCATTTCGGCGATCTGAAAGAGCAATGCGGCACACAACGCGGTCGCGCTGTCGGCGAGTTGGTCGAGATTGCCGTCGACGGTGCGTTTCTCCGCGACGTATTCCTCCATTACGCGCTCGCCGGAAATGTACGCGGTCATGGCTTCGATCCCGGCGCGCACACGGTCGTAGTCATTCATCGTCATGCCCGTAGACTTTCACGTCCTATGACCATCACGCCAAACGCATGCTTAAGGAAGCTGACCCGGGGCACACGGTGCACTGGAGGTTGATATCGATGGTTCCCCTGCTGATTGTTCTTCTGCTGGCCCTGCTTCTCTTCGGTGCGGGATTCGCACTGAAGGCGCTGTGGTTCGTCGCGGCCGTGGTGCTCGTCCTGTGGCTGCTCGGCTTCGTGATGCGCTCCGCGGGAGCGGGTGGCCGGCGAGGCCGTTGGTATCGCTGGTAGGAATCCGCAGCACAACCGCGGCCGGGGTCCGGACGAATTCGTCCGGGCCCCGGCCGCGCCATCGGTTCAGGCAGCGTTTCTGCCCTGCCTGTCCCGCAATTCCTGCAGTTGTCCGTGGTTCTCCGATGCCGGTGACGCGTCACTTCCGCCGTGGATCAGGCGCAGGTGCTGCCGACGGGCATGCCGGGCGTGACGGGTGGAAGGGGCCTCGCCTTTGGCGGCGAGCAGCCCGTCCTCCAGACGCACCATCATGAACAGCAGAAGCGCCAGCCCCGGCAGGAGTAGGACGGCGACCGCGATCATGCCGCACCCCTTTCCGTTGAGGACGCGGTGCGGGTGCCCGTCAAACCGGCGGGAAACAGCGCCGTGACGTGAAGATTCCGCAACAAATCGGCACTGCTTGTGCGGCGCCACGCGGTGACGCCGCACAGGAGGCGGAGATTCGACTACCGCTGCTGCGCGAGGGCCAATTGGTGCAGGTCCTCCAGCGCGTCGAGCAGGATCGTGCGCTGGTGCCAGTCGATCCATGTGCCGACGGCACGGCTTGTGTGCTGCAGCGCCTGGAGCTGTGTCTGGGTGAAGCCGTCCAGGGGGCGCGGGTGGTGCGAGGAGATGACGCCGTGCACGGTGTCGGTCCCGTCGACCAGGGGGATGCTGTGGCAGGCGCGGCTGCCGGCCGAGAGGATGACGCGGCGCGTGACGTCGTCGAAGCCGGGCGATGAGACGAAGTCTCTGACGGTGACCTGGTGGTTGGCGACGGCGGCCCGGGAGCAGGCGGTGCCCCCGTCGACGAACGCGAAGTAGTCGGTGAACTGCCGGGGCAGACCGGCGTGCTTCTCCATGCGCAGCGCGCCGTCCTCGACCAGCTGGACGTTGCCCATGTACGCACTGGTGATGTTCAGGACGCGGTGCAGCGCGGCGCCGAGGACCTCGCCCTGGTTGCTCGCGTCGAGCGTGCCGGCGCCCAGCGTCGTCAGGGGCGGAGCCGGATGCCGCGCCCGGGTGCCGAGCCATACGTCGGCGCCCTTGGCGGGCCCCGGCGTACGGGCGACCGCGATGGCCAACTGGTGCAGTTTGATGTTGGCCCGCTGGGACGCCTGGCGCATCAACGCGAACGCCGCGCCCGCGTCCGGCAGGCCGTACCGTTCGACCAGTACGCCCTCGGCCAGCGCGATCTTGGGTCGCGCGCGCACCTGCACCTCCAGCTCGGAGACCTGCTCCCGCAGCTGTTGGGCCTGGGCGGCGAGCCGCTCCGTCTCCCGCTCCCGCTCCCGCTCCCGCGAGGAGGGCTGATCCTCCTCGGGCCGAGGCTCAGGCTGGTGGTCCGTCATTCTTTTCTTTTCTCCCGCGCCGTTCGAACTTGCTCCTCGTGTTCGGCGAACAGCGGTACCAACGAGGACTCCGACGTCCTCGCTGCCCCGCCCGGCCCGCGAGAGGGGCTGCTCACCGAGCACCAGGGCCGACAGTAGCGTGGCCCGTCAGGCGTTGTCGTGGCAGTCGCTGAGAGATCGGCCACCACAGGCGGGCCCTCGGGTGGCGAGCGTCAGTCGTGCCCCACTTGAGTCAGGCGGTCATCGCCCAGGCGCTGTTGTACGTCGTCGAGAAGCAGGCCGAGCAGCTCGGCGAGCTGGGCCTGCTGGTCGGCGGTGAGGCCGCTCACCAAGCCCGCTTCCCGGCCCAGTACTTGGTCCACGGTGGCTTCCACGAGGTCGTGGCCCGCTCGGGTCAGGGTGACCTCGACCGTACGGGGCCGCCCCTCTCCGGGAAGGCGGGTGACCAGGCCCTCGCGTTCGGCACGGGCCACGCGCTGCGAGATGGCGCCCGCCGTGATCAAGGAGCGGTGGCCGAGTTCGCGGGTGCTCAAGGTGTAGGGCGCGCCGCTGCGCCGCAACACGCTGAGCAGGTCGAGGGTCGCGGAGTCGACCCCGGCGCGGGCGAGCACCCGGCGCCGGTCGTCGCCGAACAGCTTGGCCAGCTGCCAGATCGGCGTGACGATCCCGATCGAGCCGACCGGGGTGCCGGGACGCTCGCGCTCCCAGGCGGCCGCGATGTCCCGCGCGGTGTCTCTTGCCATGACGAACACTCCCAGTGTTATGTTTAGACCTAAATTTAGACCTCAATGGAGTCGGGAGTCAGCATATGGCACGCACCGTTTTGATCACCGGCGGCGGAACCGGCATCGGCCGCGCCGCGGCCAAGCACTTCGCCGAGCACGGCGACGCCGTGATCGTCACCGGCCGCCGTCCCGAACCGCTCGATCGGCTGGTGCGGGAGACCGCCGCACACCGGCCCGGCGTACGCGCCCTGGTGTGCGACCACACCGAGCCCGCCGCGCTCACCGCACTGCTGGCCGAACTCCCGGAGCGGATCGACGTCCTGGTGAACAACGCCGGTAAAAACGCCGATCTCGACACCGACGGGGAGGCGGACCTGGCCTCCTACGCGCGTGCCTTCCGCGCCAACCTCGACGCGAATCTCGTCAGCGCCGCGCTGACCACCAAGGCGCTGGACGGACGGCTCGCGTCCGGCGGCGCCGTCGTGCACATCGGTTCGATCGCCGCCGACCAGGGCGGGTCCTACGGCGCGTCCAAGGCCGGACTCGCCACCTGGAACCTGAGCCTGGCGGCGGAACTGGGCCCGCGCGACATCACCGCCAATGTCGTCGCGCCCGGCTATATCGCCGACACCGAGTTCTTCCGGGACCGGCTGCCGGCCGAGCGGCGCGAGCAGCTCGTGGCCGCCACCGCGACGGGCCGCGCCGGTGAGCCGGCGGACATCGTGGGCGCGATCGCCTTCCTCGCGTCACCGGCGGCACGGCACATCACCGGCCAGGTGCTGCACGTCAACGGGGGCGCACGCGGGACCCGCTGACGTCTTCAGTCGCGCGGTCGCGCGGTCGCGCGTCACCCCGGCCACAGCGTGAGGAGCGCGACCATGAGCAGGACCAGCAGGGCCCAGCCGAGCACCCCGACTCTCCCGCGGTCCGGGTCGCGTCCCTGACACCCTGCGCCGAGGCCTTGCGGATCGTCTCTCATGACTGGTCAGCGTACGTCCTGACCTCCAGGGCACGCGGAACGGCACCCGCGCACCCGTTTCCCACGGCCGGCCGGGAACTCCGCCGCGGCGGCATACGACTACTGAACCGACAACCGCTGGACTGACGAGGGGTGTTGGTGGGACATGAGCACGGATGACGCCAAGCGGGCGCCGAGCCGTCGCGGTCTGCTGCGCGGCACGGTGGCGGGCGCGGCGGTCGCGGCCGTCGGGATGGGCGGCCCGGCGTGGGCCGCGTCAGGGAACGAGAACCCGGACGAGAAGCCGGACGAGAAGCCGAACGAAAACCCGGACGGGAAGCTGGAGGTGGCGATACTTCTCTACGACGGTTTCACGGCGCTGGACGCGGTGGGGCCCTACGAGATGCTGTGCCGGCTACCGAACACGCGGGTCACGATGGTCGCGCGCGAGGCCGGGCCGGTGCTCACGGACACCGGTGAGCTGAGTCTGGTCGCGGAACGGTCCATGAGAGACGTACGCAGAGCCCATGTGCTGCTCGTACCCGGCGGTGGAGAGCGAGGGACCACGGCGATGATGGCCGACACCGAGGCGCACGCATGGATTCGCCGCATCCACCGTCGTTCGGTCTGGACGACGTCGGTGTGCACGGGCTCGCTGATCATCGGGGCGGCAGGCCTGCTGCGCGGCCTGCCCGCCACCACGTACTGGGCCTCCCGTCCGTACCTCAAGGACGTCGGCGCGATCTACACCCCCGGACGCTTCGTCGAGACGGGGAAGATCATCACCGCCGCCGGGGTCTCCGCGGGCATGGACATGGGACTCCACCTGGCCGCCCGTCTCTCCGACGTGAAGGTGGCGCAGGCGATGCAGCTCGCGGTCGAGTACGACCCCGATCCGCCGTACGACAC
The DNA here is from genome assembly GCF_053591415.1 of Streptomyces sp. NPDC003032. Classification (NCBI taxonomy): domain Bacteria; kingdom Bacillati; phylum Actinomycetota; class Actinomycetes; order Kitasatosporales; family Streptomycetaceae; genus Streptomyces; species Streptomyces sp. NPDC003032. Next base: position 109,698 of record NZ_JBSFTT010000018.1, on the reverse strand, counting down.
CGGGAGCCCGGAGAAGGCAGACGCCGAGACCGAGGCGCTCGCCCTGAAGCTGCTCGCGGATGCGGCCCGCTGAGTACTCGCTTCTGTTGTCGGCATGCCCAGACGCGGACGGCGCACTGTGACCGATACAGTGCGCCGTCCGCGACCCTGGTCCGTAACTCACTTCGCTGCGAGCCGGGCGCGCGCTCCGCCGGTCAAGCGGTGTGTGGTGGGCCGACCAGCCGGGTGGGCAACACACCTGTGACGGTCAACATGGGCGGCTGCGCCCACTCGCCCCCATCACCGAAGGCCGCGCGACACCTGCCACGGAGGCAGATTTGCTCCCCAGCCCAGTAGAGGCGGAAGCTGCCCTGGCCCGCACCCTTCCGCAAGTGCGCCAGTACCTCGCCGAACTCCTCGATGCCTACCCTGCCCAGCAGGCCCATCTGCGGGGTTCCCTCAGTCGGCTCATCACCCGCGGCAGAGCCTCGCCGCATGAACATTCCCTGCCGCTCCTGGTACACGCGGCCATGACCGGCGACCCCGCGCCGGCCGTCCCGGTCGCCGCCGCGCACGCCCTGTGGTGGCGCGCCGCCAACACCTTCGACGACTTCGTCGACGGCGACGCCGGGCCGCATCTGTACGGAGTTCCCCGTGGCGCCGCCCTGACGGCGGCGCTGGAGTGCGGATACGCGCTGCCGCTGCGCGCCTTGGCCGCCATGGACGCGCCGCACCCCGTACGCGACGACCTGGCGAGGACATATCTCGAAGGCTGGACGGCCGCCGTCAACGGCCAGCTCGGAGATCTCCTCAACCAGCCCCAGCGCACCACCCCGCAGGAGATCCTCGCCGTCTACCGCGACAAGAGCGGCGCCATTTACGCCATGGCCTGCTCCATGGCCGCCCGGCTCGCCAACGGTATGGCACACCCCACCGACGCGAACGCCGAACGGATCGCCGGGTGGCACCGCTTCGGACGGGTCCTCGGCATGCTGGCACAGTTCCGCAACGACGAGGACGATCTACGCGACGGGCCCGGTGAGGACCTGCGCAACCGGACACCGACCTATCTGCTCGTCCACCTGCTCCACACCCTGCCCGGCCGCGGTCGGCAACGAGCCCTGCGCCTGCTGAAGGAGGCTCCCTCCTCAGCGACCGACAGGGAACAGCTGCGCGCCATAATGACCGCACCAGAAGTGCTGCGCCCCTACCATGCGCGGCTGGCAGCGCTGCGCGAAGAGGCCTACACCTTGCTCGACCACCTCGCGCCGACCTGCCCTTTCGGCTTCGCCCTACGGGCGCGCGTCCAGGCCGAGACCCACTTCCTGCCCGCCCCAGGATGACTGGCCCGAGGTGACTGACGATGTACCGGCCCCGCTACTCGAAGCGCCTGGTGTCCCCGGCCCCATGGCGCACGACCTCGGCTTCGCCGCTGGAGAAGTCGATGACGGTGGTGGGCTCGGTGCCGCAGTCACCGGAGTCGAGAACGATGTCCACGACGTGGTCGAGCCGCTCCTTGATGTCCCAGCCCTGGGTGAGCGGCTCGTCCTCGTCGGGCAGGAGAAGAGTGCTGGAGAGCAGCGGTTCGCCGAGCTCGGCGAGCAGCGCCTGGGTGACCGTGTGGTCGGGAATGCGGACTCCGACGGTCTTCTTCTTCGGGTGCAGCAGCTGGCGCGGGACTTCCTTGGTGGCGGGGAGGATGAAGGTGTAGCGGCCGGGCGTCGCCGCCTTGATGGCCCGGAACACGTCGTTGTCGAGCTGAACGAACTGACCCAGCTGTGCGAAGTTCTGGCACACGAGGGTGAAGTGGTGACGCTCGTCGAGGTCACGGATCGTACGGATCCGCCCGATGCCGTCACGACTGCCGAGCTGGCATCCCAGCGCGTAACAGGAGTCCGTGGGATACGCGATGAGCGCGCCGGACCGAATGCTGTCCACCACGCTGGTGATGCTGCGCCGCTGGGGATTGTCTGGGTGCACGTCGAAGTACTTCGCCATTGGTGGAGTCTAGGTGATCAGCCCGCGGAAGGCGGACCGACGGCTCGGTCTCGGGGCCCGCGTCCCCGATGCCGGTGTCGAAGAGGATCGGGGAACGCGGGTCAGGCCCCAGCCGGTTCGCGTGCACGGAGGTACGCCTCCAGTTCGGCCGCCCCCGCCAGCATCGCCCGCCCGCGGGCGGAGAGCCGACCGTGCCAGTCGCGCAGGGCGGCCTCCAGCGGCTCCAGTCCGCCGGCCGCCCGTACCTGGGCGATCAGCGGGGCGATCTGCTCCAGCAGGTAGCCGCCGCGCCTCAGTTGGTGGGTCAGCCGGGCATCCCGTACGTCGGCCTCGTCGTAGACGCGGTACCCGGTCCGCGGGTCACGGCGTGGGCGTACGAGCCCGGCGTGCTCCCATTTGCGCAGCGTCGCGGGCCGGACGCCGAGCTTCCCCGCGAGCGGGCCGATGAACGTGCCGTCGGTTCTTCCGGGTGCCGCGGTCGGCCCGCGTTCGGACGCCCCCGTGGGTTCCAGGTCGCGAAGGGCGCGCTCCACGGCTTGGAGGGTCCGGCGGTCGTCGAGGAGCTGGGCGTGGCTCTCGTCGATCAGGCGGAGCGCCTCCTCGATCGCGCCGCTGTTCACCGCCCGCATGATTGACGTCGCCGTCCGGTGGCCGTGGCCCGGCACCAGGGCGAGAAACGCGCGCAGGGCCCCCGCGTGCAGCGAGGTATAGGTGCGGTAGCCGTGAGGCGTGCGAGCGGCGGCCGGAAGGATGCCGGACTCCTCGTAGTTCCTGACCGCCTGCGTGGACAGACCGTGCCCGCGTGCCAGATCAACCGGCCTGAGCCGCTCCCCGCTTTGAAGGTTCCGTCCCATGTCCCTGCCGATATCGCCGAAAAGCTTCCACCGAAGGTTCAAAGATACCGTTGAAGGCATGGCTACTGACATCAAGGACACCGCCCATGCCGTCGAGGCCGCCACCGTCATGGGACTGCTCCCGGCCCGACCCCGGCTGCTCGCCCTGGGGGAGCCCACCCACGGCGAGGAGGATCTGCTCGACCTGCGCAACGACGTCTTCCGGCAGCTCGTCGAGCAGGAGGGCTACGGGACGATCGCGATCGAGAGCGACTGCGTGAGGGGCCTGGCCGTGGACGACTACGTCACCTCGGGCACAGGCACCCTCGACGAGGTCATGGAGCACGGATTCAGCCACGGCTGGGGCGCCTCCGCCGCCAACCGCGAGCTCGTACGCTGGATGCGCGCCTACAACGTACGCGCCGACAACGACGGCCGGCCCGCCCCCGAACGGCTCCGCTTCGCGGGTTTCGACGGCCCGCTGGAGATCGCCGCCGCCGCGAGCCCCCGGCAGGCCCTCACCGCACTCCACGGCTACCTCTCCACCCGGGTGGACGCGGACCTGCTCCCCTGCACCGCGGAAACGCTCGACCACCTGCTCGGCGCCGACGACCGGTGGACCGATCCCGCCGTGATGATGGACCCGGCCCGGTCCGTGGGCCGGTCGGCGGAGGCCGGTCAACTGCGGCTGCTCGCCGACGAACTGGTGGCGCTGCTCGACGCGCAGACGCCGCACCTGACCGCGGTGACCTCCCAGGACGACTGGGACCGGGCGTGTCTGTACGGGCGTACCGCTCTCGGCCTGCTGCGCTACCACCACTGGATGGCCGACACCTCACCGGCCCGCCTGGCCCGCCTTGCGGGCGTGCGGGACCAGATGATGGCCCACAACCTCCTCGCCGTCGCCGCTCGCGGCCCGGCACTCGTCCACGCCCACAACTCCCATCTCCAGCGGGCGAAGTGCACGATGCGGATGGGCGGGATGCCGCTGGAGTGGTGGGGCGCGGGCGCGCTGGTGAGCGCCCGACTCGGCGAGGAGTACGCCTTCGTGGCCACGGCCCTCGGCACGATCCGGCACCAGGGCGTGGACGCGCCGCCGCCGGACACCGTCGAAGGCCTCCTGTACGCGCTCCCGGAGGACCGCTACGTCATAGACGCCCCACGGCTGGCCACCGCCCTCGGCGACACCCGCCCCGCGCCCCGCGTGTCCCCCTGGTTCGGCTACGCCCCGCTCGACCCGGCCCACCTGGCGGACAGCGACGGGATCGTGTTCCTCAAGGACGTCAGGCAGTCAGCTGTCCCGTAGCGCCCCGACAACCGCGACGGCCTGGTCCAGCAAGTCGATGGGGCAGCCCCAGTAGTCGTAGATGCCGCCGCGGGCGCGGTTGCTGCCGCAGACGACGAATACGCCGGTCCCCAGCTCGGCCTTGAGGTGGGTGGCCAGCCAGCCGACGAAACCGCTGTTGTCCCCGTGATCGGGGAAGTGGAAGGAGAAGATCCCGAAGCGTTCGACGCCGTCGCGCTCCTGCGTGAGCGGGACCAGGCGGCTCCAGCTCTCCCGGTCCCGGACGACTGCCAGCGTCTCGGCGGTGAGCGCCGGTGGCTGGTCGGCCGGAGACTCATCGAAACACCAGACGCCGTCGTGCACGACGAGGTCGGCCAGAGCGATCACACGGCGCAGCCGCTGCTCTGTCTGTTCCGCGGTCTCCGTACTCACACTGACCATCAGCGGGACTCCTTGATTCGAGGGCGGGCGGCCTCCCAGGCCGCCTCGATCATCTGGAAGATCTCGTCCACCGCGGCGTCCGGATCGGGCGACTCGCGGGCCAGTGAATGGGCGTCGATCACGAACCTCGCGATGGTCCGGCAGGCCGTTGTGGTCCGTGGCACGTCGAGCTCGGCGGCGATGGCCGTCGCCAGCGACTCCGCGTGGCGCAGCCTCATCGACTCCTCGTACTGCCGCAGGGCAGGCGATCCGTCGATCATGCGCCAGATCGGGGCGGCGCTCTCCGCCGAACAGTGCCGCACCAGCGCCTGGATCTCGCGGCGCAGCGCGGGGATGAGCGGTTCGTGCGGGGCGCGGTCGCTGACCGCCCGCGCGAGACCCTGCTCGAAGTCTTCTTCCTGCTCGAACACCAGGGCCTCTTTCGAGGCGAAGTGGGAGAAGAGCGTGGTGACGGCCACGTCGGCCTCTGCGGCCACGTCACGGATGCCTACTGCGTCGTACCCGCGTTCCAGGAAGAGCCGCAGGGCGGCGTCAGCGATCTTCTGGCGGGTCGCGGCCTTCTTGCGTTCACGGCGTCCGGGCGGCACGGTCATTCCTTGACGCTATCAGAGCACTATCAGATGCAAAGTCGAAGCCGTTCCTAAACACTAACCGTTAGTGTTACGTTCTCCGTATGAAGAGAGTGAGCTTCGCCGAGTTCGGCGGTCCCGATGTTCTGCGACTCGTAGACGCCGAGGAGCCCCACGCGGGCCCGGGCCAAGTACGCATAGCCGTGCGGGCGGCGGGCGTGAACCCCGTCGACTGGAGGGTCCGTGAAGGCCAGATCCTGGGCGCCCATCCGACCGAACTGCCCTCCGGGGTCGGGCTGGACGCCGCCGGGGTGGTGGACGAGGTCGGCGAGGGCGTCGAAGGGGTCGAGGTCGGCGACCACGTGTTCGGCGAGGGTTCGAGCACCTACGCCGAGTTCGCCGTGCTGTCGGCCTGGGCCCGTATGCCCGAGGGCCTGACGTTCGAAGAGGCGGCCGGGTACCCCTCCGTGGTGGAGACCGCGCTGCGCGTCATCAGCCAGGTCGGTGTGCGGGCCGGGCAGACGCTGCTGGTCAGCGGTGCCTCCGGGGGAGTCGGATCGGCGGTGCTCCAGATCGCCCGCGAGCGCGGCATCACGGTGATCGGCACGGCCGGGGCCGCGAACCAGGACTATCTACGGAGCCTGGGCGCCGTCGCCACGACGTACGGCGACGGCTGGGTCGAGCGGGTGCGGCGGCTCGGCCATGTCGACGCGGCTCTCGATCTGGCCGGCTCGGGCGTGATCCGCGAACTCGTCGAGCTGACCGGTGATCCGCGGAAGGTCATCTCCATCGCCGATCTCGGCGCGCCGGAGTTCGGTGTCCGATTCTCCGGCGTGGCCGGGAGCGTGCCGGACGCGCTCGCCGAGGCCGCCGACCTCATCTCGCGGGGAAGGCTCCACATCCCGGTCGAGAAGTCGTACACGCTCGCCGAGGCCGCGGCGGCGCACATCGACAGCCAAGCCGGTCACACGCGCGGGCGCCGGGTCGTGATCGTCTGAGCCGTTTTTGGGCCGCGCGGCCGCACGGGCTCAGTGCCACGGGCAGCGCGGCAGGCCCGGGAAGGGATCGGTGCTGGTGAGGACGCTGCTCGCGGGCATGTTGCCCCAGGCCTGGATGCCGGGCAGGTTCACCGCCTCGTCGCCTTGCGTGTAGTACCAGACGTTGTTCCCGCCCTTGTGCGCCTCGCCTATCGAATAGCACACGAACCAGCTCTGCGTCGTCTTCAGGCGCCCGGTCACGGGGGCGTCGAAGGCCGGGCGCCCGTACAGGTCTCCGGGGGCGTTGGCACAGTACAGGTCACCGGTGAAGGTGTTGCCGAGAGTGTCCTTGTGAGTGATGCCGGGGCGCAGAACGCACGTCACGTCGTCCGTGGCCTCCGTGGCCTCCGTGGCCGCCGAGGCCGGGGCGGTGGCCGGCCAGGCCGCGGCCGCCGCGAGCATGAGGGCCGTCGCGGTGATCCGGCCGAGTCGTAATGCCTTGGTGAGCGGCATGAGTTCACTCCTGGTTCGGGTGGCGGTTGGCGGAACGTGGGGGAGGGGCGGTCAGCTGGGCAGACAGGGCGGCAGGCCGGGGAACGGGTCGGGCTCGGTCTCGATGCGGAACGCCGGGACGTACCCCCAGCCCTTCCACAGCGGCCAGTTGGTCACCTCGTCGCCCTGCGTGTAGTACCAGATGCGGTTGCCGCCCTGGTGCAGGTCACCGCTCTCCCAGCACACGAACCAGCTCGGTGACGTCTTCAGCTTGGCGATGACGGTGCCGTAGACCTCCGGGGTCGCGAAGACGTCCGCCACCGCGTTCTCGCAGTACAGGTCCTTGGTGTACGTATGTCCCTTGATGTCGGTGTGCCGCACGCCGTCACGGACGTAGCAGACCGGCCCCGACGAGGGCGAGGACGAGGGCGAGGGCGAGGAAGAGGTTGAGGGCGAGGCCGCTGCGGTCGTGGGCAGGCACATCGAAGCCATCGCCGCGGCCAGTAGCGCCCCGGCGGCACGGCGTCCTCCGCCTGCGCCGAGTCGGCCCCGCACCACCGACGTCCCACCGGAAGTCGCAGTCGCAGTCACTTCAGTCACTTCAGTCACTTCAGTCACTTCAGTCGTCCGTCTCATCTTCCTCACCCCCACGAGCACTTGGGCAGGCCCGGAACCGGGTCCTGGGTGGTCTCCAGCATCACGGCGGGCATATAGCCCCAGCCCTGCGCGGTCGGACGCGACACGATCTCGTCGGCCTGGGTGTAGTACCAGATGTTGTTGCCCCCGGCATGCTGGTCACCGACCTTCCAGCACACGAACCAACTGCGGGTGGTCACCATCCGGCCGACCACCGGACTGCCCGTGAACGACTGCAGGCGTACGTCGCCCGGCGCGTTGTCACAGAGGATGTCCGCGTCCCACTTCATCCCGGTCCAGTCCGTGTGCGGGCTGCCCTCGCGCATGACGCACGCCGTGGTCGAGCCCGCGGCCCGCGCCGGTGCGGCCGCCGTGCCCGCCAGGCCCGCCGCGGCGACCGCCGTCGCGAGCAGCGCACCGCCGGTTCTTCCCTTCATCAAATCTCCCTGCCCCTCCTGCGGAACCATTCGGTGGCCGGATTCTGACGTGGACCGCTGACAGCGGACTGACCCCGGCGGGGCCGCGTCCGGAGCGGAGCCCGGCGCCGGGCCAGGGGTGACGTGTACATAAGGTGGCCACATGTCCGAGGACTCCCCCCTGATACGAAGCTTGCGCACGGCCGTTGAAGCGACACCCGCCGATGTACCCCTACGGCTGCATCTGGCCGAGTTGTTGCTGGACGCCGGGCAGCCGGACGCCGCGGTCGCGGAGGTCGCCGTCGCCCTGCAGCACGCACCGGGCGACGGCCAGGCCCGCGCGCTGATGGCCCGCGCCATGGGCGCGCCCGCCCCTGGACCCGCGTCCGTCCCTGGACCCGCGCCCTCCCCTGGACTCCAGCCCTCCGCCGGGCCCCAGCCCACCCCCACGCCCCCGCCCGCGCCCGCCCCCGAGGCGCCCCGCACCGGCTTCGACTGGCGCGCCGCCGCGGACCAGGTCGGCGACGTGATCCCGCCCCGCTTCGTCGGCGCCGAGGCGCCGCTGACCGCCGACGGCAGCGGTGACCCCGAGGACGCCTCGGCCTGGGACATCGACGCCCCCGGCACCATCCGCCTGGCGGACGTCGGCGGCATGCAGGAGGTGAAGGAGCGCCTGGAGGCGGCGTTCCTCGCTCCCATGCGCAACCCCGAACTGCGCAAGCTGTACGGCAAGAGCCTGCGCGGCGGACTCCTCCTGTACGGGCCGCCCGGCTGCGGCAAGACGTTCATCGCCCGCGCGGTCGCCGGTGAACTCGGGGCGAACTTCCTGTCCGTGTCGGTCAACGACGTCCTCGACATGTGGATCGGCAACTCCGAGCGCAACATGCACGAGATCTTCCGGACCGCCCGCCGCCAGGCCCCCTGCGTCGTATTCCTCGACGAACTCGACGCGCTGGGCGCCAAGCGCAGCCGCACCCAGCACAGCGGCATGCGCAACACCGTCAACCAGCTCCTGACCGAGATGGACGGCATCGACTCCGCGGCCAACGAGGGCGTCTTCGTGCTCGCCGCCACCAACGCCCCCTGGGACGTGGACATCGCCCTGCGCAGGCCCGGACGCCTGGACCGCACCCTGCTCGTCCTGCCCCCCGACGCCCCGGCCCGCGAGAGCATCCTCCGCTACCACCTCGACGAACGCCCCGTCGAGAACGTCGACTTGGGCAAGCTCGTCAAGGTCACCGACGGCCTCTCCGGCGCGGACCTGGCCCACCTGTGCGAGGCGGCCGCCGAGAGCGCCCTGCTCGACTCGGCGCGCACCGGCACGGTCCGCATGATCGGCATGAAGGACCTGCTGAACGCGGCGAAGCAGACCGTGCCGTCCACGGAGCCGTGGTTCGCGTCGGCGCGCAACGTCGCGATGTACGCCAACGACGGCGGCACGTATGACGACCTGGTCACCTACCTGAAGAAGAAGCGGAAGCTGTGAGCACGCTGCACCCGGCCGTCGAGAAGGCCCAGGCCCTGATCGAACTCGACCGTTACGACCAGGCCAAGGCCCTGCTGGCCGGCCGCCTCGCCGAGGATCCCGGCGACATACGCGCCTGGGTCAAGATCGGCTACTGCCACCTCCAGGCGGAGCAGCCCGCGGAGGCGACGGCGGCGGCCGACGAGGCCCTCAAGCTGGCCCCCGAGGACTACGGCGCGCTCAGACTCCGCGCCCACGCCATGACACACGACAACGGCTGGCTCAAGGTCCAGCCCGTGCTGCGCGAGCTGATCCGCGTCGCCCCCGACGACTCGTTCGCGCACGCCATGCTCGCCGACGCCGTGTGGCGCGAGGCGCTGGTCCGCTACGCCCGCGAAAGCGGCGCCCGGCAGCTCACCCACGAGGCCGCCGACCGCGTCACCCGCGAAGCCGCCGATCTGGCGATGGAGGCGCTCCGGCTGGGCCCCGAGGACGTCTACGCCCACGAGATCGCGCACCGCATCGCCAGCACGGCCGGGAACGGCACGGTCTCCGACATGCTCGACGAGGCCATCCTCCGCATCGACCCCCAGCACGCCGAGGCCCTCGCCCGCCGGACGAGGAAGGCGGCGCAGGCGCCGGGAGTCGGAGCCACCCAGGCCGCCGAGATGTACGCGGACGCGCTCGCCGCCGAGCCCAACTCCGCCGACATGCGGCAGCAATTGGACCACGCCACCTACCGCCTCCTGCGCGGCACCCGGTGGCTGGCCCTGCTCTGCGTGGGCCTGGCAGGCGCCATGGTCGACGTCTTCCCCGCGGACGACCGGCCCGCCCCGGAGCTGCCCATCCCCGTCGGCCAACGCCTGTGGTTCCTGTTCATCATGGCCGTGATCTGGGCCTTCGGAGCCTGGCGCCGCTATCGCCGGCTGCGCTCGGGCGTCCAGCTCAACGTCCGCTCACTCGTCCGCCGCGGCCGCTGGGCCCGCATCGTCCTGGCCCAGGCGGGCTGGGCCATGCTGTGCGCCCTGCTGATCGCCGAGATCCCCTGGACCGACCGGTCCGTGCCGCAGCTCATCTTCTGGGCCGGCCTCGTGCCGACGGCGGCGACCATCTGGTTCGACAAGAAGAAGGCCCGCTAGCAGCCGATATCCTCGACCCACCATGACGAACCACCGCGCTCCGCTGGAGCCCAAGGCGGACAAATCCACTGTGCGCCGGCACAACCTGAGCCTCGTGCTCCGTGCCGTGCACGACGAGGGTGAGACCACCCGGGCCGCCGTCGCGGGCCGGTCGGGGCTGACCCGCGCGGCCGTGTCCTCGCTGACGGAGCAGCTGCTGGCCGGCGGCTTCCTGACGGAGTCGGGCAAGTCGTTCAGCGGACAGGCCGGGCGGCCCGGCACGGTCCTGAAGGTGGCGCGCACCGGGTGCGCCGGGCTCGGCGTCGAGATCAACATCGACTACGTCACCGTGTGCGTCGTCGATCTCGCCGGCACCGACCGGGTACGCCTGACCGAGCACCTCGACAACCGCGGCGTACCGCCCGCCGAGGTCATCGCGCGCGCCGCGCGGATCGCCGCCCGCGCCCTGGAGTCGGCGAGGGAGCAGGAGTTGAGCCCCGTCGCCGCGCATCTGGCGCTGCCCGGTCTGGTCTCCGGCGGTGTGGTGCGCCAGGCGCCGAACCTTCAGTGGAACCGGGTGGCCGCCGAGGGCATGTTCGCGCAGGCCCTCTCGAAGCTGCGGCTCGGCAAGGCCCACCTCGACGGGCCGGACACGGCGCCCCGCCCGCTGCCGGTCGGCTCGGGGAACGAGGCGGACGCGGCGGCCCTCGCCGAGATGTGGTTCGGCCGCCTCGGCAAGGTCCGCAGCTTCCTCTACCTCACCGGCGAGATCGGCGTCGGCGGCGCCCTGCTCATCGACGGTGAACTGCTGCGCGGCGCCCACGGGTTCGCCGGCGAGATCGGGCACGTGGTCGTGGACGAGGACGGGCCCGAGTGCCGCTGCGGCGCGCGGGGCTGCCTGGAGCAGTACGCGGGCCAGGGGGCGCTGCTGCGCGCGGCGGGCATCGCCGAGGACGCGGGACAGCCGGGCGTCGCCGAGCTGGAGCGCAGGGCGCTGGAGGGCGACGAGCGCGCCGTCGCCGCCATCGCGGGCGCCGGACACACGCTGGGTCTCGTGCTGTCCGGCGCGGTGAACCTCCTCGACCCGGACGCGATCGTCCTCGGCGGCACGTACCGCTCCTTGATGCCCTGGCTCCACGGCCCGATCGACAGATGCCTGGAGCGACGCGTCGTCTCCGGCCTGTGGACCCCGGGCAGCGGCAGGCTGCGGGCCTCGTCGCCGGCCGGTGACGCGGCGCGCGGCTCGGCGGCCCTGGTCGTCAGGGACGTACTCGCGGACCCGCTGGGCTACGCGGAGCGCGCCGCGCCCTGAGGCGAGCAGGAGGTCAAGGCCCGTCAGAGACCGAGGAGGTGTTCCATGGCGAGCTGGTCGAGCCGCTCGAAGGCCATCGAGCGCGAGGCGGCGGCCCGCACGTCGAAGTCCTCGTAGGCGGAGGCGTCACCGAGCAGCGCGTCCAGGCCGTCGGCGGCGGTGGGCAGCGCGAGCTGGTCGAGGCGGGCGTCCGTGAGGGCCTGCCGCACGGCGGGGTCGGCGCGGAAGGCCGCGGCGCGCTCACGCAGGATCAGGTAGTTCCGCATGCAGTTCTTCGCGGACTCCCACACCCCGTCGGACCCGTCGGTGCGCACCGGCTTGAAGTCGAAGTGCCGCGGGCCCTCGTACCCGGCCGTCTCCAACAGGTCGACCAGCCAGAACGCCTGGCGCAGATCACCGGCGCCGAACCGGAGGTCCTGGTCGTACTTGATGCCGGACTGGCCGTTCAGGTCGATGTGGAACAGCTTGCCGGCCCACAGAGCCTGCGCGATCCCGTGCGCGAAGTTCAGCCCCGCCATCTGCTCGTGGCCGACCTCCGGGTTCACGCCGACCAGCTCGGGGCGCTCCAGGCGCTCGATGAACGCGAGGGCGTGGCCGATGGTGGGCAGGAGGATGTCGCCGCGCGGCTCGTTCGGCTTGGGCTCGATGGCGAAGCGCAGGTCGTAGCCCTGGCGCGTGACGTACTCGCCGAGCAGGTCGAAGGCCTCCTTCATCCGGTCCAGTGCCACGCGTACGTCCTTCGCCGCGCCCGACTCGGCGCCCTCACGTCCGCCCCAGGCGACGTACGTGGTGGCGCCCAGTTCGACGGCGAGGTCGATGTTGCGCAGGGTCTTGCGCAGCGCGAAGCGGCGTACGTCGCGGTCGTTGGCGGTGAAGCCGCCGTCCTTGAAGACGGGGTGCGTGAACAGGTTGGTGGTGGCCATCGGCACCTTCAGGCCGGTGGCGTCGAGCGCGGAGCGGAACCGCTTGACGATCGCCTCGCGTTCGGCCTCGGACGAGCCGAAGGGGATCAGGTCGTCGTCGTGGAAGGTGACGCCGTACGCGCCGAGCCCGGCGAGCCGCTCGACGGACTCGACCGGGTCGAGCGCGGGGCGGGTGGGCTCGCCGAACGGGTCGTTGCCCCGCCAGCCCACGGTCCACAGGCCGAACGTGAACTTGTCCTCGGGGGTGGGGGTGTAGAGGTCCGTCATGGTCGCCCCTTCATCGCTCAGGATTTGTTTTCACTGTTACCAATACTCGATGAGCCGTTCCCGCGCTAGACCTGGCTTTTGTCGAGTGTGAGGTGCGGGCGCGATTTGTTCTGAGTTCGACTAAAAGAGCAGTCGCCACGCGGTGAGGGCGAGGCGGGCGCGTAGCAGTCCCGTGGGCTCGGTGAGTTCGATGCCGAGGGCCTTGCCGATCTGGTCGAGGCGGCGGGCGACGCTGCTGTGATGCAGATGGAGAAGTTCGGCGGCCCGCCGCAGAGAGCCGGTGGAGCAGTAGGCGTCCAGCGTCTCCAGAACCTCCGGGTCACCGGCGACCCGGTCGACCGCGACCACATCGGCGTTGCCCCGCACGGCGTCCTCGGGCACCTGCGCGAGCAGGGCCAGCGCTCCCAGCTCCTCGTGGCGGACGGCCGGCCGGCGTGGCGTGGTGAAACGCAGGGCCGCGCGGGCCTGGAGCCAGGACCGGTCGGGGCTCTCGGCCGCGCCGCCGATGCCCGCGCGGACACCGGCCGGAATCCGGGCCAGGTCCACGGTGGTGGCCAGCACGACGCCCACGTCGGCGAGCGGCGCCGCCTTCACCGGGCGGTCCGGGCAGAGCAGACCGGCGACCTGGTCCAGCGGAAGCCGCGACCGTACGGCGACGACACGGACCGGAACGCCGGCGGCGAAACCCAGCAGGCGCAGCGCCCGGGCCCTGGCCGCCTCGTCGCTGTCGCAGCTGACCACCAGCTCGACGAGGGCGGGGTCGGCCATGGTGGTGCGGGCGGGCCCGTACCGCTCGACGACCGCGGCGGCCGCTATCGCCAGCCGGTCGAGGAGCACCTCGTCGAGGGAGGAGGGCGCTCCCGGGCGCTCCAGCCAGACCGTGCCGATCTCCTCCTCGTCAAGGGTGATCGACGCGGTGGAGGAAGCGGGGCGCGCCGGGGCGCCGGTTTCCTTGCCGTCGGGCGAGGTCCGGATCGCCCGACCCGTCCCGTGGAGCCGGATGCCGGCCACGCACTCCGCCAGGCCCGACGAGGCGCGGGCGAGCGCGGGGAGGTCCACCCGGCGGCGCATCAGCGTGTCGTAGAACATGACGACGCGGATCGCGCCTTCGACGTGCGAGTCCAGCTGAGAGAGCCGTACGGCCAATGCCTCCATGCCAGGAGGATAGGCGCCCCACCGGCGGGCCCACGGTCGCACCGACACCGACCGGTGCGCCGACCGGCGCGTGATCCGCGCCAGTTGCCCGACGGATGGCGGATGACCTCCGGGAGCGGCGACGGCGAGGATGGCAGACATGGATCCCGAACTCGAAGCATTCGTCCCGCTGTTCCCCCGCACCGACCTGTCCGACCCGGCCACCGAACGCAAGAAGCTCGCCGAGCTGGCCGCCGCGATCCCGGCACCGGACACCACCGGAATGGTGATCGAGGACCGCGTGGTGCCCGCCGGGCCGGACGTGCCGGTGCGGATCTACCGCCCGCATCAGGCGCGGGGCGCACTCATCTGGATGCACGGCGGCGGATGGATCATGGGTGATGTGGACACCGAGCACCCGTGGGCCGCCCGGCTCGCCGACGCCTCCGGCCAGACGGTCATCTCAGTGGGCTACCGCCTGGCCCCCGAACACCGCTTCCCCGCCGCTCCGGACGACGCCTACGCCGTGCTGCTCTGGGCGGCCGAGCACGCGGCGCAACTCGGCATCGACCCCGCGCGGATCGCGGTCGGCGGGCACAGCGGCGGCGCGACCCTCGCGGCCGCGGTGGCGCTGCGCGCCCGCGACGAACAGGGGCCCGCGATCCGCTGCCAACTGCTCAACCAGCCGACGCTCGACGACCGGCAGGAGACGTGGTCGCAGCGGAACTTCACCGACACGCCCTGGATGAACCGCGCCAAGATAACCCAGGCATGGCGGCATTACCTGGGCTCCACGCCCGCCACACCGTACGCCGCCCCGGCACGGGCCACCGACCTGTCCGGCCTGCCGCCCGCCTACCTGGCCACCGCCGAGTACTGCCCGAACCGCGACGAGGGCATCGACTACGGACTGCGCATGCTGCAGGCCGGCGTCTCGGTGGAGCTGCACCAGTGGGCCGGCACCTTCCACGGATCACAGGCGATCCTGTCCGCCGAGATCTCCCAGCGACAGCTCACCGAACTCGGCGCGGCCCTGCGCCGCGCCCTGAGCGACCGAGAGGACATCCCGGCATGACTGTCACCCCGGTCGATCTCTTCGGCTCCTTCATCCACCTAGACCAAGGCGGTCAAGTACGCGCCGCGCAGCCCGAATTCGACACCGAGCGGGATGGCTGGCAGGTGATGACCTTCCATGTGAAGACCGCCGCCGACGTCCATGCCGACCACTGGGAGGTCCACCCCGAGGCGGAAGAAGTCGTGTCCTGCCTCACCGGTGCGATACGCCTCCACTTCCGCCCGGAACGGCCGGGCGAGGGGGAGGAGGAGATCAAGCTGGCCGCCGGAACCGCCGTCATCGTGCCGCGGGGACGATGGCACCGCATCACCTTGGACGCTCCCAGCGACATCATGTCCATCACCGCGCCCCGAGGCAGCCGCCTCGAAGCGCGGACCGAATAAGGAAGTCCTCAGGCGGTGCTCCGGCGCACGAAGACATCGAACACGCCGTTGCTGTCGCCGGGGACGAGGTCCGAGGCGGCGGAGGAGAAGACGACGAGGCGCCCGTCGGCGCTGATGGACGCCTCCGACGAGTAGTGGTCGCCGTCTCCGCCGTCGGCGTAAGCGGTGCTGACGCGCTGCGTCTTCCCGGTCTCCCGGTCGCGCACGAAGACATCGCTCGAATCGTTGGCGTCACGGGCGATGAGATTGGCGGCGGAGGCCCAGAACGCGACGTGCCGCCCGTCCGCGCTGATCGACGGACTGTCCGAGTGCCCGTCTCCTTGAGTGCCGTTGTCGGCCACGCTCACACGCTGGGTGGTTCCGGCCTGGCGGTCCCGTACGTACACGTCGCTGCGTCCGTTGGTGTCACCGGCGACGAGATTGGTGGCGAAGGAGGAGTACGCGACATGGCGCCCGTCGGCGCTGATGGACGGTGCCGCCGACCACTTGTCGCCCTGGCCCCCCGTACCGGTCACGCTGACGCGCTGGGTCGTGCCCGCCTGGAGGTCGCGTACGAAGACATCGTCGGCGCCGTTGGTGTCACCGGTCACGAGGTTGGTAGCCGCGGAGGTGAAGGCGACGTACCGTCCGTCGGCGCTGAAGGACGGCGTCCTCGACTCGCCGTTGCCCTGGCCGCCGCCGCCCGTGACGCTGACGCGCTGCGTGGTCCTGTTCTGCCGGTCGTGGACGAAGATGTCGTCGGCCCCGTTGGTGTCGCCCGCCACAAGCGTGCTCGCGCTGGAGGTGAAGGCGACGTACCGCCCGTCGGCGCTGACCGAGGGGGAGAAGGACCAGTTGTTGCCCTGGGAGCCGTTGCCGGCGACGCTGACGCGCTGTGTGGTGCCGTTGGTACGGTCGCGCAGGAAGACGTCCCTGTGTCCGTTGGTGTCATCGGTCACCAGGTTGCGCGCGACGGACTCGAAGGCGACGTACCGTCCGTCGGCGCTGATCGACGGCTCGTCCGACCAGCCGGCGGCGCTGCTCTCGGCGTCCCCGTCGGTGAGGTTCACGCGTTCGGTGGCGCCCGTCGTCCGGTCCCGCACGAACACGTCCGACGTGAGGTTCTTGTCGCCGGGTACGAGGGTCGTCGCGTCGGAGATGAAGGCCGCGTACCGCCCGTCCGCGCTCAGGACCGGCGAGGCGTCCATGCCCTGCATGGTCGTCTGGGCGCCGCCGGAGGTGAGGTTGACCCGTTCGGCGACGGTGGCGGGCGGGAGCACGGGCGGGGCGTCGAGCGGCGTCTCGTTCCCGGTCCGGGGAGCCCGCTGCTGGAAGCCGCTGCCGGACTGCCCGTAACACTGGGCCAGCTGGAGAGCCGCGCCGTGCGCGTGCGAGCCCGAGGCGACGTCGAGGCAGAGGGCGGGCGCGGGTGCGGCGGCCTGGATCCCGACGTGTTCGGCGCCGCTGTCGACGAGCCGGAAGTCGGCTCCGGCGCCGGCGGTGCAGTTCCCCTGCCGGGTCTGGGTGCCCCCGCGGGCGGAGGCGGGGTCGGGAACGGTCAGGCAGTGGTTGCTCCGGGCGTTGACGATGTTGATGGTGCTGCCGCCGCTGGGGGACTCGCGTACGTACCATTCGGCGCCGGTCTGCCCCGTGCAGTCGGCCTGGATGATGGGGGCGTCGAGGGACTGCGAGGAGTCCTTGACCTCCAGGCACTTGCCGCTGTGCACGGCGGTGATGTTCACCGCCGACGCGGCGTGCGCGGCCGGAGCGCTCAGCCCGACCGAGGCCACCGCCACGACGGCCGTACACGGGGCGACCAGCAGCCGCATGCGACGCGACCTCACGAGGTGACGCACGATCAGACTCCTTCTCTGCGCGAGACCGGATGGCGGCTCGCTAGGAAACGACGCGGCGGACGAACACGTCGGGGCGGTTGTTGGTGTCCCCGGCGACGAGGTTCGCCGCGGACGAGGTGAAGGCGACGGAGCGCCCGTCACCGCTGATCGACGGCAGGGTGCAGAGGGCGTCCCCCTCGATCCCGCTGCCGGAGGTGCTGACGCGGTGTGTGGTGCCGGTCTGCCGGTCCCGTACGAAGATGTCGTCCACGCCGTTGCTGTCGCGTACGAGCAGATTGCTCGCGCCGGACACGAAGGTGACGTACCGCCCGTCGTCGCTCACCGCCGCGTGGGCGGCGTAGCCGTTGCCCTGCCCGCCACCCCCGGAGAGGCTGACGCGCTCGGTGGTGCCGGTCCGCCGGTCGCGCAGGAAGACGTCCTGCTTGCCGTTGCTGTCGCCCGTCACCAGGTTCGTCGCCTGGGAGCCGAAGGCGACGTGGCGGCCGTCCGCGCTGATCGACGAGGAGGTGGCGTAGTTGTTCCCCTCGCTCCCGTCGCTGGCGACGCTGACGCGCTCGGTGGCGCCGCTCTGCCGGTCCCAGACGAAGATGTCGTGCTTGTTGTTGGTGTCCCCGGGGACGAGCGCGGCCGAGTTGGAGGAGTAGGCGACGTGGTCGCCGTCCGCACTGATCACCGGCGTGGTCGAGTTGTCGTAGCCGTCGCTCCCGGCGCCGGTCTCGCTGATGCGCCGGGTGGTGCCCGTCGTCAGATCGCGTACAAAGACGTCCCACTCGTTGTTGATGTCACCGGGCACCAGGGTGGTGGAGAAGGAATCGAAGGCGATGTGGCGTCCGTCGGCGCTGATGGAGGGTGAGGAAGCCCCGGAGTTGCCCTGGGTGCCGCCGCTCGCGACGCTGACGCGCCGCGTGGTGCCGGCTGTCAGGTCGCGTACGAAGACATCACCGGAAGCGTTGGTGTCACCGGGGACCAGGTTCGACGAGCCGGACTCGAAGGCCACGTGGCGGCCGTCGGCGCTGATGGAGACCTCGGACGAGCCGGAGTTGCCCTGCGCGCCGTTGTCCGTGACGCTGACGCGCTGCGTGGTGCCGGTCGTCAGGTCGCGTACGAACACGTCGCTGTAGCCGTTGGTGTCGCCCGGCACCAGGTCGGTCGCGTTGGAGATGAAGGCGACGCGGCGCCCGTCGGCGCTGACGGCCGAAGCGCCGTGGGAATCCGATGCGGGCTTCGTCTGGGCGCCGCCGGAGGTGACGCTGATCCGCTCGGGAGGCGCGGTGGGCGTGCCCGGCGGCAATGGATCAAGGGGAGTTTCGTTGCCGACGCGCGGAGCCCGTTGCGCGAAGCCGGTGCCGGACTGCCCGTCGCACGTGAGGAGTTGCAGGGGGACGCCGTTCGCGTGCGAGCCCGAGGCGACGTCGAGGCAGAGGGCGGGCGCGGGTGCGGCGGCCTGGATCCGGACGTACGCGGTGCCGGTGTCGACGAGCCGGAAGTCCGCCCCGGCCGAGATGGTGCAGGCCCCCTGCCGGGTCTGGGTACCCACACGTGCGGACGACGGGCCGGGAACGGTCAGGCAGTGCCCGCTGTGGGCGTTGACGATGTTGATGGTGTTGCCGCCGCTGGGGGATTCACGTACGTACCATTCGGCGCCGGCCTGCCCCGTGCAGTCGGCCTGGACGATCGGGGCGTCGGCGGACTGCGAGGAGTCCTTGGCCTCCAGGCACTTGCCGCTGTGCACGGCGGTGATGTTCACCGCCGACACGGCGTGCGCGGCCGGAGCGCTCAGCCCGACCGAGACCACCGCCACACCCCACACCGCGCCCACAGACGCGAACACCCTTAACCGCCACCGCTGTTGGCGCATCGCCCTCGTCCTTCCCGCTGGGTCGTGGCAGCATGCCCGTCCACGCTGACAGGGCCCTGACGCAGCGGTACGGCCCGAGGTGTCCGCCTCAGTTCAGGGAATGCTCCGTGTTCGTCCTGGCGACCGCGGCCACGAGCTGTTCCCGCACGGCCTCCGGCAGCTCACTCCCCTGAGCGGTGTCCACCAGGTCACCGGCCAGGCGGTACAGCTTGGTGTTGGTGTTCTGCGAGGCCGTGACCAGTACGTCCCAGGCGGCCTCGGGGCTCAGGCGGTAAGAGGACATCAGGATGCCGCGGGCCAGGTCGATGGTGGGCCGGGTCTGCATGGCCCGTCGCAACTGGGCGACCACGGCGCGCAGCTCCTGGTCGGTTTCCGGTTGCTGGTCCGCGTCCTCGGCCGCCGGTTCCGCGCTGTGCTCCTCTTTTGGGTACGAGATCGCGAACAGGTGGCGGGTGCCGGTCAGTTCGAGCATCCGCTCGACCGCGCGGCTGTGGGAGCCGATGGTGATGGCCTTGCCCTGTTCCAGCGCCCACTGGCGCAGATTGAGCAGGACGTTCAGACCGGAGCAGTCACAGAACCCCACGCCGCTCAGGTCGAGTTCGATGACGCGGGCCGACCGGCTGAGCGTATGGCGCAGACCCGGCCGCAGCCGTCGGCCCGTGTCCAGGTCCAGTTCCCCCCGCAGCATCACGATCAGCCGGTCGCCGTCGACCAAGGCGTCGAAGGTCGTCGGCAACGGCATCGGCGGAAGGGGCGCCAGTGGTCGGCCGCCCTGACCATGCTCGTCGCCCTTCCCCGTGAGGGACTCAAAGTGTGCGGGCTCCGGCATGGCCTCTCCCTCTCGTCACCGCCTACCGCCGTTTCCAGGCTGCCCGCCCGGCACCACGTACGTCAACTAATACCTGAAACGTAGTACGTGTTTTTGAAAACATGCACACCTGGTCGCTAGAGTTGGCCCATGGATGGAGTGCCCGAGACACACACCGGATGGACTTTTCTCACCAACCACGCGCGGGTGTTGGCAGCTATCGCGGACAATCACAACGCCCGCATCCGCGACATCGCCGCGCACTGCCGGCTCACGGAACGAGCGGTGCAGAAGATCATCGCCGACCTTGAGCAGGACGGATATCTCTCCCATACGAGGGAGGGACGCACCAATACCTACCAGATCGACCCCAGCAAGGTGCTGCGTCACCCGGCCGAATCCGGCCTGGCCGTGGCCTCTTTGCTGTCCCTGCTGGCCCGGGACGAGGCCAACCGCGCGGTGCCGACCGACGCCGACGCCGACACCGGTGACCGGCACCACGCCACGGCCTGACCGACGACACACCATCGCGCGCGGCCGGTTCGCCGGCCCCCCGCTCGCCGATCGGCCGGCCGATGCGCTTGACGGTGCGCGCGATGACGTCGCGGTCCGCGATGCGGAAGCCCGGCAGCATCTGCGCCACGTTGCTCTGCCACGCCGCTCTCGCAGGCAGTGGTCTCCGCCCGAGCCGCAGGGGCCTGGTCCTGGAACGTGACGTTGATCGGCCACCCGGAGCCGGGCAGCGCGACGGTGTCAGCGCAGAGCCGGACGGCGGCGGGTGGTGGTGACGCTCACGTCCGTGTGCCGAGCGCTGAGCGCTGAGCGAGGTCGGCGAGCGGCATCCGGCCATCGGCGGTGAGGGTCCAGGCATGCGCCGGTCCAGCACGGCCAGGGGAGCGGTCCGGCCCGGGCCGACACGGCCACAGTGCCCTCGGCCCGCACGCACGCCGTTGATCTTCTGCAGCCGGTCCAGGAGGCAGGCGGAGAGCGCGTGCAGGTCGTCGGCGGCGACCAGCGGCGTCAGGGTCGCGCTGCCCGCCAGATGCCGGATGCTGCGGGCCTGGGGGCCTGGGGGACGGCCGCAGAGTGAGCGCGAGCTCGCTCGAAGAGCCGGGAACGCAGTCGACGTCGACGGCCGCGGCGAACGCCTCCGTCACGACGCAGGTCACCCACGCCAGATCCCCGGTTCCGCTCGGCGGTGTCGACGTCGGCTACCGGGAGGCGGTGGAGCGCGGCCTCATCGAGGTGCTGCGGCTGCGGACCGCCGTACGCATCATGAGTCACACCGGCGGCCGCGGCGACTTCACTCTTCCGAGCGGCGTACGCGTCAACGAAGAGTTCACCGCCCTCGCCGACACCCGCGACCAGGCCCGCCTCCAAACCCGCAAACTGCTGCGCGACGGCGCCGGCATCAGGCATCCGCATGGACATGCGCACGGGAAGCGCGACGGGCGCGGAAGCGTGATCGTTGGGGAGGGGGCGCCCCATGAGCCGTGGAATCATCGGCAGCCGGACGGTGAGGGGCCTCGGAAGGTGGGGTGTGGACGGCATGGTGGCCGGCTGGGAGTGGGACGACAAGTTGTTCGCGGGCAGCGCCCCCTACTACCACCGCGGAAGGCTTCCGTACGCCCCCGGCTTGGTCGACGCGCTCGCGGACGTTCTCCGACTCGACGGAGGAGGACGCCTCCTGGACGTGGGCTGCGGACCGGGAACCCTCGCCCTGATCCTGGCGCCTTTGTTCGGCGAGGTCGTGGGTGTGGACCCGGACAGAGAGATGATCGCCGAAGCGAGGCGCCGGTCCGCCGAGCAACGAGTGACCGGAAGAACGCGCTGGCTCCCGGCCAGGGCGGAAGAACTGCCCGCGGGGCTGGGCCGGTTCACTGTGGCGGTGTTCGCACAGTCCTTCCACTGGATGGACCGCGACCTGGTGGCGGCGACCACGAGGGACATGCTCGAACCCGGCGGAGCCCTGGTGCACCTCTCGGACCTGAAGACGGAGCCCCGCCCCGCCGCCGGCCTCCCGTACCCGGCAGTGCCCTACGCGGCCATCGAAGACCTGGTCAGGCGCTACCTCGGCCCGACCCGGCGAGCCGGCCGAGGAGTGCTGACGCAAGGCACCCCCAGCGGGGAGGCGGCGATCTTGACCAGGGCGGGATTCACCGGCCCGCAGCGCCTCGTCGTCGCGGGCGGGCAGGCGCTGGAACGCACGTACGACGATGTCGTCGCCTGGGTCTTCTCGATGTCGTCCTCGGCCCCTCACCTCTTCGGCTCACGCCGAGCCGCCTTCGAGACAGCCCTGCGCCAACTGCTGCGCGGGGCTTCCCCGTCGTCCCGGTTCTCCGAACGGGGGCCGAGCACGGAGGTCCTCGTCTGGCGGGTCAGGGAGTGTTGACGGAGAAGACGACGCGCTTGCCCGCAGTGGTGTTGATGCGTTCGTTGATGCCCCACAGCCGGTCCGTGGACCAGGAGTAGCCCAGGTTCTGGGTGTAGACCGGCGCGGCGGTCATGACGTGCGGCGCGGCGTTGGCCTGTGCCTTGTGGACGCAGGAGTACGGATCGTCGGCCGTGCCGCCGCCCGCGCCCGTCGGGCACGTCCCTGACATGTACCAGTTCGTGCCGTCGGTGGCCGCGCCCTGCATGGACCAGACCGGGGAGGAGTACGCGGCCGACGCATGCCCCTTGGGCAGCTTGGTCGTGGCGTCGAGCGGCCAGCGGACGACTCGGCCGCCTGCCGCGTCCTTCTTGTACTCGGCGGAGACGAGGGAGTCCTGACCGCCGGTGCGGTCGAGGCTGAGGGAGTTCAGGCAGGGCGTGGTGCCCGCCGTGACGGAGCAGGCGGTGTTGCCGGTGGTGGTCCGGTACATCGCGACCATGGGCACGGCGTAGTTGTGCCAGAGGCCCGAAGAACTGGTCCCGGTGACGCCCACCTCCTTGGACTGCTCGCTCAGCTTCCAGATGTGCCGCAGGTCGTACACCTGGAGATAGCGGCCGTTGGCGACGAAGGCGCGGTCGCCGTACCAGACGACACCGTCGACGTGATTGCCGGACACCACCCGGAAGTCGCCCGTCCCGTCCGCGTTCTTCCGCGGCTGGACCAGGAGCAGATTGTGGTAGTTGGGCGTCCCGCTCTTGATGCTCACCAGCGAGAGCCGGGCGTACTCGTCGCCGCGACGCTCGGCCGGGTCGGGGTTGCCCATGTCGGTGCTGTGATGCCAGGTCGCGGCGTAGGCGGGAACGCCCTTCCACTGTCCGTCAGTGGGAGTCCCGCTGTCGCTGTACGGCAGGGAAAGGCCCTGGGGGGTCCAACCGCCCTCCGTGGCGTTCCAACTGCTCGACCGGTCGTCTTCCTTCTTCCAGCAGTACCCGCTGGGCTTGAGGCTCGCGGCCAGACCGGTGTCGTGACAGAGGCCCGCTATGCCGGCGTTGCCGGCCGTGTTGAGGAGCGTACCGACATCGACGTTCTTGACGGCGCCGGTCTTCTCCACCGCCGCGATCGCGGCATCCGTACCGTCGGTGCCACCTCCGGAAACGACTTGGTCGAGCTTGAACTGCGAGACGGTGCCGGGGTCCACCACGCCGAACGGCATCGCCGCGGCGGCCGGTTGCGCACTCACGAGCATCGCGGCGACAGCAGCCGCCGAGGCCCCGGCCCCGCCCAGTCGTCTTCTCCATGTGTAGGTCACGCAACGACGATAAGCCGTCCGAGCCACAGCTCGAACGGATCAGCGACGACGGAAATCTCCTCGGGTCTCAGGAATCGGGCCTCTGGCTCTGCGACCCCCGGATGTCAGGGTGCCGGGGGCACGGCACCGCCGATGAGCGGTAGGTGCGGATCCGAGCGGAGTCCGAGCGGCTGGTGAACGCGGGTGGGACCGACGCGCGCCTCTGACAGTATTCTCACCGGAGTTTGAACGGCGAGGCCGCGAGGCAACCCCCCGTACCACCCATGACCAGCGAAACCCACCCGCACCGCTCCGATAGCATGTTCGAACTCATGACGATCGCCTCATCGACCGTCACTCACCGGGAAGCCATGTCATCCGGCGTGCAGAGTGACTTATTTATTTAGCTAACGACATCTAACACATCGGCCAAAAAATTGACATCTAAAGCATCGCGGGTGTTTTCGCGAATAAATTACAGAACTACGCTCGCCGCGTGGCGCCGGCCACGGGCGATGCTGTGGACCGCGGCGAGTGTGGTGGCCCTCGGATTTCTTATCGCACTGGAGATCGCCGCGCGCCACTACGGCGTGGCGGGGCCGATCACCAATCAAATGCGAGAGGTGATATTCGCGCCCAAATCCGGTCCGCTGCTGTACGCCAGCATGGCGTTGATGATGGTGGTGCTCACCTGGCGGCAACGGTTCATCGCGGCCGGAATCGCGATCGGCATCGACGTCGTCTTCTTTCTGGTGCGGTGGGCGCTCGACGCCGAGATGATGTTCGGCAACGGCGCGTTGTGGGTGCTGCTCGGCTATGGAGTCATCGCTGTCACGCGCCGCACCGGCGCCGAACGTGTCCTGCTGCTGAAGGGTGTCGGCCTTGGCCTCCTGCTGGTGGCCGGTCGCAAAACCGGCGACGCCTGGCTGCTCATCACCTGGAAGACCCGCCCCACGGTGCTCGACCAGTATGTGGCAACCGCGGATCACGCGCTGGGCAACCCGTCATGGGTGGTGGGCCGGATGGTCGATGCCACCGGCTCGATCGGCGCCCACGTCCTCGACTACGTCTACATCCAGCTCGCGGTGGCCGCGGTCGTCGTCGCGCTGTACCAGCTGCGTAACGTGGCTACCGAGCGCCGCTTCCCGGGCCACCACCTGGTGCGCACCTTCCTGGTCATCGGCCTGCTCGGGCCCGGCATCTACATGATCTACCCGGTGGTCGGACCGATCTTCGCCTACGGCGCGGACGGCGGGCACTGGGCGGTGGCCGACCTCTGGCCGAACACGCCGCCGCAGATCACTGTCCCGCACGAGATGCCATTCGACGGGAAAACCCCACGCAACTGCATGCCGAGTCTGCACACGGCGTGGGCGACCACAATCTTCATCCACTCCCGCAAGGGCCCCAGAATTCTGCAATTCGCGGGCGCGTTCTGGTTGATAGCCACGCTCGGCGCAACGCTGGGATTCGGTTATCACTACGGCGCGGACATCATCGCCGGTGTGGTATTCGCGGTCACGATCGATGCGGCACTGCGCTCGCTCGACCGCGGCTGGGACCGACAGGGAATCCAGCTGGTCGCTTACGGCGCGACGGTCTTCGTCGCCCTCTTGCTGTCGTACCGCTTCATCCCCATGGAAATGGCCAACCACCCGTGGGTGTTCGGACCGCTTCTCGTCCTGGCGATGGCCTCAGTGATCCTCGGATACATACGGACCACCAAACTGCGGGAACCGAAGGCCGCACCGACGACCCCACAACCGGAACCGCAACCCGAACTGGTGTGAGTCGGAGCGGGGCGGCCGCCCCGCCCCACTCATCGAAGGTCACCGGCCCCCGCCACAGCCCCAGCGGCTGGTGGTGCGGGGGCCGTCGTACTCCGCGTCGGTGCCCCGTCCAGAGGGAGCGGCACCTCACAGTGGGTCGAGGATCATGAGGATCTCATCGCGATCGTCGTCCGCGGCAAGCCGGAGGGCGCCCGGCCACCGACCGACTTCCTTCCAGCCGAGCCGCCCGTAGAAGTCCTCCAGGCCCACGCCACCGCGGGCGGCGAGATGCAACTGCTCCAGCCCCATCTCCTCCCGGGCGACCCTGCGTACTTCCTCCATGAGGGCACGTCCGACCCCACGCCCGCGCACGGCGGTGCGGGTCTGGACATGATGGAGGGTGCCCCAGTGAGCGATCAGCTCGAACGCGTCACGACGGACATTGAGCCACCCGGCGAGTTCACCGTCGACTTCCGCCGTGAGGAGCCGACTGGTGTCGGGGGAGAGCAGGCCGACGATGCGATCGAGGACCGGAGTCACCGTATCGGCATCCACGGGCGGAAAGGGAAAACCGGCCCCACCACCCGAGTTGGTGACCTCGACCCAGCATTCGACAAGGGCACGCCGGAGTTGAGGGGTGACGGCACCGGGCGAGGTGAGCTGCTGAAGGGTGAGGGAGTCGGAGATCATCCCAAGATCATGACACCCACCTCTGACAGAGCCGATCAGTACGGTGGCCGGCCCCCGGCACGGAACGGGCACCCCCCGGGCCCGCGCGACAGCGCGTCAGTGACCGTGCATGCTCTGCGCCATCCGCACCAGCTCGTCCGTCTCCGGTGCGTCTATCTCGACGTCCAGGACGGTGCAGACGCGGGCGAGCATGTAGTAGAAGCCCGCCAGGACGAGGGTCTCGACGATCTGTTCCTCGGTGTAGTGGGCGGCCACGGCCGCATGGCGGGCCTCGTCCACGAGAGGTGAGGCGGCCGCGGCCGCGGCGAAGTCCAGGAGCGCCCGCTGGGCCGGGGTGAAGACGTCGGCGTCGTACTGCTTGCGGCGCAGGGCCGTGCGCTGTGCGTCCGTGACACCCACGGCCCCGGAGATGGGGACGTGCTGCGCCCACTCGTACTCGGCCTCGAAACCGGTGGCGTAGGTGAGGATGAGCAGCTCGCGGTCGATCGCGCTGAGGCTGCCGTCGGCGAAGAGCGCGGCGCCCAGCCGGGCGATCTGCGTGACCGACCGGGGCGCGTGGCCGAGAATCCGGTACACGTTGATGATGCGTCCCTGGCTGAGGGAGCGCAGGGCTTCGGGCATGGCCTCGGCGTCGAGGCAAGGGATGCGGGACATGAGGTCTCTCCTTTGGGGGCGGGCCGCCCGCCGGGGAAGAGCGGGGCAGCGCGCGTGAAGGCGAGCGGTGGGGGAGGAAAGGGCGTGGCGAGCGCCGCGGGGCGTCAGGACGCCAGGTCGTCGTCCCAACGCGGTTGCGACGAGCCACGGGGGACCAGGAGCGGACCGCGCCAGGCGGGCGGTGTCTCGCTCAGGCTGACCGGCGGCGCCACCAGGGAGAGGTCGCCGAGCGGGGTGGCCCGGGTGAGGCGCCGGGGCGGCGGCAGCGGAGCCGGCGGAAGGAGCCGCTGCGACTGCTGGCGCGTGAACGTGCCCAGCTCCCAGGCCCAGTTGGCGACACCGGCGAGGGAGACCCGGACCTGGTAGCTGCCGCCCTCGCGCGCGCGGCGCAGCACCGCGCTCATGACGCCGGCGGCGGCGAGATAGGCGGCCAGGTAGTCGTTGAGCATGCGGCCGGGTGGCAACCGGGGGCGCCCGTCCTGCTGTTCGCTCCAGTTGACGCCGGTCAGGGCCTGGGCGTGCTGGTCGAAGCCGCCGCGGTCCTGCCAGGGGCCGCTGTGGCCGTAGCAGCGTACGGAGACATGGATGATGCCCGGCGAGATCTCCGCGCACTCCTCGGGCCCGAGTCCGAGCCGGGCCATCTTGGAGGGCCGGTGGTTGTGCACGAAGACGTCCGCTGTGCGCAGCAGTTCCTCGAAGGCGCGCCGGCCGTCGCCGCCGGCGTTCAGGGGGAGGCGGGCCGAGCGCAGGCCGACGCCGGTCTCGTTCCAGCACAGGTCGTGGTCGAAGGCGTTCGGCTCGCACACGTGTAGTACGTCGGCGCCCTGTTCGGCGAGGACCCGGCCGGCCGCGGTGCCCGCGAAGACATGGGTGAACTGCAGGGAGCGCAGACCGGACAGCGGCTGGGCGCCGGCCGGCAGCGGACGCGGCGGGGCGTCGCCCACGCGCTCGACGGCCACGAGGGGTTCGCTGAGCACGGCCCGGCCCTGGGGGTGGGCGAGGAACTCCTCCCTGCTGCGTACGATCGCCAGCGGGACGCCCCGGGCGGCGGCCTCCTCCTCCAGGTCCCAGGAGATCCGGCCCGCGATGGCCGCGCCGATGTGTTCGCGGGTGTGCGCGGTGCCGAGCAGGTCGAGGAAGGCGTCCCGCGTGTTCGGGTAGCAGGCGATCGGGATGGCCCAGCGGTCGTCCGCGGTGCGGTACAGATCCCACAGGGCGGGGGCGAGATCGCCGTCGAGCCCGAGGACGCTGCCCATGTTGGAGCCGTAGCCGTTCAGGGTGTTGCCGCCGCCGAGGTAGGGCGTGAGCTGGTGCAGCGCCTGCCCGAGGTCCAGGCCCAGCCGCTGTGGGCGGCCCGTCGCGGTCCGCCAGATCTGTGCCGCGCCGACGGCGGCGGACAGCAGGGCTATACCCATGGCCGAGCCCAGCCGAATGGTGGACGGCACCAGCGGATCGTGTCCGTCCACGGCGAGTTCGCTGACGGCCTCGTCGCGTGAGAGGCCCAGCGTCTTCAGTGTCCTGTCTAATTCACCGACCAGATCGAATTCGTTTTCGTCCATGCCGGAAAACATATCACCGATTCGGCGGAGGTAAACCGACCATGGCATATTTATGGATGTCTGTGGGCGGTCCGGCCGGCGGTCCTCCGGATGCGCGGAAGTCTTCATCAGCCGGCTATCAGGTCACTATCAGGAACGGCTGTTTCGATTTCGGTCAGCAGTCGATTCGTAGAGAGGTGGTGACGTGGGTGTCGCATGATATTCCCACCATGGAGAAGCTGAGGCTCCTGCCGGAGTACGAGCGTCGGGAGCTCATCGAGGACCTGGTTGTGAGGGAGTTCAGGAGCGCCCTTTTCATGACCGAACACGAGGAGTTCTCCCTGGACATGGGCTTCCTTGACCTGGGACTCACCTCGCTGCGACTGAGCGAGGTGAAGCTCTCCCTGGAGCGAAGGCTCGAGTGCGAGATTTCGACGGCCGCCCTTTTCGGTCACCCGACCGCCGGTCAGTTGATCGACCATCTCTGTGCGTGATCCGTTTCCTGACCGGAGGAAATAAATGTCGGATCCATCGAATCCGAAAGCGGCCGAGCTGGCCGCCGTAATCGCCGATTTGCGACGCAAGGAGGAAGCGCTCGCCGCCCTTGAACGCGAGAAATACGAGCCCATAGCCATCGTAGGTATGGGACTGCGTATTCCGGGCGGGAACAATGACGTCGACACGTTCGCGGAGTTCCTGCGCGAGGGGCGTTCGGGCATCGGCCCCCTGCCGGCCGACGAGCGCCGCCAGATGGCCCCGGCCCCGGACAGCGAGTCCCTGGACCCTGAGTCCCTGGACCCTGACTCCCCGGGCGACTGGCCGCGCGGCGGCTTCGTACGCGACGTCGACCGCTTCGACGCCGCCTTCTTCTCGGTGTCGCCCAAGGAAGCCCCCTACATCGACCCCCAGCAGAGGCTGGCCCTCCAGACGGCCTGGGAGGCGCTGGAGCACGCCGGCATCGACCCCACCTCGCTGCGGCACGGCGACACCGGCGTGTACATGGGCGTCACCACGCTCGACTACATCTTCGAGTCCACCGGCCTCGCCCCCGCCGACCTCGACGGCTATCTCGCCCCCGGACTGACGCACAGCGCGGTCTCGGGCCGACTGTCGTACTTCCTGGGACTGCGCGGGCCGTGCATGACCGTCGACACCACCTGCTCCTCGTCGCTGACGGCCACCCACCTGGCCGTGCAGGCGCTGCGCGGCGGCGAGTGCGGCCTCGCGCTGAGCGGGGGCGTCAACGTCATCCACAACGCGCACAACCACACCATCCTGTCCCTGGGCGGGGTGCTCGCCTCCGACGGGCAGTGCAAGACCTTCGACGAGCGGGCCGACGGCTACGCCCGCGCCGAGGGGTGCGGGGTGCTCGTCCTCAAGCGGCTCTCCGACGCGCTGCGGGACGGCGACACCGTCCACGCCCTGATCCGGGGCTCCGCGGTCGGCCAGGACGGTGAGAGCGCGGGCCTGGTGGCCCCCAACGGCGCCGCCCAGGAACAGGTCATGCGCTCCGCACTGGCCCGGTGCGGGCTGGAGCCCGGCGACATCCAGTACGTCGAGGCCCACGGCACGGGCACCGCGCTCGGCGACCCCACCGAGATGGACGCCATCAGCGATGTGTTCGCCCAGTCGCACACCAGCGACCGGCCCGTGGTGGTGGGTTCGCTGAAGACGAACATCGGTCACATGGAGGGCGCGGCCGGTGTCGGCTCGATCATCAAGGCGGCGCTCCAGCTGCGGGAGAAGACGGTCTTCCCGCACCTGAACCTCGTCACCCCCTCGCGGCGCATCGCCTGGGACGACGCTCCCGTCACCGTCCCGACCGAGTGCGGCCCGTGGCCCGGCACAGGCACCGGGCGCGCGATGGTGAACGGGTTCGGAGTGACGGGCACCATCGCCTCCGTCGTCCTGGAGGAGGCGCCGGCCACGACCGGCACCGAAACGGAGGAGGACGGCGCCGACGCGCGCCCCAGCGCCGTACTCACCCTCTCCGCCAAGAGCCGCACCTCGCTGCGGCGGCTCGCCGAGCGCTACCTCGACCACCTGGACCGGCATCCCGCCGCCCCGCTCGCCGACCTGTGCCGGACCTCCAACACGGGGCGCGCCCACTTCCGTCACCGGATCTCCGAGGTGGTGAGCGACCGGGACGACACGGTACGGGCGCTGGGCAAGCGCGTCGCGTCCCTGACGGCGGGCACCGCCCGCGGTGGCGCGGCGAGCGTCCCGAAGGTGGCGTTCCTCTTCTCCGGCACGGGCACGCAGTACCCCGGCATGGGCGCCGCCCTCCACCGGCAGTACCCGGTCTTCCGCGCCGCGCTCGACGAGTGCGACCGCATCCTGACCCCGCTGCTCGGCGTCCCGCTCGGTGAGCTGGTCCGCGGCGAGTGCGAGGCACCCGAGCGCGTCCACGAACCCCGGTACCTGCAACCCGCGCTGTTCAGCCTCGAATACGCGATGGCCCGGCTGTGGCTGTCCTGGGGCGTGCGCCCCTCGGTGCTGATGGGCCACAGCCTGGGCGAGTTCGCCGCCGCCGCGGTGGCCGGTCTGTTCTCGCTGGAGGACGGGGCCCGTCTGGTGGCCGCGCGCGGGCGGCTGAGCGAGGCGGTGCGCAGCAAGGGCGGCATGGCGGCGGTCGGCGCGCCCGCCGCCGAGGTCGCCCCGCTCCTCGAAGGCTACCCGGACCTGACGGTCGGCGCCGTCAACGGCCCCGGCCAGTGCCTGCTCACCGGCGGCAACGACTCGCTGGCCGACGCGGGCCGGCGGCTGGCCGAACGCGGCGTGAAGTTCACCCCGCTGCGCGGCGCCGTGCCGTACCACTCGCCGCTGATGGCCGAGATCGTCGACGAGTTCCGCGAGGTGCTCGCCACCGTCGACTTCCGCACGCCGACCATGGCCCTGGTGTCCAACGTGACCGGACGCGTCGCCCGCGGACGGCAGATGGCGGACCCCGAGTACTGGATCAGGCATCTGCTCGAACCGGTGCAGTTCGAGGCCGGCGTCCAGGCGGTGGACCAGCGCGGCCGGCACGTCTTCGTCGAGCTCGGCCCCTCGGCCGCGCTCACCGCGCTGGCCAGGACCTCGGCCGGTGAGGCGGACCACGTCTGGCTGAGCAGCACCTTCCGCGACGACCACGACGGCGACATGATCCGCCGTTCCCTGGCCAAGGCGTACGAGGCGGGCGTGCGGGTCTCCTGGGCCGGCTACCACGAGGGCGCGCCGCGGCGCCGGATCCCCTTGCCGTCGTACCCCTTCGACGGCAAGCGGTACTGGCTGCCCACCGCGCAGCGCCGGGCCGCCGAGGCCGCCTGGCAGGCGGAACGGAACCCCGAGGGCGAACGGGGCGCGAGCGGCGGCCTGTTCTACGAGCAGCACTGGCTCGCCCAGACGCTGCCCGCCACGCGGCGGGAGCGGCGGCGCGTACTCGTCGCAGGGGACACGGCGCGGCTGCCGCGCGGGCTCGCGGAGGCCGCCGCCGCGGACGATGTCACCTTGACCGTCGCCACCGACGCGACGGTCCTGGCGGGCGCGCTGGACGGCGAGCCGCCCACCGACGTGTGCTGGCTGTGGCGCTCCGGCACGGAAGGCGCCGGAGCGGACGCGGATGACGCGGCGGCACGGCTGCGTGCCGAGTGCGAGGCCAACTACCGCGATCTGCTCGCCGTACTGGACACCCTGGCCCGCAAGGGCTTCGGCCGTGGCCAGCGGCTGTGGCTGGTCACCGAGGGCGCACAGCACCTGCCCGGCGACAAGTCCACCGAACCGGCGGCCGCGGCGACCCTGTGGGGCTTCGGCCGGGCCCTCGGCATGGAGTTCCCCGGATACCGGGTGACCCTGGTGGACCTCCAGCCCGGCACCGACGGCGTCACCGGCCTGGTGGGGGAGTGGCTGGCGGCCGGGGAGAGCGAACTGGAGATCGTCCACCGCGACGGCGAGCGCTGGGTGCGCCGACTGCGTACGGCCGAGCCCGTCCCCGCCGCTTCCCGGCCCCTCACCATCCGCCCCGACCGCACCTATGTGGTGGCCGGCGCCACCGGCATGGTCGGACGGGCCCTCGCCCACCGACTGGCCGCCCTGGGCGCCCGGCACCTGGCGCTGCTGAGCCGCACCGGCGGCCCGGCCCCCGCGCTCGGCGACGGCGTCACGGCGAGCGTCCACGCGTGCGACCTGGGCTCCGCGAGTGACGTCTCGCGCGTCCTGGCCGAACTCGCCGACACCGCAGCCCCGGTGGGCGGCGTGATCCACGCCGCCCAGGAGGCCGCGCAGGACCTCCCGCTCGCCCAGCAGACCTGGGAGAGCCTGGACGCCGTCTTCCGTACGAAGGTCTACGGCGCATGGCTGCTGCACGAGGCGACCGCCGACCTGCCCGAGCTGGACTTCTTCCTCGCCTGCTCCACGGCCGGAGCCCTGCTCGGCGCCGCCACCCAGACCGGCGCCGGCGCGGGCAACGCCTTCCTCGACCACCTGATGGCACAGCGTGCCGGTGCGGGCCTGCCCGCCACCGCCGTCAACTGGGGGCCGTGGGCGCCCCGCGAGCCCGGGCGACAGCTCAGCTCCTCCCTGGTCCGCAGCTGGGAGGGGCAGGGCATCACACTTCTGGAGCAGGACGCGGCCACCGACGCGCTGCCCGCACTGCTGGACGCCGGGCGCACCCAGGTCCTCATGGGCCACTGCGACTGGAACCGCTTCGTGGCCCGCAGGGCGCCGAGCGCGCTCTTCGCGGAGCTGGTCCCGGGGCCCGCCGCGGGCGGGGCACAGACCGACATCAGCGCCCTGACCACCGCCCCCGGAGCCGCCCGCTCGGCCGGGATCAACGCGATCGTGCGGGCCCGGCTCGCGGACGTCCTGCGCTTCGAGTCGGCCGACGACCTCGAACCCGACGCCGAACTGGCCGCCCTGGGCATGGACTCGCTCAACGCGGTCGAGATCCGCAACTCGCTGGAGGCAGCCTTCCGGGTCACGCTGCCGGCGTCCGTCACCTTCGACCGGCCCAGCGTGGACCTGCTCACCGAACACATCGAACAGCTGCTGTCCGGTGCCCAGGCACCGGCGCACGCGGCAGGAACGGGAGCACACCGATGACCACGTCACCGCGACCGCGGACACTCCAGGAAGTGATCGCCCGGCAGGCGGCGCTCCGGCCGGACCAGCCGGCCGTCGTCTGCGCCGGCCGGACGCTCACCTACCGGGAACTGGACCGGGAGAGCGAGCGCACGGCCCGGGTGCTGCGCGCGTCCGGCGTCGGACCCGGCTCCCGCGTGGGCTACCTCGGCAAGGAGGCCGTGGAGTACTGGGAGCTGGCCTTCGCCTGCGCCAGGACCGGCGCGGTCCTCGTCCCCGTCAACTGGCGCCTGACCGCGCGGGAGGTCGACCACATCCTGCGCGACTCCACCACCGAGGTGCTCCTCGTGGACGAGGAGCACCTGCCGGTGGCCGCCGAGGTGCGCAAGGGTCTGCCCACGTTGCGGACCGTGCTGTGCCTGGACGCGCACGCCGCCGACGCCGAGTCCCTGACCGCCCTCAAGCACTCGGTGTCCGCCGAAAGCGGCCCGCGGAAGCCCGGGAGCGACCCGCGGAAGCCCGAACCCGGGCAGGCGGACGGCGGCGAGGACAGCCCCGTCGTGCAGATCTACACCAGCGGC
Source organism: Streptomyces sp. NPDC003032 (assembly GCF_053591415.1). Lineage (NCBI taxonomy): Bacteria > Bacillati > Actinomycetota > Actinomycetes > Kitasatosporales > Streptomycetaceae > Streptomyces > Streptomyces sp. NPDC003032. The sequence goes on along the minus strand of NZ_JBSFTT010000018.1, from coordinate 75,942 downwards.
ACCAGCGGCCTGCCCAAGGGCGTCGTCCTTCCCCACCGCAGTTTCTTCAACGTCGCCGAGGCGATGGACGACCACGGCCTGGACTGGCTCGACTGGAAGCCCGGTGACCGCGGTCTGATCGGCCTGCCCGGCTTCCACATCGGCGGCCTCTCGTACGGGATGCAGGCGTTCAACGCCGGTGCCACGGTGGTCTCCCTGCCGGCCTTCATCAGCTCCGACGCGGTACGGGTGATCGAGGAGGAGCGGGTCACCACCGCCATCGTGGCCCCCGCCATGCTGGAGCTGATGCTCGCCGAACCGGCCGCCTCCAGGGGCGCCCTCGGCACGCTGCGCAAGGTGGTCTACGGGGGCTCCCCCATCGGCGAGGCTCTCCTGAGCCGGGCGATCGACGTCCTGGACTGCGACTTCCTCCAGATCTACGGCAGCAGTGAGACCGGCAACTTCGCCGTCTGCCTGCCGCCCGCCGACCATGTCCCCGGCAGCCCGCGGCTGCGCGCGGCGGGCCGCCCGTACCCGGGCATCGAGGTGCGTATCGAGGACCCCGAGGGCAAGGAGCTGCCGACCGGGGAGGTCGGGGAGATCTGTGTGCGCACACCCGCCCGGATGCTCGGCTACTGGCGGCTGCCCGAGGCCACGGAGCGCACCGTGGTCGACGGATGGGTGCACATGGGGGACGCGGGCTGTCTGGACGAGGACGGGTTCCTCTACGTCCGTGACCGGGTCAACGACATGATCATCGTGGCGGGGGAGAACGTCTACCCGGCCGAGATCGAGGACGCCCTCGCACGGCACCCCGCCGTGGCCGGGGCTGCCGTGGTGGGCCTGCCGCACGAGCGGTGGGGGGAGTCCGTGCACGCCCGGGTGGTCCTGGAGCCCGGACGGCAGGCCGGGGCCAGGGACCTGCTGCTGTTCCTGCGCGGCCGTCTCGCGGACTTCAAGATGCCCACCTCCTACGACTTCGCGGACGCACTGCCACGCAACCCCAGCGGCAAGGTCCTGCGGCGGGCGGTGCGCGACGAACTGGCCGCCGCGAAGGCCTGATCGGCCGCGCACACTCCATACGGCGGTGGCCCGCCCCCTCACCGAGCCGAGGGGGCGGGCCACCGCCGTACGCGCGGCATGCGCGGCCACGAAGACCTATCCGGTGTAGTCCTGCGGTGCGAAGACCGCGGTGCGCTCGCGGTAGGCCTCGATGCTGGAGGACCAGTTGTTGACCACGCGGCCGTCGCCCGTCGTGTACCAACTCCCGCAATCGGCCGCGAAGGCCGTGCCCGCGAGGTCACGCTGGAGGTCCTCGTTGTAGCGCCGCTGCACCTCGGGGATGACGTCCAGGGTGCGGGCAGGGCCGGCGTCGAGGGACGCGAGCGCCTGAAGCACGTAGGCGATCTGGCTCTCCACCATGAACAGGATCGAGTGGTGGCCCAGGTTGGTGTTCGGGCCGTAGAGCATGAACATGTTGGGGAAGCCGCTGACCGCCACGCCGAGATACGCCTCGGGCCCCTCCTTCCACGCCTCGCGCAGCCTCAGCAGGTTCCGTCCGATGATCTCCACCCCGCCGGTGCGGTCGAGCGGCTGGAAGCCGGTGGCGTGCACGATCACGTCGACGTCGTGCCGCCGCCCGTCCGTGGTCCGTATGCCCTCCGGCTCGATCCTGGCGATGGGCTCCGTCACCAGCTCGACGTTGTCGCGGGACAGCGCAGGGTAGTAGTCGTCGCTCATCAGCACCCGCTTGCAGCCGAAGGCGTAGTCGGGGGTGAGCCGGTCGCGGAGCCGGCCGTCGGCGACCTGCGTGGCCAGATGCTCTCCCGCCACCCGCAGGAACTCCTCCCGCACCGGATTGCCGTCGTCGCGCAGGCCGGTGGCCCAGCCGTCGCGCTCGCGGTAGAGGCCCTCGCGCAGAGCGGCGTAGCGGTGCGGCTCGGCGAGCAGCGCGGCACGCTCGTCGTCCGCCAGCGCCCGGTCCTCGCGCGGGAGCAGGTAGTTGGCGGACCGCTGGAACACCGTCAGCTGCCCGGTGGCCTCCGCGATGGCGGGCACCAACTGGACGGCGCTGGCCGCGTTGCCGATGCAGGCGACCCGCTTGCCCGTCAGATCCAGCTCGTCGGGCCAGCGCGCCGTGTGCGCCTGTGTCCCCTCGAAGCGGTCCACGCCCTCGACGCGCGCCCAGGCCGGCCGGTCGAGCTGCCCCCACGCCGTGATCAGCACGCGGGCCCGCAGCCGCTCACCGCGCGAGGTGCGCAGCAGCCAGGCGCCGTCCTCGTCCGACCACGCGGCCTGGGTGACCTCCACGCCGAGGCGGATGTGCTCATCCAGCCGGTGACTCCTGGCGAACCGTTCGAGGTTGCGCAGGATCTCCGGCTGCCCGGCGTAGGTGCGCGTCCAGTCGGGCTGCTCGCCGAAGGAGTACCAGTACAGGTGGGACTGCACGTCGCAGGCCGCGCCGGGGTACGTGTTGTCGCGCCAGGTCCCGCCGATCGAGGCGGCCTTCTCCAGAACCGTGAACGCGTGCCGTCCGGCCTCCTTGAGACGGGCGGCCATGCCGAGGCCCGACATCCCGGCGCCGATGATGACGACCTCGAAGTCCTCGTCCATAATCATCCCCTTCGTAGTGCCTCTTCCGCCGACCACCATGGCCAGCGGCGCTGATCGACGGCTGAAGGTCGACTGATGGACTGTCCCCGGATAAATGGCCGCGTCGGCGCCTTCGGCAAAAGTGCCGCAGAAAAAAGGGCAGAGAAGCCCATGCCTTTGCGACCATAAAGAGAAAAAGAGCGGGCGTCACTCATCCCACAACACTCTTACACCCGGTCCGAATTACCGTGGTGGAGTTTGCTCTAGGAATATTCTCGCGCAGGGCGCTGACGCGCGGCTGACGCGCTAAAACAAGACGAGGCTGCGGCAGTACGCCCCCGCCTCTCTCCGGGCGTACTGCCGCAGCCTCGTCACACAGCGGCCTGACCTCGCCGCCTACACGGGGACGACCGCGTCCAGCGAGGGAGCCTGGTTGAGGATCTCCCGCAGCCGCTCGCGCAGCTTGACCGAGGGCTCCACTCCCAACTCGCTCGCCAGCCTGTGCCGCGTGCTGTTGTACGTCTCCACCGCCTCGGCCTGCCGACCGGTCCGGTACAGGGCCAGCATGAGCATCTCGGTCAAGCGCTCCCGCCAGGGATGGATGGTGCGCATGCGCTTCAACTCGCTGATGCTGTGCACCGGGTCCGCCAGCTGGATCTCCAGCCAGAGCTTGTCCTCGACGGCGCACAGCTGCTCCTCCTCCAGCGCCAGAGCGACGCTCTGCGACATCGGCCCCTGGGCGACGTCCTGGAAGGGCGCGCCGCGCCAGAGCGCCAGAGCCTCGTCGAGCAGCTGGTGCGCCTGCGCGGGACTGTGCCGCGTGCAGGCGCGGGCCCGGCCGGCCAGCCGGCGGAAGGCCGCCGCGTCGGTCTCCTCGCCGTCCACCTCCAAGACGTACCCCGACGAGCGCGTGAGCAGTTCGGGTGCCGTTCCGTCCGGGCCCGCCGTCTGCTGCAGGGTCCGGCGTAACCGGTAGACGTGGGCCTGGAGCGAGTTCTCGAAGGTGGGCGGCGGGTTCTCCCCCCACAGTTCTGTGTACAGCTGCTCGGCGGAGAGCGGACGGCCGGGGCTCACCAGCAGCGCCGCCAGCAGGGTGCGCTGCCGGTTCCCGCCGACGGTGTACGCGCGGTCGCCCGCGCGCACTTCCAGCGGCCCCAGAAACGCGAAGACCGGACCGGTCCCGGAAGCGGCCGGTGCCTGGGATCCGGACGCAGGTATCGGGCCGCTCTTCCGGCGCGCATCCTTGAACTGCGAATAGGTGATCACTTTTTCCTCCTGTAGTACATGGTTCCCCTAATTGACTCCGGCTCCCTTCCTGACCGCAAGTGTGCGAGAGCGGCGACGTCGCTTCTACGCCAGTGCGTGCTCGCTGCAGCAAAGCCGATTCCCGGCGGTGATGTCGGGGCGGATGGGTGCATGTCGGACAGTGAAAAGGCGTGTTTTCCATGTCCGTGCGCGGGCTATTCCGCCCCATCCATGGCCGGTTCGGGCGCAGCATTAACAGTTATTCCAATAGCCGCAGGGAAAGAGATACCGGAGATGCTGGGCGCGGGTGGCCGGTCCACCATGGGCCACCACCCCGGCGGCTCCATCCGCTTTCACCGGGCGATCAGGAACCTGTCAGGAACGGCTGCTTGGATCGCAGGAACCGCTGACCACGATTCAAGAAAGAGGTGTGCGATGGGGGCTGCCCGTCAGCCGCTCCGCGTAGGGGTCCTGCTGCCGACCAGGGAGCAGGCGATCCTCGGCGAGTACAGCGTCGCGCCCCTGCTGGACTTCGCGCGACGGGCCGAAGAACTCGGCTTCGACTCCCTGTGGACGGGCGACTCGCTCACCGCGCGCCCCCGGCTCGACCCCATGGTGGTGCTGTCCGCCGCGGGCGCGGTGACCCGCCAGGTGCTCCTGGGCACCGCGGCCCTGACTCCCGCGCTGCGGCACCCACTTGTGGCCGCGAGCATGATCAGCAGCCTGGACCATGTCAGCTCCGGCCGGCTCGTCCTCGGAGTGGGTACGGGTTTCCCGGCGCCGGAGACCGACGAGGAACTGGCCGCCGTGGGCGCCCCGGCGGCCGACGACGCCGACCGGCTCGACGAGATCACCGCGCTGTGGCGGACGGCCTGGAGCAGCACCCGGCCCGGCGCGCCGAGCCGCTTCGCGGGTCGGCACTGGCAGGCGGAGGGCCTGGACCGGCTGGTCTGCCCGGCCGCGCCCGACGGACCGCCGCTGTGGCTCGCCGCCGACGACACCGCCAGCGTGCTGGAACGGGCGGCCCTCCTCTACGACGGCTGGCTGCCGTTCCGCACCTCGGCCGAGGCCTACGCCCGCGCTCGGCGACGCCTGGAGGACCTCTGCCGACGCGCGGGACGCCGGGCCGGCGCGGTGACCCCGGCCCTGTATCTGACGGTCACCGTGGGCCCGGACGAACGAGGTGCCAGGGTCGAGCTGGACGACTACCTGGAGCACTGCTACGGCCGCTCCCTGGCGGAGATGAAGGCGATCCAGGCCTATGCGTGGGGCCCGAGTGAGCACTGCGCGCAGCGTGTGGCCGATTACGTGCGGGCGGGCGCCCGCCACATCGTGCTCCGCATCGGGTCCTTGCGGCCGGAGACACATTTGCGGGAGATCGCGGACGTACTGGTGTCCAAGGCCCGCCAGACGGATCAGGAGAGCGCATGACGACCACCGGCAGTACTCGAGGCGCCCGCTGGTTCACCAGCTCCGGGGCCGACCCGAACGCCGAGCACCAAGCCTTCCTCCTGCCACACGCAGGCGGCACGGCCCCGGCCTACCAGGCCTGGGCGGCCACCTTGCCCTCCACGATGGAGGTACGAACACTGCAACTGCCCGGCCGCCAGGAACGGCTGGCCGAGGAGCCGTTCACCGATGTGACAGCGCTGCTGGAAGCGCTGGTGGAGGCGTTCGAAGCGGAACTCGACGGCCGCCCCTACCTGCTCTTCGGCCACAGTTTCGGAGGACTGCTCGCCTACCGGCTGTCCGTGGCGGCGGTCTGGAGCGGCCTGCCGGCCCCCGAACTCCTGGCCGTCTCGGCATGGGCCCCTGGACTGGAACCGGCCGCCGAGCTGGACCGGGTGGCCACCATGTCGGACGACGAACTCCTCACCCGGGTAGGACAACTGGGCCTGATGGCGGAGGGTACGACGCTGGACCCGGCCACCCTGGCCTCGATCATGCCCGCCCTGCGCGCCGACTTCCTGACCGCAGGCAGCCTGCGCGAGGACGGCGAACCGGCGCCCTGCCCGGTCGCGGCCTACTGCGGCACCTCGGACCCGATCGCCGCACCGGGCGGCATGGCCGCCTGGGCGGACCACTGCACGGACTTCCTCGGCGTGACCCAGTTCCCCGGCAGCCACTTCTACCACTTCGAACACGCCGCGGCGGTCCAGCACAGCGTGCACCGCCACCTGCGCCGGCTGGCCGCGCGGGCCTGAGGACCGTTGTTGGATGCAGATGGTATGGGCCTGACCAGGTGAAAGATACCGTCGCCTCAACCGAGGCGGTGACTGGCAGGCCAACGCCGCCCGCGAGATGAATGGTCGCCCCACACCGCGCCCCCGACAACGTTGTCGAAGGCGCGGTGTGCGGTCGTCCTACGGCGTGTAGGCAGCGTCACTGCCGTACAACTCGCGGGTGAACGCGGAGACATCGGCGCTGCGATCGGCGCCGTCGAGGTTGTACGTCAGATACACGCCGTACCCCTCGCGGACGGTGCGGCGGGCGAGGCCGGCGGCCGTGCTCTGCGACGTCCGGCCGATCTCTACGGCCGCCGGTGACAGCTTCGACTTGGGCAGTGCGATGCCGGGGACTTGCCAGGTGCCGTAGTACGGGTTCCAGGCGTAGTCGAACTTGGAGGAGACGTCGACGCCGCCGTAGGAGAGGCGCGACGCGGCAGGGCCGATGTTGTAGAGGCTGATGATCTTGTCCGGCATGTTCGCGCGCAGCGCCGTCACCAGGTGCACGAACGAGCTGCTGTTGGGCTGACCGGTGCCGTTGTTCCCGTACTCGGCGTACTCGTCGTCGAAGTCGATGCCGTCGAGCCCGTACTTGGTCACGGTGTCCGACAACTGTTTCGCGAACGCCGAAGCCGCTTGCCGGGACGGGAAGTTGGCGAAACCCGCGCCCTGGTGGTTGCCGAGCACCGAGAGGACGACCTTGATGCCCTTCCGCTGCAACGGCCGTATCTCCGTGGCGGCGTTGTCGAGGACACGCTGCACGTTCTCGTTGAAGTGCAGATATGCCGCCTTCGTGCCTGTGTCGTAGTTGATGTTCGCCGCGAAGATCACGGCGACGTCGAAGACGTTGCCGCCGCCGTTGGCGAGGGTGTACTTGCCGACGTTCAGCATGCTGTTGTCGTTCACCTCGACGTACGCCACCGAGGTCGGTCCCTGTTTCGCGGGAGCGGGAGCGGGGGCCGCTGCCGCGCCGGTCGTGGCGGTCGTGCCGAAGGTGAGGGCCGCGACGGCCGAGAGCGCGAGCGCGGCCGTCCGCACTCTGCTCCGTACCAGAGTGAACATCGTTGATCGGTCTCCCATCGCATGGGTCGGCGCCCGACGTGTTTCGAAAGCGCCGAGTGAGCCCTGTGAGTTTTCCACCTCCCATGACCGAACCCCCAGAGTCGTGCGCGAACTTCTCGCAGCTCCCACGCTCGTCGCGCCCAGTCCGGCGCCTGGACAACCTGATGGCTGAACAACGAATCCCGCTGGAACGCTGGAACGGTTGTTGCCGAAGGGCAAAAAGCCCACTCGCCCGCCCGACCCCGTCGTCGCCCCGCAGGCGGTGCTTGAGGACCGCGGCTGAACTCACCCGCCGTTTCGGTCCTGAGCGGCCATGACCTCATCACCGTGCTCGAAGGCCCACGCGCCGAACGCGTCGATCGGGCCGAGCAGCGTCTTTCCCAGAGCGGTGAGTCCGTACTCGACACGGGGTGGCGCCTCGGCATAGGCGCGTCGTTCCACCAGACCGTTGAACTCCAGCCGCCGCAGCGTCTCTGTCAAGACCTTGGGGCTGATGCCGCCGATGCGCTCGCGGAGTTCACCGGGACGCCTGGGACCGTCCCGCAGGACCCAAATGAGCACCGCGTTCCACGTGTTGGAGAGAAGGTCGAAGGCGAGGCGGGCGCGGCAGTCGGCGAGATAGGCGTCGGTCGTCACGTACCAAATGGTGCCTGACGGACTTCCTAGTGTCATCCCGAAGCGGTTGGAACAAGCACGGAGAGAGGCGAATCGATGAAGATCGGCGTGCTGGGAACGGGGAACATGGCGGACGCACTGGCCACGCACTGGGGGCGGGTCGGCCACGAGGTGTTCGTCGGAGGCCGGGACGAACTGAAGGCCCAGCGGCTCGCGACGCGCATCGGGGGAGGCACAGGGCATGGGAGTCTGCACGCGGCGGCGGACTTCGGTGAGGTCGTGCTGGCCGCGCTGCCTTACGGCGCGGGGGCAGACGTCGTCAAAGAGCTCCAGGCGGCACTGAGCGGGAAGATCCTGCTCGACTGTGCCAATCCGGTCGGACCCGGTTTCCGGCTGCTGACCGAAGGGGGCCCCTCGGCGGCGTGCCGACTGGCTGCGGCGGCGCCGGGCGCGCGGGTCGTCAAGGCGTTCAACCTCTGTCATGAGGACGTGTGGCGGATGACCCCGCCCGTCTTCGACGGTCAACCACTCGCGGTTCCGGTCTGCGGGGACGATGAGGCCGCACTCAAGCGGGTGTACGAACTGGTGCGGGACGTGGGCTGCGAGCCGGTGGCCGGCGGCGGGCTGGAACGCGCCGGACTCCTGGAGGCGACCGCGGCACTGTTCATCGGACTGTGGGTGGCGGAGCAGGCGGACGTACGAGCGATCGCACCCCCCTTGGCGTACGCGACAGGCCCAGGAGCCCAGAGCGTGTGAGACGTACCAGGCGTTGCGTGGGGAGTGGAGTTCCCACCCCTTTCGCTGTCGTGGGTGTCGCCGACCGGGACTCCGATGAGGTGCAGGCAGTCCGTTCGTGTCCGGCAGGACGTGCGTCTTGGAACCCGGTTCACCGCGGTCCGGGGCTGGCACGTCTGTGTCGTACGCGGACTCCGCCTCCTCCGACACGCACGCCTGCCTCCTCTTTCCTCGGTCGGCGGACACCCCGCACGTGCTCCACGCCTGTGGGTCTCAGCCCTCCACGGCCGGCCGCCGCTCCCTGCCGCTCTCGCCGCGCAGCCGGCGGCGCAGCGCCGCGAGCCGCGGGTAGCGCTCGCTGAGGTCCGCCGATTGGCGGTCCAGCTCCTGCATGAGGCGCTCGGTGCGCTTGTCGAGGTCCAGCTCGTCGAGGATCCGGTCGATCTCGGCGAGCAGCGCGCCGTGCAGCTGCCACTGCCGGGGGTGCTCCCGCACGTCCTCCAGCAGCATCTCGGCGACCCGGTCGCGGGTGAGCCGGCTCGCGGCCAGGGCGGCGGTCAGCCGCTCCTCGGCCTGCTCCGCGTTGGCGGCCACCTGGGTGGTGATCAGCCGGGCGAAGCTCTCGATGGCGTCGGCCACCTGCTCGAACAGCTCCTGGAGGCCGGCCGATACGTCCGGCGGGAACAGCGACTCCTCCGTACGGAACTTCGCCAGGTCGGTCAGGCTCCGGGTCAGCACCCGCAGCACCACCGCGCAGATCTCCAGGGTGTCCAGCCCCGTCCGAAGCACCACCCGGGACAGCAGCCCCTCCCGTACGCGCGGGTTCATCCGCAGGCTCTCCTCCGCCTGCCGCAGCGAGGCGTCGACCTCCACGATGTCGTGGTCCAGCCGCCGCGCTTCGTGCAGCCGGGCGGCCGCGTGAGGGAAGGGGAGGTGGCCCTTGGCGATCTCCGCGCCCATGGTGCGGAACATGAGGCCCATCCCGCGCGCCAGCCCGTCGATGGACGTCCCCGCCGACTGCGTCCACACCGGGGGTGCGAACAGCAGGTTGAACAGCAGGCCCACCCCGGCGCCGATCAGCGTCTCCAGAACCCGGTGCCAGGCCGCCGACGTGGCCTGGGAGACACCGAGGACGAGCATCGCACTGATCGCCACCTCGGGCACGAACTCGCTCACCCGCACGAAACGGCCGATGATCAGCGAGGTGAAGATCGTCAGGCCCAGGCTCCACCAGGTCAGCCCGACCAGAGTGGTGAAGCCGATGGCGATGAGGACACCGACGACGACGGAGTTCACGCGTCGGATACCGGTGGTGAGGGTCGCGTACAAGGTGACCTGGACGACCAGGAGCGCGGTCAGCGGGGCCGTCAGGGGAGCGGGTTGCGCGGGCAGGACCATCAGGGCGACGACGAAGGAGATGACGGCGGCGGCCGTGGAACGCAGCGTCTGCGCCGCGACGGGTTCGGTGGTCCGCCGCACCAGTTTGATCACGGGTGCTGATACGTCCGGCATCCCATTCACGTGCCCGATCATGAGCCCCTCACCACACTTCAGCACCAGGAACCCCCCAGACGCCGTTTTGCACCACCCGTCGCGTGGTGTCACCAAAGTCCGTTGTCACCGGCTCCGGCTCCGGCTCCGGCTCCGGCTCGGGCTCGGGCTCGGGCTCGGGCTCGGGCATGGGCATGGGCATGGCATCGGCTCCGCTCTGGCATCGGCTCCGGCTCGGGCGTCGGCCGCGCCACCGCCGCCCGGCTCGCCGCGCAGGGCATGGACGCCGGCATCACGTGGCACACCGGCGAGGACGGCGCACGGCGCAGACCGCTGAAGAGGTACGCGGCCACGGGCGCCGCGCCGCCGTCGTACACCTGGATGTGACGCGGCTGCCGAAAGCCGCCGGCGCCGCCGACGAGCTGGCCCGGAACGCGGCCGCATCGACATCCTGGTGAACAACACCGGCGTCTGCACGGCCTCGCCCCTCGTCGACATGACGTACGACACCGCGCGGGACATGCTCGACGCCGACCTGGGCGCGCCGCTCCTGGCTCACGCAGGCCGTGGCACTGGCACTGGAGTCGGCCGAGTATGACATCACCGTGAAGGCCGTCGCGCCGGGTGAGATCGCCACCCCGATGGCGGGACAGGAGGGCGAGGACGTACGCCTGGCGGAGGCATCCGTAATTCTCGTCGATATGCGAGGAAGAAACGTATGGCGTGGGCGTGAGGTTCTATTCACTCACAGGAGTGGGTTTCTGAGTGGTTTTGCTTGTGGCGGGAATGCAGCAATCGGAAGGACTAGCAATTTTCCGCGTCCCGTTGCGTGGCGCGCCACCAAGTGCAGAGCCACCGTTCCGTCCGCTCCTGTGAGTTGTCGGCCGTCTGTCTATGCCTGCTCAACGCATGAGTGGTCGGCGTGAGGTGCAATCCTGCCGCAGAGGCGCGAGTGATGTTCCTGCGCGGGCCGCGATTCACCACGAGTCCGGCCTGTCGCACCGACGCCCGGAAGACACGTCGCCGACGCACCGGGCAATCCCGATATGCCGGCGATGACACACAAGGAGAACAAAAAATGGTAGCCATTACCAAGATCGAGGCGCATGTGCAGACGGCCGACGTCACTTGGGCCGGCACGGACAGCACGGTTCGCCTGGGCATCGCAGGACGTGAGTTCAGGCTGGAAACCGCAGCCGACGACTTCAGGCAAGGCGTGGCACAGACGTTCATCATGGGCGAGGAGAGCACCGTTGAGCGAGGCGATCTCAACGATCCGCGCAGGCCGCAGCTCGACACCGAAGACCTCAACCGGTACCCCGTCTATCTCCGTTACGTCCCGCTGGGCGGCGGACCGGACTGGTGCCTGGAGCGAGTCACCGTCACGGTCCAGCCCGGCAGCCACGTCTTCGACAACCCCGTTCTGGAGAATGAGGCCGAGAACCGTCGGATCTGGTTCAGCCCTGAGGGCGGCGAGATCCTTTACCTGCGCCGCGTCAGCATCACCGGTTGACGCGGGACTCGGTCACGCGTCAGTACGCATTCAGTCGGCCAAGCGGCTCGGTCCCCTCCTTCCTCAGCCAGCTCTACCACTGCCTCCAGCACCACAAGCTGTTCGACGAGAATGCGGCCTTCCCTCACCAACTCGCCGTTGCCGCCCGCCCTCTGGCAGCATGAGGTGCCTTCTCAAGGAAGGCCGCCGTACCGCCCATCCTGAACTGGCCCTGTTCACCCGCTGGGGATACCTACAGGTCCAACTCGCCCCGAAGGAACGCGCCGAGGTGACCGTCTCGCCCGCCCACAAGGCCAAAGGCGGCGAATAGGTAGACGTGAAGGTCGCCGACGATTTCGCCCCACCCACCCGGGAACGGGTAGCGGGGCTGCCTGAGCAGTCCTGTTCACGGCCGAGGCGAGTTGCTGTGAGGGCCTGCGAGAGATCGTCGCGCAGGCCCTCGTCGCATCGCGCGTTCTCCACCTCATGTAGGTCCGAACCCCCGGTGAATCCGGCTGAACCGAAGCCTCGGCGGGCTCGCCGCGCTGCGGGACGCGCTGCCCGGCTGTGACGTACTGGTCTCCTCCACCCAGCACGGCCCGGCGGAAACGGGAGCCGGTACCCGCGACTGCCGGCCCGGCGGGCTGTCGGCGAGCGCGTCGCTCGCCCAGCTCGAACGCGGACTCGACCGGCCGCTCAGCGGCGCCGAGGCGCGGGGAGCCGCCCGTTTCGCCGCCGAGGTGCACGGGCATCCGCGCGCCTTGGCCGCGTCGGCGGCGCTGTTGGAGGCGGGAGGCGGCACCGCCCATGCGGCCTTCACCGCGGCCTTCACCGCGGCCTTCACCGCGGACGAGGCCGCGGTGGCCTCGGGACTCGCCGGACGGCTCCGGCCAGGGAACCGCCCGGCTGCTCGGTGCCCTATGCGCCTTCCAGCCGCTTCCCGTGTCCGCGGCCCTCCTGGGGGCGGTCGGTGCGGGCACCCCCGTGCCGGAGGCCTTGACGGAACTTCAGCGGTTGCGCCTGGTCACCCGTGAGAGCGGCGGCTACCGTGCCGGGGGACGGCTCGCCGTCCTGACCGCCGAAAGGGCCGGCACCCTGCGGGTCGCGGCCGACGCCACCGCCGAACTCGCCGACTGGACCGGTCAGCGTCCTGGCCGGCGCGAGGTCGCCGCCGGGTCGGGGCTGGTCCGGCGCGCGCTCGCGGAGGCGGCACGACGGGGCGACGACACGGCCGTACGGGACTTGGCGCGGGCCGCCGCCTGTACTGGCCCGCAGCCTGTGCTGGGGTGCTTGGAAAGAGGCGCTGGCGCTCGGCGGCGCGGCCGCCGCCGGGCTCGGCGCCACCGAGGACCTGACGTACTTCGCCCGGAGGAGAACGTACGGCGTAAGGCGCTTGGCCTGGCGAGTGTGGCCGCAGGACTGGCTTCGGCGGCCGGCGGCACAGCTGCCGGCCAGGCCATCAGCGGTACGGACCCGCCGACGGCAGAGGGTGTGCAGGAGGACGGACCCGAGTTCAGGGCCGATGCCGCGCGAAGTAGGCGTAGGAGAACCCCTCGCCCGCGCGTGGCTCCCGGGTCCAGGACCGGGTGGTGAAGGTGGGGAGCCTGCCTTGGGTCAGCGCGAAGCGGGGGAGTGAAAGGCCGAGTTCCGTGTGCAGGGCCTCCAACGCGCGTAGCTCGCCGACCATTTCGGAGTCCTCCGGACGGAACAGCCGTGCGGGTTCCAAGGCCTCGGGTATCGCGCCGGAGCGCTGGACCTCCGTACCCCGCACGGTGAACGCGTAGAGCTCCTTGCCCCGCTCGGCCACCGACAGGTGGAACGCGGCCGGGTGGTCACCCGGTGACGAGCGCCTCGGGTCGCGCCACACCACCACCGCGCGGCCGGACAAGGAGGCGGCTGGAGCGGGAGACAGGAACAGCTTGTTCAGGTGGTGGTGGGAGTGGCCGTCGAAGGCGAAGGCCCACGCTTGGGCGGTGCGGCCGACGGCGGCCACGGCCCGGTCCTCCCAGAGTTCCACGCCCTCCCGCTCATGGGGCTTGGGCGCGTGCCAGGACGCCTTGCGCGGATCCGTTGGCGCGCTCAGTTCGGCGCCTTCCTCGCCGATCAGGGCGGGCAAGGAGGCGGGGGTGATTCCCTCGACCCAGACACAGCGGTATATAGAGGTAGAGCGCCCACTCGCCGTCCCGGTCGCTGTCGCCCGGGTCGAGCAGGGCGTGCGATATGTCGGAGTCCGTCTCAAGCCGCAGCGCCCGTTGCCACATCCCGGCCAGCAGGATGTCCTCCTCGCGCGGATTGTCGCCCAGGTTCTGCTCGTACAGCGGGGTCATGTCGAACGGATCCCGGAACCAGTCGATGTCCGCAACACCGCCGAGCTGGTAGACCCCGGCCATCTGGTCCACGTGCCACCCGTCGCTCACGGCCAGGAACTCGCGGTACGAGGGAGGCAGCCGCCGCCCCAGCCGCTCCTCGGCCGCGGCGATCGCCGCCTCGTCCGCCCCGGGGCGGCCCGGAGGGACGACGTTCTGCCCGCCGTCGTTGTCGTCCTCGTCGTCGTCGTCCTCGTCCTCGCGGGGAACCCACTCCTCCTGCCAACGTCCGAGAAGGTGGCGCCAGTTGAAAGACTCGCTACTCATGACCGCATGGTGTCATCCGGCACTGACAACGGTGTTCGGCCCTGCTGGGGTGACGCCTGCTTCAGTCGGCGGCAGCACGGTCCCCGTCGCGGGCTCGTATGCCTGAACTCTCGCTGGGCGGGAGGCCGTCCCCGCCTTCTCGATCGTAACGACGAGGACTTCGTCGTCCAGACGGCCACCACTGGCAGCGCACCAAGACCACCTGGAAGAAGTCCCCGGATGCGGCCTTCGACGCGAAGCTCGCCCGGATCGAGTACGCGATCAATGAACGACCGGACCGCACTTTCGCGTTCGACGAGTTCGGGCGCCTGGGAATCCGCCCCACCGCCAGCTCCTGCTGGGATCAACCGGCGCCGCAAAGGCACCATCGAGGTGCATTTCGGACCACTACGGCAGTTCACCCCGGCCAACTCGAACCACCCCAACCACCCCAACCACACCGTCCAGACACGGGCCCTGCATGCCTACCTGCGCTGGCGCAGCCAGAACGCCCGTCACCCCGACGTCCTCGGGGCCCAACGGCGCGAACGCGCCCGTATCCGCAACCCGGTGAACCTTCCCGGTCACAGCACAAGTCGCGGGCCGGAACGTGACGGAGCCCGGGAGCATGTCCAGCTCCCGGGCTCCAGCTTGCCACCCATTTGCGCACACCGGCGGCGTTTAAGAACCGCGGGTCATGTTGAGATCGACGTGTTCTGCCTTTGAACTACAGCGCCACGAGAGAGGCGCCGAGGGGACTTGAACCCCCATCCGTCGATGTTCGCCCACGCTCGGTCGATCCGGTGTTCGGCGGCGAATACTGAGACTGGAGCGAGAATCTGAGTTTCACGGGGCCGCCTCTGCCAGGCTTGGGCCACCCCCGCACGTGGTGCGGGGGGAGGGATTCGAACCCCCAACTGACACCCCTTCATCAGCTTCAACATCAGTTTCAGCTTGCGCTCATCGCGCACCCTCCGCTCGCGACGGAGGGCGTATATGGAGGCTACCGGAACAGGTAGCCGAATACCGCGTCGCCGACCCGCTGGTCGGTGACCTCGGTGTTGTTCGCCTCCTCGCGGGCGAACTTGACGGACTGCTGGAGCTTCTCGACGCGGTCGAGGAGCTCGTTGACCCGCCGGGCGGGCAGCGCGCCGGAGAACTTCACCGTGGTCCAGTAACCGACCGGGACGTCCTCGTAGTACACCTCGACCTGCGCCGGGTGCTTCTCCGTGGCCTCGGCCTTCACGTGGTTGCGCGGAACCTTCTTCGTGCGGATGGTCCGCACCGGGTCCGTCCTCCACGAGTCCGTCGAGGGGTCCAGGTTCCAAGACTCGGAGGCGTCGAGCACTGGCAACTTGCGTACGAAGGTGTGCAGGTCGGTGAGCTGCTTCTCCAGGAACAACAGGTACGGGACGGGCACCTGGGGCAACAGCACCGTACCGTCGACCACCACGTCCGCGACCGCGGACCGGTTCGCCCAGTCCTTCGTCGCGGTCACGTCGAAGAGCCGCGTCAGCGTCCCGGCGGTCGCCCGCAGAGCATCCTCGGCCTTGATCTGCACCCGCGTGGACTCGGGCGGCAGCTGCTCGCCCTCCTCGTCCTTGGGCTGGTAGGTCCGGGAGATGCCGGCCAGCAGGGCGGGCTTCTGCACGTCCTGGTGAGCCTGGGTGAGCTCCTGGAGGGCCTTGGACTTGACGCCCTTTTCGACTGCGATGATCTGATTCAGCTTCGGCACACGGCGAACCTAACAACCCCGCGCCGCACGCACATCCGATTAAACGCCTGCGCCGTCCCTTCCGCCCGAGAGGGCGGGGCGGCGAGTGTGAGCCCGGACCGGGGCGCGAAGGTCACCAACCGTAAGGAGGCCGCCCGGCCGGCGGCCCGTGCGGTGCATCGCAAGGCGGAGGGCCACGGCTCTCCTACCGCACGTACCCCGGTCATAGCACTAGCGGCAGTGCCGTGTCGCTGAAGCGATCATCGTGAGGGGGCGCTGCGGCAGTTCACGTTGGGTCCCAGCCACTCGCGCCCCGGACGAAGGCGCGATGATCTGTTCGTGGCGACAGATGCCGAGTGGGCTCGGATTCGGAGGGATCTGCGCTTCGGGCAGGTCTTCCAGGGCACCGTGGTGAAAGTTCCCCGGCCCGGTGCGATCGGGATCTTCGTGGACATCGGGCTGAGCGTCGGAGGCTTTGTCGACGTCCTGCTGCTTCCGAACGAGGGCGAAGACTGGCCGGCGGAGGGCACGGTTGCCGATTTCGAGATCTGGTGGGCAGACAGCCGCCAACAAATCCGGCTGAAGCCGTCCGACTCTCGGTATCTACGGACCGACTTCGCAGACTTCGTCGAACGCGTTCGTCCCAGTTGGCCATCCGAAGTCGGTCAGCCCGTCCGTGACTACTGGCCTGTCACCCCCGACGAGTTGCAGGCCGTGCTTCGCTCCGATGGGCCGCCGGCCAACTCCCCATGAGACTGGAGAAGTGGCCGGCTGTCCTTCGGGGGCTGGTGCGTTGTCCGTGATTGTCGGCCGCACCCTCATGGACAGTGCACTAGCGACTCTGTCGTGCGGCTCGCCGTGAGCATCCTTCGGGACGCGGCCCAGAGGCGTGGGGCGGTAAGGCCGGTTCACTGGAGTGGAACTGCCGAGCACCTCGCTGGAGGCGTGCGGCGCGCTGCTGGTCGCCATGGTGCGTGCGTTTCGCGGCGCTGGCGTGATCCCTGGCTCACCCTGCTGCCGGCTACCGGCCGCGCCGAACTGCCGGGGCACCCTCGTCTGCCCACGTGGCGCTGGGACAGCACACCGCGGTCATAGGAGCGGATCGGCCTCAGCCGCCGCCAGGCTGATGATCGTGCCCTTGCCGCGGCGAGAGCGCACCGGGCTGCCCGTCTGCCGTAGACACCCCACGTTGCTGCGCTCTGACCGGAGTTCCGTGAAAGATCTACTCGCGCGCTTCTCGACGAGGCCGATCGGTAGGCTCTGCGGGTGAAGAACGAGTCCGTGGTCCCGCTCCCGGAAGCCGAGTACCGCCGTGTGTGGGACCGCTTCTACGCGGAGTTTGCGTTTCGGCCCAGCATGAACTCAGCCTATTGGCCGGCCATCGAGGAACCCGTCGCCTCGGCCACCTGGAGCTTGGCGTCGTTGGATGACGGCCCGGGTCACGAGCGGCTCGACCGACTGGTCGAGGTGGTCCAGCAAGGACTGACGTCCTGTGTTCCTCCGCAGGTCGGGCTGTACGCACTGGACTGGCAACACGCCTCGTTCCGGTTCTCGCCCCACCTGGCCGGAGGCCCGGGGCAGAAGTCGTGGCCGCTGAGCCCGTATCCCGATGGCGACTACTACGTCTACCTCACGGAAGACTTCCAGATCGGCAGCTTCGGGCACCCCTGGGAGGAATCGTTGTGTCTGTTCGGGCAAGGGCTCCTCGATGTCGTAGGAGCGCAGGTCGACGAAATTCTCGGCGTGCCGATACGCAGAGCCGGTCAGCCTGCTCATCGTCATTAGCGCAGCGTGCTGTTCGTGGTGGGGTGAGGAGCCGGGTCCGCAGAAGTGTTGTCCGGTACGAAGCGGCATGGTCGGTGAGGCGCCGAAACAGCGCCGGCAGACCGGTCCGGGCCCCGTGGAGTCGTTTGCTCCGGGACTGGATCCAGGCTGGCTTGAGCCTGCCTTCCTCCCCAGATCATGCAGCTGGCGCAGGAAGGAGAAAATGACGGACATGAACATCGAACAGGCTGTCGCGGGGATCGGGAACGTCGAGGAGGTACCTGGCCTGCCCATGGCCTGGCGATGGTCGCCCATGTCGCGCTTCATGTTCTCCCTCGCCGTCGACGTCGACGGAGGCTGGGCCTACCAAATGAACTCGCTGGACGTCCACGACGAAGGCTTGACCAGGGCTGTTCTTGAGTTCGCGAGACAGCACCGCCTCGGGCGCGGACCAGGCGCCCGACCGATCACGATCGCCACCGGCTTCTCTTACGGTGCCTACCGGTTCGACGCCGTGGCAGCGGCTTCACCACCCGTGCACGGCTACCACCACGGGCGGAACGAGACCCTGAACGAGGTCGTCTCAGCGGTCTTCCCGGCGTACCAGTGCGAGTTCCGCGGAGACGAGAGCCTGGACGAGGCGGTTCTGCGGTGCAAGCGCATGCTGCGGCCGACGATCCTCTCCCGGACGCCGGTTCCGTACCTGCGGATGCGGTACGAGAACACCAGGACCAAGAGCGGCAGTGTGGGTCCGTCCCGCGGGTTCACTACGCACGACGTGCTGCTGAGGGAACTCGGGCTCCTCGAAGGCGCTCCGGGGAGTTTCGTGGAGTTCGAGAACTCCTTCGGAGAGGTGTGGAACGTCGAGTGGAACGGTTCCTGGCTGGTGAACGACACACCCCAGGACGCGCCACCCTCCGAAAGCTGGGTGGCATCGGCTCTGGGATCTCCGTGACGACGTTGGGGACGGCGCTTCAGGCGGTGGGCTCGGTGACCAGTGCGATTACCGCGATGGCCAGGACTCGGGCGATTGTCGGTGCCCGTTGCTACGTTCAAGCCGTTCGAAGCCGTTCGAAGCCACTCACTCTAAGGAGTATCAGATGGGGTCTCAACTCAACCCGTGCCTCGCCTTCAACGGGAACGCACGACAGGCGATCGAGTTCTATCAGAACATCCTCGGCGGCCAGCTGGATATGGGCACCTACGCAGAATACGGCTCGCCGGACGTGCCTCACCCCGACAAGATCATGCACGCCACGCTCCGAACCCCGGACGGCTACACGCTGATGGCGTGGGACGTTCGGGAAGAGATGCCCCACACCCCGGGCGACAACGTCGCGGTCTTTCTCGACGGCGACGACGTCAAACTCCGCGACTACTTCGCGAGGCTGTCCGCCGGCGGCACCGTGACGCTGCCCTTGGAGAAGCAGTCATGGGGTGACGAGGCCGGCTCGCTCGTCGACCAGTTCGGGATCACCTGGATGGTCAACATCACCCAGCAGTCCGGATAGATCACGGGGCCAACGTATGCGAAGCAGCCCGGATGGCTCCAGCCTGCCGCTGCGGCGCTCAGGGTGCTCGCGTGTAACCCCAAGGACCAAGGCGCGACGGAATGGCGCCTACGGTCTTCCACCATGCGCTGGCCGAGGAGTACGCGTACCCCGGCGAGGTCGAAATCGTCATGAGGCCCGTGTAATTCGTTACGCGCCGGCCCTGTTCCGGTCGGGGCTGGTGTCGAGCGCAGTGGTTAGTCTCGTACTCGTGGGGTGGGACGTCTCCGATCGCGCTGTGGAGGCGCTGGTTGTCGGTACGGGCCTGTCTGGGAACGGTGAACGCAAAAGACGTGTATTGACTGCCCGCATCCGAATGATGAACCAGTCCCGGGCCGGCGGGAGTTCCGGGGCGGTCCCGGCGCCACAACGCCATATCAAAGGCGTCAGACGGGCTTGGCGCGTTTGCCGGTAGCGGCGGACTGCCGGTACACCGAGTTGGTGGCGCGCCCCGAAGTCCTCGGCCAGCTCCGGCTCGACTTTCACCTGAGTGGCTGGCCCTTGTGTACCCGACTGCGGTCATAAGCACGTACGCTTCACCACCGCACATGGGTTACTGCTGTCCCGGGGCGGCCGGCATCAGAGTGCGTTCGCAGGGCGTGCTCACGATGAGTCTCAGTGGCACGCACACACCGCGGCTTGCAGGCCCACCTGTACTGACGAAAGGTCCATTGTTGTGTCAGACGTTCAGCCGGTAGTCAGCGGAGTCCAGGCCGACTACGCCGCCCGTGTAGCGGCGGACCTGGAAACGAACCGCAGGGAACAGCAACGCATCGGGGCTGAGGTGGCGGCGCTGCAGGAGCAGTTGCGAGCGCTGGAGAGCGACTGCGCGGTGTTGCTGAGTGTGCAGGAGGCACTTGGCTCTTCCGACCCGTCCGCGGGTGTCACCAAGAAGGCTTCGTCCCGCAAGAGGCAAGTGCCTGCCCCACGGGCCGGCGCGCGCAAGTCTGGCGCGGCCCGAACGGAGAGCGCCCCAGCCACCGGTACCAAAGAGAAAGCGGCCAAGAAGCCGTCCAAGGCCGCCGCGGAGAAGCCGGCCGTGCCTGCTGGCCCGACGCTGGTGGAGCTGATCAGCGGTCACCTCGGCAAGCAGGGCGAACCGCGCTCCGCAGCTGAAATCACCAGCGCACTCGCTCAGGCCCACCCCGATCGGAATATCAAGGCCACCGTCGTGCGCACCACAGTGGAGGGCCTGGTCGCCAAGGGCCGGGCGGAGCGCACCAAGCAGGGCTCCTCGGTCTTCTACACCGCAGCCGTCCCCGCAGAGTCTCCCGCCGTGCAGGAGCCGGAGACGTCCACCAGCTGAACGTCCGTACGCGCCCGCTCATCGCCGCCCCCGGCCCCTCAAAGTCGCCCACCGGCCGGGGGTTTGAAGGCTTGCGGCGATGAACGAGCCCGTCGGGGGCCGCCGACGCGACACACATCGGCATGATCCGGGCCCATGGTGGCCAGTCCGATGCCGCGGGTGTCGCGGACGGGGACGCGACGGCGGTGGGTGTACAAGGGGACCGAGATCTGGTCCACCCAGCAGAACATCGACGTCGGCGGGAGCGCATATCGCGGCAAGTGGGGTGAGCACTTCCCCCGCACCGAACTCGAAGCCCTCAGAACCGCGTGGCGCGAACATCGAGACGAATGGGAAGCCTTCTCAATCCCGTCGAACCCGTGAAGTTTCGGCAGCACCTGGCACGGGCTCGCCGGAACATGTGCGCTTTGCTCGCTTTGCCGAAGGTCTTGTTCTGGGCCAGGATGATTGATCCCTTCTCGTAGCGCTTGGAGATGACCTGGAACACCAGGTTCGCCTCGGCTCGTCCGAGGGGTGGTAGCCGACTTCTGCTGGCGGCTTTGCGTGTGCCGTCAGCGCTCTGCCCGCGCGGCGGCGAGCGTGGTGTCCTCGGAGGGCCGCCGTTCCCATGGAGGTGTGCGATGAGCACGGCGTGGTGGCCCGCCGTGGTGGGACTCGGTGGCAGGCTAAGAAGGACCACCCTCCCGCTCTGGCCGACTGCCGGCTCGCCGAGCTGGTGGCCGTGTGCGACGTGGGTCGGCGGCGCACGACCGCGCAGGCCGACCGGTGTCAGGTGCCCGGCTTCCACCTGATCCAGCAGGTGCATCGGGTACCGCTACGGAGTAACCGAGCGCCTTCACGAGGCGGTCGGCCTTCTGCCGCGAGCTGGTGCTGGCAATGACACGGCCTGCCCCCAGCCGCTTGGCGTTCAACCCTGCCATCGCGCCGATCCCGCTACCGCCCGCTGAGACGAACACAGTGTCCCCGGGACCGGAGTTCCACCCCCCGTGTCAATGCCGGGAAGCTCACGCTCTCCTCCGGTCCTCTTGCCCCCTGCGCGGCGCCGCGCAGGGGGCAAGGGCAACAGGTCGTTGCGTGGGAAATCGAAACCCCCGGCGCCCTTGATGGAAGGAATCTTCCAACTCCGCGCTCTGGCTGGAGTCTCTGTGTCGATCCTTCCACGCTGGCTCATGGTCGGGCCCGATGACCTTGTCCGGAGGTTCGGCTCGATGTGTAGACAACGGTGGAGAGGAACTCGGATGACTGCTGAGCGTGTACTTGTGCCGTCTTCCACAGAGTCGTACCGATGGCGGTGGCCGGCGCTCGTCGCCCTGCTGCTCGGTGAGGCCATGAACCTTTTGGACGCGACCATCGTGCAGGTCGCCGCGCCGACGATCCATGCCGATCTGGGTGGGTCCGTGTCCGACATCCAGTGGTTCACGACGGCCTACACCCTCCCGTTCGCGGTGCTGCTGATCACAGGCGGCCGGCTGGGCGACATCGTTGGCCGACGACGGGTGTTCGTCATCGGGGTCGCCGGGTTCATGCTGGCGTCCATAGCGTGCGCCGTGGCTCCCTCGGCGGGCTTCTTGATCGCCTTCCGCGTGGTGCAGGGGGCGACGGCGGCCGTGATCATTCCCCAGACCATCGGCCTGATCAAGACCATGTTCTCCGGTGGCGAGATGTCCAAGGCGCTGGGCAGCATCGGCCCCGTGATGGGGCTGGCCGCCGTCTGCGGTCCGGTGCTCGGCGGCGTCCTGACCCACGCCGACCTCTTCGGTTCGTCGTGGCGAGCCGCGTTTCTGGTCAACATCCCCGTTTCCTTGGTGGTGCTCGCCATCAGCCCCAAACTGCTGGAGAACCGCGCGCCGAATCGGCCCACTCTCGACCTGACCGGCACACTCCTGGCCATGATCGGCATCGGGCTCATCGTGTATCCCTTGATCGGGGCCGGCAGCGGATCGATGTCCGGGTGGAGCCGGGGTGCCATCGCGGCGGGTCTGATCGTGATGGCGGTGTTCGGGCTGCATCAGCGTGGTGTTGTCGGCAGGGGCCGCAGCCCCCTGGTGGAGCCGAGCCTGTTCACTCACCGGGGCTTCTCTGCGGCTCTCGTGACGTCGGCGTCCTTCTTCGCGGTGACCAATGGACTGATGACGGTCATCGTGCTGCAACTTCAGCTGGGGGTCGGCACTGATGCCCTCAGGGCGGGACTGACGCTTGCTCCGTGGTCGGTGGGACTGGCGGTGGCGTCGTGGGTGGCGGGCGCATATCTGGCCCGGCGCTACGGGCACCGCCTGATGCCCCTGGGCCTCGTGGTACTTCTGCTCGGAGCGCTGGGCGCCATCGCCGTCTACCATGCGGCGGACCCCACGGACTACCCCAAGCCGCTGCTGATGGCGCTGGCCGTCGTCGGCCTGGGCGGCGGGCTCTTCACTCCTGTCTTCTTCACCATCGCCCTGAAGCCGCTGCAGCCCCAGGAGATCGGGTCGGCGGCCGGACTGCTGAACGCCGTCCAGCAGCTCGGAGCCACACTCGGCGTCGCCGTCCTGGGCAGCGTCTACCTCGGCAACGCGGAGCCCGGCGGGCCTTCGGAAGCCCTGCACGCAGTCCAGGTCGCCTTCTGGGTCGCTGCCGCGCTCGTGGTGGTGAGCTTCGTCGGCAGCAGGCTGATGATCGAAAAGGAGGCGTCGGACACAGCCGGGGCGCAACGGTGAGCGAGCCACGTGCCTGAACAGTTCCTGCGGCGGACGCGCGGCCGCCGCTTCGGCATGTGCGGACGCGCCGGTCTTCACGGCCGTACGCGCCTGCCCGCTGCCGACTGTCGGCTACGAGCGAGATCCGTGATCATCGGGCTCGCCGCCTTGACGTTCCGCAGCACTGGACTGGTCTCGAGGGTCTGGACCGCGTCGAGGGAGCCGAGCCGCCGGGCGAGGTAGCGGTGGAGGTCGGAGGGGTCGCTGCACAGGGCCTGAGCCACGAGGTTGGTGGGGCCGGTGGTTGCGGCGACGAAGGCGAGTTCGTCATGGCTCGCCAGGGTCGTCGCCACGTGTTCCAGATGTGCGGGGCTCACCGACATCCACAGCAGTGCCCTGGTGTTGGCGCCGAACAGTCCGGTGTCGACCTCGACATCGAAGAAAATGGCTTCGCCGGCCTGCAGGTCGGCCAGGCGGCGCGCGACAGTGACGGGGGACCAGCCAGTCGCCTGGGCAAGTTCCGCATGGCTGGCACGCCCGTCCTTCTGCAGCGCGACCAACAAGCCCGCGTCAGCGTCGCCGAGTTGGCGAGGGACGGGGACGTAGGCACTGTCCGCCGTCTCGTGCGATCTCAGGATGCGCTGCTGCTCTTCGGTGAGGGTGTCGGCGCTTCGTCGCCAGTTGGTGGGACCTCCGAGGTACATGTGCAGGAGGCAGTACGCGGACACAGCGGTGATGTTGTTATTACGGGGGATGTCGCGCAGCAACAAGGAGTTGCCGACGGCATCGTTGGTAGAGGTGTGGATGACCGCCACGATTTCGGTTCCGCCAGAGGTGAGTTTGACCCATGACGTGTCGGGTCGGCGGGCCAGGGCGTGAGCCAGGTCCTGCGCGGAACTTGCGGCGGCGGCGAGTCTGACGAGCCATTGTGTCTGACCGGCTAGGCGGGGGTCCGCGAGCCCGACGACGCGCAGCGACGCCTCGTCACGCAGGCGACGGTAGCGGCGGGCGACGGTCTGGGGTGAGACGTCGAGCGCGACAGCGATCTGACTGAAGGGCGCGCGGCCGTCTATGTGCAGCGCGTGGATCAGGGCACGGTCCAAGGTGTCGAGCATGCACACATCCTTCAACGGGGCCGTAGAGGCCCGCAGATTTCCATCGGTTCACCGGGTCAAGCAAGAACGCTCTCATATGGTCGATGCGCATAATGAACACCGCCGCACGCGTGCCATGCCGCAAGTGGATGCAGCAGCCAAGGAGTTGACGTTAAGGGCGCTCGCCTGTTCGTCGCGTGGATGCGGCAGCTGGAGAGCGACTGTCCCGACGCGCTGTTCCGGGATCCGCTCGCCGCCACGATGCTCTCGATCCTGGCGAAGGTCCCGCGTACTTCGCGGTGCGCACACGGTTCTTCGACGATGGGGTGATCGCCGCGACCCGGCGAGGGGCCCGCCAGGTCGTCACGCTGGCCGTCGGCGTGGACGGTCGCACCGTCAGGCTGGATCTGCCGACCGGGACGCGCTGGTCCGAGGTGGAACTCCCCCTTGCGTGCGAACGCCACGGGGTGGCGGCTGACCTGCGGGAGGACAGGGAGCTTCTTGGCCATCCGCCCGCGACCGCCTGGAGTCCTGGATGGGCGGCTACGGCTGGCAGGCGGAGGCGTACGCGGGCGACGATCCGCGGATCGGACACGGGCGCACGGTGGCGCCGCCTACGGCGTGCTGGCCGGCCAGCGGTTCGCTCGTCGACCCGGATACCGTGTTGCCGGCAGAGGATTCGAATTCATTGTGGGGTCAACGCGCCCCCTCGCGGCATATGTCTCTCGGGCATCCTCAAGGCACGGATGCGGGTACGGGGACGATCTGGCGACGATGTTCTGTAAGCGGGTCGCCATGAAGATCAAGAAGGCCAAGGCTGGAGGAGATCCGGCTCGACGAGCGGGAGTCGGCGAGGCTCTGATCGGGAACTACCGCACCGTGCTCAAGAGCCTCGACGACGGTGGCCCGGCCCAGGAAGCGTTGGCGATGACCGCCGAGGCCGTGCTCACCCTGCCGAAGACCCAGTTGGTGTAGGCCAACCCGAGACTACGTCGACGTCACCCAGCTCCGCGACCAAGACCTGCCCGCACTGTCACCCGGCCTGACTGGGTGAGGCCGGGTGGCAGTGCCGTCAGGGCCGAGCCCCGGGCGTGTGCCGGTCGTTGAGCAGCTCATGGGGCGGGACAAGGCGGACAGGGCGCGCAGGCCGTGGGATCTGGGTCCGGTGCCGGAGGGGCATGTCGAGGCGGTGCCTGGAGGGCAGCCGCCGGAATACGCCGGAGACGTGCCGTAGGCCAGGCGGGACGGTGAATCGCTCACTGCCGCTGCGCTGAACCGTCGGCGGGTGTGGGGCGGAAGGTGCGGCGGTATGCCTGGGGTGTGACCCCGATGGCGGCATGAAGATGCTGGCGCAGGGAGACACCGGTGCCGAGTCCGGCGCGGTCGGCGACCAGGTCGACGGGCCAGTCAGTGGTCTCCAGCAGGTGCCGGGCCAGGTCGACGCGCCGGCGGATGAGCCACTGGCCGGGGCTGGTGCCGACCTCGTTGCGGAAGCGGCGGGTGAAGGTACGCAGGCTGACGTTGGCGTGGGCTGCCATGTCAGCCAGGGTGATGGGTTCAGAGAGACGTTCCATGATCCACGCCTGTGTGGAGGCGGTACCCGGGGCAGTGGAGTCGGGGACGGGGCGCCGGATGTACTGGGCCTGGCCGCCGTCGCGCCAAGGCGGTACGACGCAGGAGCGGGCGACCTCGTTGGCGATGTCACTGCCGTGGTCGCGGCGGACGATGTGCAGGCACAGGTCGATGCCGGCGGCGACCCCGGCGGACGTGAGGATCTCGCCGTCATCAATGAAGAGGACGTCGGGGTCGATGCGCGCGGTGGTGAACATGCGCTGCAGACGGTCGGCTTCGCGCCAGTGCGTGGTGGCGGGGCGGCCATCGAGCAGTCCCGCGGCGGCCAGCACGTAGGTGCCGGTGCAGATCGCCACAATCCGGGTTCCGGGGCGGATGGCAGCCAGGGCCTCGCGCAGGGCATCGGGCAGGCGGCCCTCCTCGCGAATGGGGCCCAGCGCGTGGGAGGGCGGGATGACGACGGTGTCGACGGTGGCCAGCAGGGAGGCGTCGTAGGAGACGGTGAGCTGGTAGTCGGCCTCGGCGCGGACGGGCCGGCCGTCCAAGCTGCACGTGGTCACGGAGTAGAGCTGGTTGCCCGTGCCGTCACGGGCGGCGCCGAAGATCCGCGCGGGGATGCCGAGCTCGAAGGGGACCACCCCATCCAGGGCCAGTACGCCAACATGGTGCATGACCCGATTCTTTCATTCCTTGACCATCGGGCCACTACTGCGGGGCCGTCCACCCGGGCAGTCTTGGGAAGTGCCCAAGAAAACCGGCACAAACCACAAGAAAACCCCTGCTGAAGAGAGCACGTCATCATGGACCAGGCCACCACCCCCTCGACCATGCGCGCCATCTCCCAGGACGCCGCCGGAGCACCGGACGTCCTCAAGGTCATCGAGACGCGGCGCCCGGTCCCGGGCCGGGGCGAGATCCTGGTCCGGGTGCACGCGGCGGGCGTGAACCCAGCCGACTGGAAGACCCGCGAGCGGGGCGTGTTCGCCAATGGCGCCAGACCGCCGTTCACGCTCGGCTTTGACGTCTCCGGGGTGGTCGAGGCGGTCGGCGACGGGGTGACACTCTTCCAGGCGGGCGACGAGGTGTTCGGGATGCCGCGCTTCCCGCACCCGGCGGGTGCCTATGCCGAGTACGTCGCCGCCCCGGCCCGGCACTTCGCTCCGCGCCCCAAGGGCCTGAACCACATCCAGGCCGGTGCCCTGCCGCTGGCCTCGCTGACCGCCTGGCAGGCCCTGGTGGACACCGCGAACGTCCAGCCCGGCCAGCGCGTCCTGATCCACGCGGCCGCCGGAGGCGTCGGCCATCTGGCCGTGCAGATCGCCAAGGCCCGTGGCGCGTACGTCATCGGCACCGCCAGCGCCGCCAAGCACGAGCTACTGCGCTCGCTGGGCGCCGACGAGCTGATCGACTACCGTACCCAGGACTTCGCCGAGACCCTCCGCGACATCGATGTCGCACTGGACGCCCTCGGCGGCCCCAACTGGGCCCGGTCCCTGCAAACGCTGCGGCCGGGCGGCACGCTGGTCTCGATCCTGCCGCTGAACCACACCTTCCCCGCAAAGGAGGCCGAAGCGGCCGGAGTGCGGGCGGTGTTCATGCTCGTCGAGCCCGACCACGCGGGGTTGCGAGAGATCACTTCCCTGGTCGAGGACGGCCGCCTGCGCGTGATCGCCGACGCGGTCTTCCCCCTGGAAGAAGCCGCCCGGGCCCACACGCTGGGTGAGACCGGCCGCACCACCGGCAAGATCGTCCTGTCCGTCACGGTGGGACGGGACGGGACGGACCGTGGTTCGTCCGCCCGCCCCGCCAGGCCGTTCGCTACGGAAGGCTGTGCACCTTCGGGCCGACGGAGTTCGACCACGAGCTGCCCGCCGTCGCGTCCCAGTTCGTGGACCACGTCATGGCGCCGCGCAGCGCCGGGTACGTCTTCGACGGCTTGAAGGAGCCGCAGCCAGTGCCGCGGGCCAGGCAGTCGAGGGCGTTGTTCACGACCGACGGGGCCACGTAACCGCTGCCCGCGGCACGCGTCGACGCCGGGACACCGAGCCCGACCTGGGACGGATCGAGGCCGCCCTCCAACTGGATGCAGGCGAGCGCGGTCAGGAAGTCCACGCTGCCCTGGCTGTAGACCTTGCCGTCACAGCCCAGCATCGAACCGCTGTTGTAGTACTGCATGTTGACGACCGTGAGGATGTCCTTCACGTTCAGCGCCGTCTGGAAGTAGCCACCGGACGTGGACTGCATGTCGATGGTCTGCGGCGCCATCGTGAGCACCAGCTTCGAGCCCGCCTTCGCGGACAGCTGGCGCAGCGCCTTCGTCATGTAGGTGGGGTTGAGGCCGTTCTCCAGGTCGATGTCGACGCCGTCGAATCCGTACTCCCGCATCAGCGCGTAGGCGCTGTTCGCGAACGCCGTCGCGGAGGCGTCACTGTTGACCGAGATGGTTCCCTTCTCGCCGCCGACCGAGAGGATCACGGACTTGCCCGCGGCGTGCTTCGCGGCGATGTCCGCCTTGAAGTCGGCGGCGGAGGAGTAGCCGACGGCAGGGTCCAGGTTGAAGGCGATCTGGCCCTGCGTGGTGGTGGCGTCGGCGAAGGACACGGCGATGATGTCGTACTGCGACGACACGTCCCGAAGCTTCTGCACGGTCGCGCCGTTGTTGAAGTTCTGCCAGTAGCCGGTCAGCGCGTGCTTGGGCACGGTGCCGCCGTCCCCGCCGCCATTCCCCTTGGCGGTCCGTGCGGACACCGCCGTCGACTTCGCGGACTCACCCGCCGCGTTCGTGGCGCTCACCTGGAAGCTGTACGCGGTGTCCGGCGCGAGACCGGTGACGGTCGTGGAGGCGCCGACGGACGAGGCGACCTTCGTGCCGTCGCGGTAGACGGTGTACCCCGTGGCCGTGGACACCGGGGTCCAGGACAGGTCCACCGACGTGGACGTCGTCGTGCCCGCCGCGAGGCCGGCCGGCACGGCCGGTATCTCCACCGGGTCGGTACCGCCGCCCCCGTCGGGCCCGAGGACGCTCACATCGTCCACGTAGTACGCGCTCTGCCCGTACCAGCCGTGCGTGTACACGGTGACCGACGTGGTGTTCGCGCCGGTGGTGAAGCTGGTGGAGAGCTGCTGCCAGGACGAGTTGCCCGGCGTCCAGGTCGACACGTCGGTGGTGCCGGTGCCGCGGGCACCGAGGTAGGCGTAGCTGCCCTGCACCCAACTGCTCAACTTGTAAGTCGAGTTGGGCTTCACCGAGACGATCTGGGAACACTCGGCGGTGCCCTGGCCCGATGGGGTGGCCTTGAGCGCCCTCGTGCCGCCGTGCACGGGGGACGTGACGGTGGTACCGCTGTTCGCGGCGCAGGTCCAGTTGCTCAGGTCCGACTCGAAGCCGGCGTTCTTGACGACGTTGACGTCCGCTTTGGCGTCCGCTGCTTTGACGTCCGAGGACTGCGCGGACTGCGCCGACTGCGCGGGTGCGGCGAGCGCGGTGACGGCGAGTGCGGAGGCCGCACCGACGGCGATTGCCGCGCCGATTCTCCGGCGAACACCGGGTATGCCCTGACGTACACGGTCCACGGAGTGCCTCCCGGGAGGGGTGAAGGACGAAAGTGAACGACGGTGGCCACCGCTGCTGTGCGCATAGTTGGTCCAGACCAATTGAGTTGTCAAGGACTTCGGCGAGGTGAACCGCTGAGCTACGCCCGTGCCGTACCTGCCGCCGTTCCGGCCGACCGTTCCTTACCGCCGGCGTCGATGCTGGTCAGCGGCCCGAGCAAGGCCCCTCACCCCGCGCCGCGGGCGGGCCCTCTTCCGGTGACGGTGTCGGCACCCCCGTTGGTGTCGGTGCGGGGCGTCCGCAGCCGAAGGCGGCCTCCGTGAAGCACTGTTCGTATGCCGCCTGTGAGCCATGGCGCAGGGCGTCTTCCAGTGCCTCGCGGGTCGGCGGGAGCGGCCGGGACCAACCGTCGCGCAGGAGTGACACGATGAAACCGGCGAGGAAGGCGTCCCCGCAGCCCATCGTGTCGGACATGGAGCCGGGGTCCGCGGGCCGGGCCGGCGCGGACACCGTCACCGTACCGTCGTACGCCATCGCTCCGTCGAGGCCACGGGTGGCCAGGGCCATCCTGGCGCCCCGCCGCACGGCTTCGGTGAGCAGCGCACGCGTGGCGGCCTCGTCCAGGTGCGAGCACGACAACAGTGCCAGGTCCACGTGGGGGCACACCCGGTCGAGGTAGGCGGGCGTGCGGTGCTCCTCCTCGTCGGAGAAGTCGAAGCTGAGCAGCGGACCGGCGGCGGCGAGCCGGGGGAGTTCGGCCTCGGTGCGCGAGTACACGCTGGAGTGCACGAGGGCGAACGACGCCGCGTACGCCATCAGGCCGGCATCCAAGGCGGGTCGCTCGCGGACGGTGCCGTCGTCGTAACCGAGGAACACCCGGTCGCCGTCCCGCACATGCAGGGTGGAGACCGAGGTCCGGCCGGGGCGCACCATGCTGCGCTCCACGGCGACACCCTGCGCCGCCACGGACGTACGTACGAAGGCACCGAGGTCGTCGTCGCCGAACACCCCCAGATAGGCGGAGTACAGACCGAGTCGACGGGCGTAGACGGCGACGTTGACACAGTTGCCGCCGGGATAGTCGGTGCCGCGGTCCACGAAGCGATCGACGGTGTTGTCACCGAAGCCGAGGACGTTCGGGATGTTGTGGACGTTCGGGCCGTTCATCAAAGGCTCCCGAGGCGCGGGCGCGGCGTTGACGGGAAGCGCCGCGCCCGCCATGGGCGCGCCCGTGCCGGGGCACCGGCGCGCGGGGGTGGATGGACGAGCGGAAGCGGTCCGGCCGTCAGTAGTCCATGACGCGGTAGTAGCGGCGCAGGTCGAGCGAGTGGTCGCGGGCCCGCTCCAGGTGCTTGCTGACCCTGTCCATCACGGTGTCGAGCACCAGCGGGGCGAGCAGCCCGCGGAACTCGGGGCTGATGCCCTCCAGGGGGTAGTCGCGGGTGTCGAAGACGGTGACGTCCTTGGAGACGCGCTTGGCGAACGCCTCGGCCCGGTCGGTGAGCGCCCGCGTCTCGTCCTCCCCCTGGAAGACGATCACGCTGGTGTGCTCGTCGAGCAGCTCCAGCGAACCGTGGAAGAACTCGGCGCTGTGCACCCGGGTGGTGCGCAGCCACTGCATCTCCTCCAGGATGCACATGGAGTACAAGTAGGTGAATCCCCACAGGTTCCCGCCGCCGACGAGGAAGTGGTAGTCGTCGTCCTTGTGGGCGTCGGCGAACGCTTCCGCCACCGGTTCGGCCTGCCGGGCGACGTCCACCAGGGTGCGCGGCAAGTTCGCGAGTTCGTCGGCGAGGCGCTCGTATCCCGCGAACTCGCCCCGGTGGGAGAGCAGTCGGCCCAGGAACAGCAGCAGCTGCACATCGAAGGGCCAGGCCTTGGGCGCGGAGATCAGCGCGGTGTCGACGCTCCGGGCGACGGGGGAGTCGGGCAGACCGGTGAAGCCGATCGTGTGCGCGCCCCGGGACTTGCAGAACTCGATGGCGCGCAGGCAGTCCTCGGTCGTGCCGGAGACGGAGGTGAAGACGGCGGCGGTGCGCTCACCGAGGCGGGCGTCGCCGGAGACGACCAGCTCCGCGGCGACGGCTGCACGGACGGGGAGCAGCGAGGTGCGCCGCGCGAGGTGTTCGTAGGGCCACATCTGCGCGTACGTTCCGCCCGCTCCCACGAGCAGGACGTTGTCGTACCCCTCGTCGACGAGACGGTCGACGACCTTCTCGATCTGCGGACGCAGCGCCACGAGGCTCTCCGTCTGGGAGACGAACTCGGCTTCGTTGAAGGACAGCAAAGAGTGCACGGTGGTGATTTCCTTTGAGGGTGGTGAGGATGGGGAGGGGGGTGATCCGCGCCGGGTGGTCAGGCCGCGCGGCGGCGCCGGGAGAAGAGGACGTTCGCCACGGCGATGACCAGGCCGCCGACGAAGATCAGCGTCCCCATGACGTTGACCTGCGGGGGTACGCCGGTACGGCTGGCGCTGTAGACCCACAGCGGGAAGGTGACCGTACGGCCGGCGTTGAAGCTGGTGATGACGTAGTTGTCGATGGACAGGGCGAAGCACAGCAGGGCGCCGGAGGCCACGCCGGGCAGCAGCATCGGCAGGGTGACGAGGCGGAACGCCGTCCAGGGGCCCGCGCCCAGGTCACGGGCGGCTTCCTCCAGTGCCGGGTCATGCCCCGCCATGCGCGCCCGTACGGTGATGGCGACGTACGGGATGCAGAACGCCACGTGGGCGATGACGACGGTCCCATAGCCGCGGGGCACGCCCATGACGATGAACATCGACAACAGGGCGGCGCCCAGGGCGATTTCGGGGGCCGCGATGGCGGCGAACATCAGCAGGTCCACGGAGCCCCGGCCGCGGAAGCGGTAGCGGCCGAGCGCCAGTCCGATCGGAGTGCCGAGCAGGGTGGCGACCACGGCGACGACGAGGGCGATGGTGAGGCTGTTGACCAGTGCTGAGGTCAGGTTCGGAATGGCGAACAGGTGCCGGTACCAGTTCAGGGTGAAGCCCTGCCAGGTGAAGTTCACCTTGCTGCCGGTGTCGTTGAAGCCGAACAGGACCATGACGGCGATCGGCAGCAGCAGCCAGGCCAGTATCAGGAAGGTGTACAGGGTCAGGGCGGGTCGGCGGCGGGGCCCGCGCTTTTGCGGGGTGGCGGGCGCGTCGAGAGGCGGGATGACGGTCTGTGGGGTCATCGCGCGGCCGCCTCCAGCACGTCGTCGGTGCCCAGGGCCCGGGCGTAGGTGAAGACGGCGAGCAGCAGCGCGCCCATGAGGACGAAGGACAGGGCGGCGGCGCCGGGATAGTCGAGGTTGGTGAAGTACTCGGTTTTGATGATGTTGCCGATCATCGTCGTGGAAGGGCCGCCGAGAATGCCGGCGTTGACGTAGTCGGCGGAGGCGGGCACGAAGGTCAGCAGCACTCCGGCGAAGACGCCGGGCAGCGACAGCGGCAGCACCACGCGCAGAAACGTCCCCGCCCTGGAGGCGTACAGGTCGGTGGAGGCTTCGATCACTTTGGGGTCCACCCGTTCGAGGGCGACGTAGATCGGCAGCACCATGAACGGCATGAAGTTGTACGTCAGTCCGCCGATCACCGCGTAGGGAGTGGCCAGCAGGTGGAAGCCGTCGGAGAGCAGGCCCATGTCCTTGAGCGGTCCGAGCACGACGCCGTGGTCCGCGAGCACCACGTTCCAGGACTGGGTGCGGATGACGAAGGCGACGAAGAACGGCAGCAGGAGCAGGAAGAGGAACACCGACTTGTGCCGGCCGGCCCGGAAGGCGATCCAGTAGGCCACCGGGTAGCCGATGAGGAGGCAGGAGACGGTGGCCGCGGCGCCGTAGACCAGTGACCGTACGAGTTGCACGTGGTAGGTGCTGATCACGTCGGCGTAGGTCTGGAAGTGCCAGGTCTGACGGAAGCCGTCGAGGAAGTCGCCGGTCTGCAGTGACAGTGACGCCATCACGATCACGGGCATGATGAAGAAGGCGGCCAGCCACAGCCAGCCCGGCAGGATCATCCAGTAGGGGGCCAGCGCCGCGCCGCGGCGGCGGCGTCGCCGGTTCACGCCTGGTAGATCGGTTCGAACAGCGCGTTCCACTGCTTCTCCTCCTCTTGGTCGAGCACCCGCAGGTGGCGCAGCTTCGCTTCGTCGGCTTCGGTCGGGAAGACCAGGGGGCTGGTGCTCAGGGCCTTGAGCACGGTGTGCCGTTTGCCGGTGGCGGCGGCCGCGTGGCGGGCGACGACCTTCTGCGCGCCGGGGACGGGGCAGACGAACTGCACGGTCTCGCTGATCCTCGCGGCGACCTCGGGCCGATAGACATAATCCATGTAGGTGAGTGCGTCGACGGGGTGTGAGGCCGTCGAGGGGATGCAGAGGTTGTCGGTCCACAGCAGCCCGCCCTCCTCCGGGATGACGAACTCCAGCTCCGAGCCGCTCTGATTCGCCTGGAAGACGTCGCCCGAGTACACGAGGGAGGCGGCCAGGTCGCCGCGCTGGAGTGAGGACTGGTAGGTCGCGGTGGAGTAGGAGCGGACCATGCCGGCGTCGCGCTGCTCGCGCAGCCAGGCCGCCGCCTTGCGCCAGTCGGCGGGGGTGGAGGTCTCCGGGTCGACGCCGATGGCCAGCAGGGCGATGTTGCCCATCTGCACCGCGTCGTTCCACATGCCGACCTTGCCGTGCAGTTTCGGGTCGAGCAGGTCCTGCCAGCTGGTGATCTTCCGGCCGACCTGCGCCGGGTCGTAACCGATGCCGGTCATGCCGGACTGCCAGGGGACGGTGTAGACGTTGCCGGGGTCGAAGGAGGAGTTCTTGAAGGCGGCGCCGCCGTACCGGGCGAAGGTGGGCAGCCGGCTGTGGTCGAGTGGGGCGAGGTAGCCGAGCTGGACGTACTTGGTGAGGTAGCTGTCGCCGCCGACGACCATCAGGTCGTAACCGATGCCCTGGCCGGAGGCGAACTCGGGCTGGATCTTGCCGAACCAGGAGGCGCTGTCGTCGATCAGCTCGTTGTAGGCGACCTTGATGCCGCTCTCGCGGGTGAAGGCGTCCAGGGTGGGGTGCTTGCTCTGGTCGGCGGGGTCGACGTCGATGTACTGCGTGTAGTTGACGAAGTCCAGCTTTCCGGCCCTCTTCTTGCCGGTCCAGAAGTCGCTGACGGCCGCGGCGATCTCCGTCTCGCCGGTGGGGACGTGCACGCGGGCGCCGGGAACGCTGCACGCGGCGAGCGGGGCCAGTGCGGCGGCGCCGAGCGTGGCGCGCAGCAGGCCTCGCCGGGTCAGACGTTGTTCGGTCAGCCCGCGCAGCCGGGGCGCGGAGGGTGTCACGTGCTCGGGCATGGTCGCCTGCCTGTCGTCAGCGCGGGGTGAGGGAGTCCGCGGCCGCGGCGGTCGCCACGGGTTGGGGAGCGGTGGTGAGCAGGTAGGAGTGGTCGGTGGCCCAGGAAAGCCAGACGGATTCACCCCGGACCGGGTTGACGGAGGCGGTGCCGTCGTTGGGCTGGAAGACGGTCATCTGCGCGCCGGTGGCGGTGTCCACCGTGTAGTTGGTGGAGGTGCCGAGGTAGACCACCTCGCGGACGGTGCCGCGGATACGGCTCGCGGTGTCGGCCGGCCGGGTGCTCAGCGTGATCTTCTCCGGCCGCACGGTGAGTTCGACGTCGGCCCCGGCGCTGTGGGAGCCGCGCAGCGGGACGGTGACGCGCTGGCCGTCGCCGAGGTCGAGCACCCCGGTGTCGGCACCGACGGAGGCCAGACGCCCGCCGATCAGATTGGAGGTGCCGATGAACCCGGCGACGAACGCGGTGGCGGGCCGCTCGTACACCTCCTGGGGCGGGGCGACCTGTTCGACCAGGCCGTGGTTCATCACCGCGATCCGGTCGGACATGGTCAGGGCCTCGGCCTGGTCGTGTGTGACGTAGATGAAGGTGATGCCGACCTCGCGCTGGATCCGCTTGAGCTCCAGCTGCATGGACTGCCGCAGCTTCAGGTCGAGGGCGCCGAGCGGTTCGTCGAGGAGCAGGGCGCGTGGACGGTTGACCAGGGCGCGGGCCAGGGCGACGCGTTGCTGCTGGCCGCCGGAGAGCTGGCGGGGCCGGCGGTCGGCCTTGTCGGTCAGCTCGACGGTGCGCAGGATCTTCTCGACCCGGTCGCGGATCTCGTCCTTCGGGACGCGCTTGCGGCGCAGTCCGAACGCCACGTTGTCGGCGACGCTCAGATGAGGGAAGAGGGCGTAGGACTGGAAGACCATGTTGATGTCGCGCTTGTTGGCCGGTACGCCGACCATGTCGCGGCCGTGCAGCAGGATCTGTCCGCCGGTCGGCTCCTCGAACCCGGCGATCATCCGCAGGGTGGTGGTCTTGCCGCAGCCGGACGGCCCCAGGAGGGAGAAGAACTCGCTCTCGCCGATGGAGAGATTGACGCCGCGGACGGCTGCCGCGTCCCGTGCGCCACCGAAGTCCTTGACCACGTCGACGAGGGTGATGGCCGGGCCTGTGGCCGATGGCGGCGAGGGGGTGTCGGTTGCCATCCGTGATACCTCCGGTGGTCGGGGCGTGGGCTCAAGGCGTGGGCTGGGGATGGGGGATGGCCGTGCGGCTGAACGTGCCGTGGTCGGCCGGGGAAAGGCAGGGCAGGCAGGCGGAGTTGGCGGAGTTGGCGGAGATTGATAACGTTACCAACGAGCCCGTACCTTACCCATCGGCAGGCGCTGTCCGTCAATGGTTGAATGGCGCCGGATTTGACCGCCCCGCTCGTTGCCCCGTTCCTCACTCCGTTCCTTGCCCCGCTCGTTGCCCCGCTCCTCGCTCCGTTCCTTGCTCCGTTCCTCGGTGTCCGCCGAGCCGTCACCTGTGAAGAGACCGCCCATGCCGAACACCGCGCGGCCGCCGCGCCGCGTCACCATCCCCGACGTCGCCCGGCACGCAGGCGTGGGACAGGCCACCGCCGCCCGCGTCCTGGGCGGATACGGGTCGGCGAGCGCGGCCACCCGGGAACGGGTGCTGGCCGCCGCCGCCGAACTGGGCTACAGCACCAACGCGGTGGCCCGCAGCATGATCAGCGGACGCACCCACACCATCGGTGTGGTCGTCGCCGATGTGGAGAACGCCTACTTCGCCCGCGCGGTGCGCGGCGTCACCGACGTCGCGGCCAAGGCCGGCCTCCAGGTCGTCCTCGCCAACAGCGACGAGGACGGCGAGACGGAGCGCTCCGCGGTGCAGCTGTTCATCGAACGGCGCGTGGACGGCCTCGTCGTGGCGCCCGCCGCCGCCGACCACGAGCACCTCGACAGGGCCGTCGCCTCGGGTGTTCCCGTGGTCCTGCTCGACCGTGCACTGAGTGGGTCCGCGCTGGACACCGTCGTGGTGGACAACCGCGGTGCCGCCAAGGCGGCGGTGACCAGGTTCACCGGCGAGGGGCACACCCGCATCGCGGTCATCACCTCGGCGTCCCCTGACGAGAACGCGGCGTTGCTGGCCCCGGGCGCGGACATCTGGACCACCACCGAACGCCTCACCGGCTACCGGCAGGCTCTGCGCGCCGCCGGCATCCCGCGCGAGGCGGAGCTGATCCGGCACACCGGATACGACCGGGCCTGGGCACGCTCCGCCGTACTGGAACTGATGACCTCCGACGACCGGCCCACCGCCCTGTTCACCACCGACAACGTGGCCACGCTCGGCACTCTTGACGCCCTGCTCGATCTCGACGCCCACATTCCCGGTGACGTCTCCGTCATCGGCTTCGACGACGCGGAGTGGGCCACGTTGGTCCGGCCCCGGCTGAGCGTGGTCGGCCAGCCGGTGCAGGAACTGGGCGGCCTCGCGGCAGAC
Organism: Streptomyces sp. NPDC003032; assembly: GCF_053591415.1. NCBI lineage: Bacteria > Bacillati > Actinomycetota > Actinomycetes > Kitasatosporales > Streptomycetaceae > Streptomyces > Streptomyces sp. NPDC003032. The sequence goes on along the minus strand of NZ_JBSFTT010000018.1, from coordinate 38,842 downwards.
ATCCTGGTCCGGCGCATCAACGGCTCCACGGCCAGGCCTCGCCGCCACACCCTGCGCACGACCTATGTCCCGCGCGAGTCGACCGGGCCCGCTCCGGCGCGCGTGCGGCGGCTGCGGATGGCGGGGGAGTGAGGGAGTGGACGGGGGCGGGGGCGGGAGTGGGATCGGTGTTGGTGTCCGTGTCCGTGCCCGTCGTCGTCGGCCTCCATGTCATCGACGAACGGGCTCCAGTCCGTGTGAGCAACGGACCGGGTGCGCTGCCGCCGTGGCCGGTGGCAGGCGGGCGGACGGGGCAGACGGACACGCCCGACGTCCTCGGCGTGCCCGCGCGTGTTGGTTGCTGGAGCGGGATGTCAGCGGAACACCGGGCTGACGTAGTTGCCCGGGTGTGTGGCCCCTTCCTGCTTCTGGACCAACCCCCACCGCCAAGGGAGTTCCTTGGCCTTGGTGTTACCGGGCAGGGTGATGGCTGCCACGCCCGGGTCGATGACGTTGTCGCTCAGCTTCCCGGAGAGGAAGGTCACGACGAACCGAGCGGTGGCACCCGAGTTGAGGGTAACGGTTGTCGGCTTCTTCGAGTCCTGCTGCATGAGCGTTTCGGTATCCACACCCCGGGTTTCCGTGCCCATCTTCAGGGTCACTTTCGGGTAGCCCCGCAGGGTGCACGCATCAGATCCGGTGTTTTTCACCGCAGCGAAGACGGTCACCTGCTCTTCCGTATTCGAACCGCCGGGCTTGGCCGTCCCGCCGGTGGTCCAGTCGAGGGCCAGGTTGCCGCTCCGGCAGGGGGCAGGCTGCTCCGTTGCGGGTCGACTGGCGGTCCAGGCCGGGGTGATTGTGGTCGCCAGGATGCATGCGGATGCGAGGCCCGCTGCGCGTAGCTGGGTACGCGTCATCATTGTTCACCTCCGGATCCGAGGCATGGGTAAGGATGGCTGGGTCACCAAGACTTGCAAGCCCCGCGGCGCGGGGTGTACGTGACACTCCTCGCGTCCTGGCTGTAGCGCAGCTGTACATCGCCCATCTCGTAGCACTGTCCCGGATTCAGGGATCGCCCAGACGAAGGAATTACGGTTCCGCTGATGACAATCGCGCGGTGCTGGGAGCAGAACGTATGCGCGCTCGCCCCCTGAGCTACGGGCGGGGCGGGGCGGGGCGGGCCCGGCTCGATGACGGCGCTTGGTGTGCGACGCATATCGCCCGGGACCAGGGACCGGCCGTACGTGCCCCGGCCCCACCCTCAGTAAAGGCGTTCCACTCAAGCCAGAGGCAGCAGAGATGGGCCGAACGGGTGAACCGGCCCTCTATCCCCTCGGCCAAGTGGCGAGCGGGTCGCCTCGGGGTGACCCTATGCGCCGACACTTCTACGAGTACTCGGCGCGATGCAACAAGCCGGCGGAGGCGGCACCGTGGCGGCTCTGGTGACGCAGAGCCTGATGCGGGAAGCCAGCCGCCTACTGAACTCGGTCGGTGACACAGCGAGCGTGCTGGACGGGGTCGATCTGGCCGCTGCCGCCATAGCCGCGGAGCTGGGCAAGCAAGCTATCGCAACCGCGCCTCCAGCTCCGCCCTGGACGAGGGCATCGTTCCCGGCGGTGGAGTGGCCTTGATCCGGGCCGCCGCCGTCCTGCCCACGCTGACGGCTGACGGCTGACGGCTGACGGCAGACGGGCGGGGCACTGGTACGGCATCTTCGCCGTTGCCAAGGCCGCAGAGGCCCCGCTGTCGAAGATCGCAGAGAACAGCGGTGACGACCCACGGGTCATGGCACGCACGGTCGAGGTGGGGACGGGAAGCTACGGCTATGACGCCGTGGTTCAGTCACGCGTAGACGCGTAGACACAAGTCGTCGGACAAGTACGCCCGCCCCGACACGTTGGTCTATCTCCGCGTGCGTGATGTCGAGACCATCGCCTCAGAGTTCGGTGTGCAGGCGAAGGACGCTCCGTGGGCGCGTGAGATTGAGTTGCGCGATCCTGACGGCAACCGGCTTCGTATCGGCACGCCGACGGGATGACACTCGTCGGCAGCGCGTTGGCAGGAAAGCTCCGCCTCGAATCTGCAGACGGGGGCAGGACCCGGTGGTCGTCCCGATGTAGCGACCACCAGGTCCGGCGACAGCCGGGCTTGGGCTCAGTAACTTCCCTGCGGCTTCGGAGTCGCCTGCGCTACGGTCCAGTGCCGTGGAGAACACTGCGAAACTGGCGGTACTGATCGACGCCGACAACGCCAAGCCCTCGGCCCTGGAAGAGCTGTTGGCGGAGGTCGCGAAGTACGGGACCGCCCACGTCAAGCGGGCCTATGGCGATTGGACGGGCAGCCATCTGAAGGGCTGGAAGGATCAGCTGCTCGCCCAGTCGATCCAGCCGATCCAGCAGTTCGCCTACACCACGGGGAAGAACGCCACCGACTCCGCCATGGTCATCGACGCCATGGACCTGCTGTACTCAGGGCGCTTCAACGGTTTCTGCATCGTCTCCAGCGACAGTGACTTCACCCGCCTCGCGGCCCGCATCCGCGAGTCCGGCCTGACTGTCTACGGATTCGGCGAACGCAAGACCCCCAAGCCGTTCGTCGCCGCGTGCGACAAGTTCATCTACGTCGAGAATCTCAAGAGCGCCACCGCCCCGGCTGAGGCCAAGCCGACTGCGCGAGCCACAGCGGTCAAGCTGAAAGCTGACACTGCGCTGGTCAACCTGCTCCGCCACGCAGTGGAGGCCGCCTCCGACGACGACGGCTGGGCCCACCTCGCGAATGTCGGCCACATCATCACCAAGCAGCGCTCTGACTTCGACTCCCGCACCTACGGTTACACCAAGCTCAGTGACCTCCTGGCCGCCACCACTCTGTTCGAGTTGGACCGCAGGACTGCCGGCGGTGGAAAGACGACCGTCATCTACGCCCGCGACAAGCGCAACATGGGCAGCGGCCCCAAGCAGTCAGCCTCCGAAGGCTGATCTCCACACTGAGGAGAGCTGGGCACGGGGCGGTCCCGCTTCGTCGTTCCTGCAAGCAGCGAGGTAATCCGTCCAGCTGTCCTGGGGTGCGGCTCACGTGCGCGGGTCGAGGCTCGACGAGGGGCCGTGGCCGTGGAGTTGGTGTGCAGCACGGAGAAGGCGAGGAGCCCTCCGCTTGAGGCCGCTGCGCAGGGCGGGCAGCAGGCGATGGTAGATCTCCGTATCGGGCAACCGCCCGTGCGTGCTGGCCGGTGGATGCTTCGACCGCGTCGACTGTGGCGCCGTGCTCGCGCACCAGGTGGGCGGCGTGCTTGCCGGCGACGAGTTCGTCGAAGGAGCCCTGTTCCCGGACGGCGCCCTGGTCGAGAACGATGACCCGGTCGGCCATCCGTACGTTGTCCAGCCGGTGCGTGACCACCACCGCGATCCGGTCGGGAGCCATGGCCCGAAGTTCCCGGAAAATCTGGTGCTCTCCTCGGGCGTCCATCTCGCTGGTCGGCTCGTCCAGGACGAGCACGGCCGGCTGCCGGTACATCGCTCTCGCGCACGCCAAGCGCTGCCACTGACCGCCCGACAGCTCGTGGCCGCCCCACACCGACCGGGCAAGCAGCGTTTCCAGCTCATCCGTGTCGACGGTCACGGAATTCCCCAGTTGTGACGGGTGGAGCGTCACGGAATTCCTCACCCTCACGGTCACGAGTCCCCACGGGGACGGCGGTCGCGGGGTGTTGAGAGACTCCCGCTATGGGATCTTGGGGAACCTTGGGGCCGGCATTGTTGTCTCTGGCCGGTGTCGCACTCGGCGCTGGCGGGTCGATCTTTGGCCAGTACCTCGTGTCGCGGGCGAGTGCCCGGCAGCTCGAAGTACAGGAATCAGCCGCGCACCGCGCGGAGTTGAAGAACGCGGTCCTGAAGTTCCTCGGCATCGCATCGCGGGTGGAGAAGGCGGCCCTCACGCGCCCGGTCAGTGATGGCACGGCAGACGATGCGGTGCTCGATCGACTCGTCGATGACCTGTGGCTCGCACAGGCGGAGATCGACCTGGCGGCCAGAAGCGAGCCCCTGCGAGGCTCTGCCTATCGTTATGCGTTCCACCTGGTGCAGGCAGTCCGGGGCGAGATAGCCGACTCCTCCGCGCTGCGCGGGCCGCAGGCGCAGTTCATGGACGCCGCGTATGACGACATGTGGCCCGGCCAACGGCGGGCAACCGGGGATTCGGCCGCACCTCGGTGAGACGGGCAGAGGGTTTCCCCATGTCGGGCGGTTTGAGTGCTATCTAGTTACTCATCCCGCTTCATCCTCTTTGGCCATGGGTAGCGCGGATTCCGGGATCGAGGGACCTGGTCGTCGCGGAGCCGCCCGTGTTCCTCGCCCGTGGTTCTGATGGCCGATGGGCAGCCCGGATGGCGAGGAGAACGTTCGTCGTGGTCGACATCACCGAGATCTACGTCCACTGGTACGCGGGCCGCTCGAAGAGCGCGCTGGCAGCGTCGCTGGGGGTGGACCGCAAGACGGTCAGGAAGTACCCGGCCCCGGCGGAGGCGTCCGGGATCACCCCGGGCGGCCCGCCAATGAGCGAGGCCGACTGGGCCGGGCTGATCGAGGGCCGGTTCCCCGGCCACGTCGACAGGAGACTGCGGCAGGTCACCTGGTCCGACGTCGACGAACACCGCGACTAGATCGCGGACTTGCTGGGGACCGTGACGGTCTCCACGATCCACCAGCGGCTGCGGGACGAGCACAAACTGAAGGTGTCGATCTCCTCGTTCCGCCGCTGGGTCCACGCCACGCTGCCCGACGAGGTGAGCCGCTCGCAGGTCACCGTCCTGCGCGACGAGGTCGAGCCGGGCGAGGAGGCCCAGATCGACTACGGGTTCCTCGGCCAGTGGACCAATCCCCGCACCGGCAAACGGCACCGCGTCTGGGCGTTCGTGATGGTGCTGCCCTGCTCACGGCACATGTTCGTCCACCCGGTCCTGCACCTGGACCAGCACGCGTGGACCGAGGTACACGTCGCGGCCTTCCGCTACTTCGACGGCGTCCCGCGCCGGCTGGTCCCCGACAACCTGAAGACCGGCGTCGACAAGCCCGTTCTCTACGACCCGAAAATCAACAAGGCGTATGCCGAACTCGCCACCTACGGGGCGTTGGTGGATCCGGCGAGAGCCTTGAAACCCAAGGACAAGCCCAGGTTGGAGCGGCCCATGCCCTATGTCCGCGACTCGTTCTGGCGCGGACGGGAGTTCACCTCGATCGAGCACATGCAGACCGAGGCCGTCACCTGGGCCCAGCAGGTCGCCGGGCGCCGCCAGTGCCGGCCGCTGGGCGGGGCGGCCCCGATGGCCGTGTTGGGCGCGGTCGAGGCCGCCGCCCTGCTGCCGCTGCCGCCCACCCCGTTCACCCTGGCCCGCTGGTCGACGGCCACGGCCGGCCCGGACATCCACATCAAGGTCGGCCGCACCCTCTACTCCGTGCCCTGGAAGCTGATTGGACGCAAGGTCGATGTCCGCTCCACCGCCCCGATGGTGCAGGTCTTTCTCGACAGCGACCTGGTCAAGACCCACGCCGCCCTCGACCAGGGAAAACGCACCGACAAGAGTGATTACCCTCCTGGGAGCGGCACCAGATGGGCGTCTTCATCTGGAAGGCGATTTTCTCCGGACTCGGACTGCGCAAGAAGTACGGCGACACGCGACTGGAAGCGGCCTGCGCGAGAGCGATCACGGTCGGCGACCCGTCCTACCGCACCGTCAAGGGCATCCCGGTCGCCGGCACCGAGACCGATCCCGAGCCCGAGACCAGCGGAGACGCGGGAGCCGCGGCCTTCCTCCACGGCCCACAGGGACTGTTCGGCTCCGTCGCGCCCCCGGACACGGCGGAGGACGACCGCGACGACCAGGGCCACGGCGACGACGAGGTGGCGGCACGATGGGCGTGATGGACACCGCCCTGCGCGAGTCACTCAAGTCCCTGCGGCTGTCCGGGATGCTGGAGACCCTCGACGCCCGCCTTGCCCAGGCCCACGGCGGCGAACTCGGCCACCTCGACTTCCTTCAGGTCCTCTGCCAGGACGAGATCACCCGCCGCGCAGAGCGAGGGTCTCGCGCTCATACATCACAGCCTTGGGGGAGATCTTCAGGTAGTAGCGGACGTCTCCGGGCAGTTCGAGCTGCCAGACGCGGGAGTTCTCTCGCGGGTGGGAGGCGTCCTGGACAGCGGGCCGGGCGCCGAGGGCCCGGCTGGCCCACGCGAGCAGGGCGGGGCCCGGTGTGTTCGGGTTGGTCATGCCCCCACCCCGATGACGGTCGTGATGCCGAGGCGAACAGGGCGCGACGTGCGTCGACCGGACGCCGGAACGCGTTGGCCTTGGCGGCCTGGGCAGGAGGGTTCTCGAACACGGGGAGGGCGGTAAGCACGCGGACGGGATGCACGGATTCTCCTCAAGAGCGGGAAACCGACAATCGGCGGGGGCCCGCACCGTGATCCGGTCACTCCGAGAGGGCCGCGCAGCGACAGGAAGACCCCGCTGTCGGGGCCGGTGACCTGGGACGAAGTCGGAAGAAAGGATTCTTGACCCAGCCGGCCCCAGCCCGGAATCAGGGGCCCGCCAATGTGGCTTGATCTGGCTTCGGCCGGGTTGACTTCCGGGGAGGCAGCCCCGTGAGCGGAGTCGGCGACTGCTGGTGCCGCATCAGGCAACGTTCGCCCTGTCTTGATCGTGACAGAGCACCGCAGTTGGCCAGTGAGCGCGCGTTTGGTCAGCCTGAACGTTCACGGTCCCACTGCGCTCCGCAACCCGGGTGGACCCGACTCTGGCGTGCTCAGCTGCGAACAGGTAGCTGCAGGGCGAAGCGGCGGACAGCATCGGTGAAGGCAGCTGGATCGTCGAAGTTCGCGAGATGTCTTGCCCGCGGGATCAATTCGACGCGGGCGTGCGGATGAGCGCGGGCGAAGTCCAACTCGCCGGTGCGGAAGACAGTGTCCTTCTCGCCGTTCAAGATGAGTACGGGAGCCGCCACATGACGCATCGCACCCGCGTCAAAGCGGCCCAGCACCTCGCCCCAGGCGGCTGGCAGGGTGTGGAAGGCGTAGCCAGAGAGGATGGTCGCCTCCACCACCTCGGGAGGATAGAGCCGGCGCAGCATCCGGTCGTTCCACCGGGCCAGCCGGTCCGCCGGTATGCGAGGGACGAGCCCGGCGACCCACCGATACGGCGTTGCCCACGGGCCACGAGTTGAGGCACTGGCCCCAGCAAGGACCAGCCCCAGCAGTCGCTCGGGGCAGCGCCGCGCGAACTCCAGCGAGGCGTATCCGCCGAGCGAGTGCCCGACGACCAGAGCCGGTCCGCAGTCGAGCGAGTCCACCGCGGAAGCGATGATCTCCGTCGCCGCCTGCAGGCTCCAGGGTTGAGCAGAGCGGGCGCCGTGGCCTGGTAGGTCAACAGCGGCGACCTGGAAGTCCTCTTGCAGTGCGGCGAGCTGTGGGCTCCACTGTCCCGCGCTGAACCGCGTCCCGTGTACGAAGATGATGGGCGGTGCACCCGCTGCCGTCATGAACCCCCCAGATCAGCGCTCTCCTCGGACCGACTCTACCGGTGGGCCATTCCGGCGCTGAGACGCGGAGACCCTGGCCGGCTAGGTCCTGCTGTCCACGCAGGGTATGCCCGTGGCGGAGATCGGCGAAGTGTCGTTGTGTCGTTCACCAGCGACACCGGTCAGCGATGTCATCCACAACTTCAACACCGATGGCTTCGACTCCCTCTACCGAAACATCAGCCATGAAGGGCCTGCGCATTCTGCTCCGCGAGGAAGGCCTCTCCTTTCAACGTCTGAAGACGTGGAAGTCCCCCCGCGATCCGGGCTACGTCGCCAAGAAGGCTTGGGTCGAGCACCTACGCGATCGCCGACGGCGAGGTGATACCCGGAGAGGACGAGCCCAGTGAAGTGGTGGTGGGCGTGGACGAGTTCGGGCCGCTCAATCTGACGCCCCACCCCGGCCGGCAGGGGGCCGAGCGCGGCGACAGGCACAAGGGCCCCGACCGCGACCCCCCGCCGCAGGCGCCGGGCTACCTACGACCGCTACGGCGGAGTACGCCACCTGTTCGCAGCCCTGGACCTGGCCAGGGACAAGCTCTACGGCCACATCAAGCCGGGTAAGAAGCCAGGAGCTGTTGCGGCACCGACCACGCCACCCACAAAGAGCAGGGCAGCGTGATCCGCCGATACATCATCTGGCGAAACCGCCACGCCGACGACCGGCGCCTACGCATCGTCGTTGCCAGGGCGAACGTTGCCTGATGCGGCACTAGCATCGGCATTCTTCGACTCGGTCGACGTGAAGGCACGCTGGTCCGCCTTGCAGGGTCGACTACCTGCCGGGCGGCCAGCCCTCGTTGCCGGTCTGGCTGTGGTCCTCGAAAACCAGCATGACCAACGCGGAGGTCGAGAGATCGAGTCCGTCCAGGCGTACGCCAAGTTCCACGGAGCCGAGGGCGGCTGCCCGGCGCGGGTCCAGAGGGTATTGAGATGCGCACGGCGACGTTTCCGGACGGGGCCAGAGGGGTGATCGGGGTGCGGTCGGGGTTATCGCAAGATGAGGTGGATTTGATCGCTGCACAGGTGTGGTCGTCGCTTCCGGAGTCCGGGGCGGGCGCCGGAAGCCGACTAGCCAGCACGGTTCAAGTGGGCCAAGGGGCCCCACTCCGGCCGATCGGCTCGAAGGGGCGAGTTCATCATCGACACCCTGCACCGCGAGATCACCGAGGAGACCAGCCTCACCATCGCCATCGACCGCTACGCGGGCCGCTTCGACTACACGAACTCCCGCGGCCGCACCAGCCGCCGGCTCGTCCTCGCTTGCATTCCGGAGACGCCGGGCCCGGGCACCTTGTCCGAGCTCGATCGCCACCAGTGGGTTCGCACCCTCGACGAGCTGCCCACCGACCACCCCAAGAACTCAGGACCTTCCTGGAGCAGCAGTGGCAGGGACCGCGGTGACCGCTCCACGGGCGGCACGCGGCGCGCCCCGTCCGAGGGCGCGGTAGTGATCCGGCCCCCGGAGGCGTTCGCCCGGGCCACCATTGAAGCTGAGGGCGCGGCCGGACGCGGCGTGGCTGGACCGAACTACCACCACAGTGCGGGCATTGACCGAGCGCTGGGTTGTAGCTGGACGGCGGCGTGCTGTGCGGGGGCCTCGCCATCATCGTCCCCGCCGTCACCGGCCCGTCCGAAACAGCGACGGGTCCACCCACGTCAGTAGTTCGTCGACACAGCTGCCGCAGCACTGGATGACACATAAGCGCAGCCCCGGGCAGGGGCGCGGAGCGGGGCGCCGGGACCGGGAACGTGGTCCTGTCGGGTCGGTTCCCCGGGCAGGTACTGCCTGGTGTGGTCGGCGCGGGGGCTTTTGTTGGCCCGTGTTCGCCTTCAGCGGGAGTTTTCAGGAGGTGGTGTCATCGGCGCGGCCGCCAGCGTGCTGGTGCCGTTGATCTCGATCAGTCTGCCCGCGCTGCTGGAGCGCGCGCCGCGGGCGTCCTTCGCGGCGGGTGGCGTTCTGGCCACTGCCGCCGGGTTGGTCACATGGATCGTGGCCCTGGCCCTGGCCCTGGCCCGGCGGCCGACGGCGGTGGCACAGGCCGACGGTTGGGACGTCCAGCCGCATCGGAGTCGGAGTCCTCTGATGCCTGAAGGACGCGTAGCCATCGTTGGCAGACTTCACGGGTGACCGGTGCGAACAGCTCGGGGGTCGAGATCTCGACGAGGAACTGGGTCAGCAGGTCCTGATGTCCCTCCTCGGTGTCCACCTGGTCCTCGAAATGAACGGCCTGTGCCCAGTCGACGAGCTGTCCTGGGCTGGCGCATCCAGCGGTGACCTTCTCCGCAGCGGCAACGGCGTGACCACGCCGGAAGGTGACCATCCAAGTTGGTTCGCTATGGCGGGCGCTTCTGATGAGTTCCGAGAGCTCGCCGTTCCAGCGTACGAGGTCTTCAAGGGGCCGGCTTCCGCTCTCGTTCACGTCGGAGTGTGCGAGGCCGGTGATCTGCCCGTGCGCGGTCATCCGCCGGCCTCCCGAGGGGGATGGTGCCCCGTTCCTTCCGGCACGCCGAGCGCTGTGTCCGGTCCTTCAGCTTCGGCTGTCGGTGAATGCTCTCTGCAAGAGGAGTCGCAGGGAGGCGATCAGCCCGCCCAAAGCACCCAGGACCACGGCGAGTCGGGCCAGGGGAGATCAGTGAACCAGGCCAGCAGGAGGGCGCTAACGGAGGCAGCCAGATGTGCCGCTGTGAGCTACGTTCCGCGCCGGTTCTTGGGAAGCACGATTGGCAGCGGCAGCATAGTCCACACCAGGAACAGCACGAGATAGGCGACCGGGATCAGGGTCATTCCACCGCACCACATCGTCCACCCCAACCCACCCCATCCCACCCCCCAGGTGCGCTCGCCCGGACCGGGCGCGCAAAGGTCAGGCCCCGCCCGCCACACCACGCTCCTGTCGCAGCCGCAGCCGCAGCGCGGGTCGGCAGCAACCTGCCGGTACAGGGCCTCGCGGGGCTGCTCCCGCGTGATCCGTCCGCGGACGGGCCGCCAGGCCGCAGGCGCGTTCGGCCCGGACCGGCGCGGTTCGTGGAGGGGCCAGGCGACGGTGGTGGCCATGCTCTCGATGCGGCGGTCACCGTGGTGACAATCGCGTTACGGCCCGGCTTCCGGTACCGCCCTTTACGGCCCGGCTTCCGGTACCGCCTTCCCGTCCTGGTTGTTGAAGATGACATGCGTGTCCGGCGAGGCGTCGGCGAGCGTCATCAAGCCGATCGCGCAGACCACGGCGACGATGAGCAGCACCAGGACGGCGACCACGCACCGGCGGCGGTACTCGCGGCGGCGCCAGCGGGCCTGCTCCTTGCGGTAGGAGGTGGCGGCGCCGTCGGGCACGGACGCGGCCAGGTCGCTGAGGGCGGACCTCAGCAGCTCCTCCGTTTTCCTGGTCACTGGGGTTGCCCCTTCATCACGCTCGTCAGTTTCGCCATGCCCCGCGCTGTGTGCGACTTGACCGCACCGGCGGAGATCCGCATCGTCTCGGCGATCTCGGCCTCCTTGAGGTCGAGCCAGTATTTCAGCACGAGCGCCTGGCGCTGGCGGGAGGACAGGGTGCGCAGTGCCGCGACCAGGGCGCGCTGGTCGTCGTCGAGCAGCACCTGCTGCTCGGCGGAGCGGACCAGGTCGTCGCGCTCGGCGTAGGTGTGGCGGCGCACCACCTTGATGCGGCGGATCCGCATCCGGGTCAGGTTGCAGACGATGGAGCGCAGATAGCCGGCGGCGGCCTCCGGCGTCTTGAGCTTCGCCCAGCGGCAGTGCAGTTGGTAGAACGCCTCCGACACGACGTCCTCGGCGTCCTGTTCGGCGCCGAGCAGCATCGCGAGGCGCAGCAGCCGTGCGTAGTGCTCGTCGAAGAGCTGGGCGATGGCGACTTCCCGGTCGGCGTCGCGCAGGTCGAGGGCGCTGTCCGCAAGGGCGCTGTCCTCGGGGGCGCTGTCCTCGGGGGCGCCCTCAGGGGCGCTCTCCTCGGGGGCGGCCGGCCCGGGACGCAGGGGTCTGCCGGGCGGGACGGGTCCGGCCGGGCGGGGGCGGAGGGCGCCGGGCCGTGGAAGAAGCGGTTTCACGCGAGGGGTTCCTCACTCATTCGACGACGAAGGCGTACTTGGAGCCGCGGCGTTCCCAGGCCGCGCCGCCGGCGGTGGCGTCCGTGCCCCGGGGCACCTTGAGCGCGTCGAGGACGGGGGTGAGCACGGCGGCGACGGCGAGGTTGAGGGCCAGGGCGGTCAGGGCGACGTACACCGGGGCGTGCAGCGGCCCGATGCCGACGTCGACGACGGCGGAGAAGCGGCCGAGGCCGAGGAAGGCGGTACCGGTGACCATGCCGGTGGCCCAGCCGAGGAACAGGGCGCGCCGGTGGAAGAAGCGGGTGAACAGGGACAGGGCGACGGTGGGCAGGAGCTGCAGGATCCATACCCCGCCGAGGAGATGGAGGTTGACGGCGTCCTGGGGCTTCACGAGCAGGGCGAAGGCGACGGCCCCGGCCATGATGGCGAGGACGGGTCCGCGGGCGACACGGACCTCGTGCTTGGGCGTGGCGGTGGGGTTGAGGTACTCGACGTAGATGTTGCGTACGAACAGCATGGCCATGCTCATCGCCATCAGGACGGCGGGCAGCAGCCCGGCCACGGCGATGGCACCGAACAGCAGCCCGGTGAGCCAGTCCGGGGCGAGTTGGCCGATGAGCATGGGTACGGCGAGCTCGCCGTGGCCGGCCTGGGTCTGCACTCCGGCGGCGAGTGCCGCGATGCCCAGGAACGCCCAGAGCCCGAGCGTCATGCTCCAGGCGGGCAGGTAGGTGGTGGCGGCGCGCAGCGTGTGCTTGGAGCGGCTGGCCATGGCGACGAGGAGGACCTGGGGGTACATCAGCTGGGCGAGCGCGGACCCGACGGCCAGGGTGGCGTACGCGCTGAAGCCGTGCACGGGGACGCCGAAGGGCTGCCCGGTGGCCTCGCTGCGCAGGGCGGCCTGGGTGAAGATGTGCCCGGGCGAGCCGAGCCGGTGGAGGACGAGGGCGAGGAGGACGATCATCGCGGTGCCGATGACCCCGGCCTTGACGAACGAGACGCGGGCGCAGGCGCGCAGGCCGCCGGGGTGGGTGACCAGGGCGAACAGCAGGAAGAGCAGGGTGAGTACGGCGCAGCCGGTGACGCCCGTGGGGGTGAGGCCCATGGCCCGCAGGACGGCGGTCAGGCCGACGACCTGGAGCCCGAGGTAGGGCATCGTGGCGAGGATGCCGGTGAGGGCGGTGGCGAGGGCGAGCGGGTGTGAACCGTACCGGGCGCGTACGTAGTCGGCGGCTGTGACCAGGCCGTGCCGGGCGGCGACGTCGCGCAGCCGGGGCAGCATGATCATGATCAGGGGCGAGAGCATCATCGTGTACACGAGGGCGTACAGGGCGAGTCCGCCGGTGCCGAAGATCAGGCCGGGTACGGCGATGTAGGTGTACGAGGTGTAGATGGTGCCCCCGAGCAGCAGGCAGGTCGCGGTGGTACCGAGGCCGCGTCCGCCCAGGGCCCAGCGGGCGGGGTGGGGGAGTTCGTCGTGGGGTGGTCTGCGGGCTCCGGCCAGGAGCGCGCCGCCGATGACGAGCGTGAAGCACGCTCCGACAGCCTGGTTGATAACGCCCCCCTGCACATAAATTTCCGTATGCCGGAATATCTTTTCCGTCCGGCGGCACTCTAGGGCGGCCCCGGATGAGCGTCAAGGAAGATCCGGCGGCCATGTGATCCACGCCACTGAGGTGCTTGCCGGGGACGTGTAAACCCCACGGGCCGGCCGCGCAACCAACATCCGAAGCAGGCGGCGGACCTACGGCCCGCCGCCTCGCTCGCGGGAGTCCGCCACGCGTCCGTGCGGTGCCGGACCGTCTCTTGGCGCACTCCCGCAGCCCCCCGCACACCGGACCGCGTGCACGCGAACGGCCGCGGGGGCGCGTCCGAATCGACAGGCACGGGCCGGCGCCGCCGGCCCGGGGCGAGGAGAGGTGCGGCTGTGGCTGCGGAAGACGACCCCGCGGGCAGCGGACGCGGAACACCGTGGCGCAAGGTCCGGGGACTGCTGCTGCTCATTCCCGTGGCCGCCGCGACGGGCACGGTCGCCGTGCCGCCCGACCGGCCCCGGCTGTTCGGCATCCCGCTCTTCTACCTCCTGCACTTCGCCGTCTGCCTGCTGAGCGTGGCCCTCGCCGCACTGTTCCGGCGCCTGACCAAGGACCGTCCGACCAAGGACCGTCCGACCAAGGACCTGTGACGGCCGCCGACGGCGTGCCGCTGAAAGGTGATTCCCATGGATGAGAACCGAACCGGGGCACCCACGCGCCCACCGGGCAACCGTGCGCTGCGCGCGGCGCTCTGGGTCGCCGTGACCCTCACGGCCACCGCCGCCTGGGCCGTACTGGCCCTGTCCCGGGGCGAGGAGATCAGCGCCCTGTGGCTGCTGGTCGCCGCCCTGTGCTCGTACGCCGTCGGGTACCGCTTCTACGCGCGCTGGATCAGCCGCCGCGTGCTGCGCACCGACGACACCCGCGCGACCCCGGCCGAACGGCTGGAGGACGGCGTGGACTACGTCCCCACCGGCAAGGGCGTGCTCTTCGGCCACCACTTCGCCGCGATCGCGGGAGCCGGCCCCCTCGTCGGGCCGGTGCTCGCCGCGCAGATGGGCTATCTGCCCGGCGTGCTGTGGATCGTCGTCGGCGCCGTCTTCGCCGGTGCCGTGCAGGACATGGTGACGCTGTTCCTGTCGACCCGCCGCGACGGGCGCAGTCTGGGACAGATGGCACGCGACGAGATCGGCCCGGTCGGCGGGGCCGCCGCCATCCTGGCCGTGCTCGCCATCATGGTCATCCTGCTCGCGGTGCTGGCGCTCGTCGTCGTCAACGCCCTGGCCGGATCGCCGTGGGGCACCTTCTCCATCGCGATGACCATCCCGATCGCCCTCTTCATGGGCCTGTGGCTGCGGCTGGTGCGGCCCGGCCGGGTGATGGAGACCAGTGTCATCGGCGCGGTCCTGCTGCTGCTCTCGGTCATCGGCGGCAACGAGGTCGCCGAGTCCCCCGCCTGGTCGCAGGCGTTCACGCTCGCACCGACCACCCTGGTGTGGCTGCTGGTCGGGTACGGGTTCGTGGCGAGTGTGCTGCCGGTGTGGCTGCTCCTCGCCCCGCGCGACTACCTGTCGACGTTCATGAAGGTCGGCGTGATCACGCTGATGGCCGTGGCGATCGTCGTCGCGATGCCCGCCATGAAGGCGGACGCCGTCACCGACTTCGCGTCCGGAGGAGCCGGACCGGTGTTCTCCGGCAGCCTCTTCCCGTTCCTGTTCATCACCGTCGCCTGCGGTGCGCTGTCCGGCTTCCACGCCCTGATCTCCTCGGGCACCACGCCCAAGCTGATCCAGCGCGAGTCGCACATCCGCATGATCGGGTACGGCGGCATGCTCACCGAGTCGTTCGTCGCCGTGATGGCGCTGATCGCCGCGTGCGTGCTGGATCCCGGGCTGTACTACGCCGTCAACTCCCCGGCGGGACTGCTCGGTCCGACCGCTGAGTCCGCCGCCGAGGCGGTGCGCCAGCTGGGCTTCACCCTCACCCCCGCCGACCTGCACCAGGCGGCCGCGGCGGTCGGCGAGGAGTCGGTACAGGCCCGCACCGGCGGCGCCCCCACCTTCGCGCTCGGCCTCTCGCACGTGCTCTCCGAGGCGTTCGGCGGCGAGTCCGTACGGGCCTTCTGGTACCACTTCGCGATCATGTTCGAGGCGCTGTTCATCCTCACGACCGTCGACGCGGGCACCCGGGTGGGCCGGTTCATGCTCCAGGACGCCCTGGGCAACGTGTGGAAGCCGCTGCGCGACGTCAGCTGGAAGCCGGGCATCTGGCTGTGCAGCGCGCTGATGGTGGCCGGCTGGGGCTACTTCCTGCTGATCGGCGTCACCGACCCGCTGGGCGGGATCAACCAGCTGTTCCCGCTCTTCGGCATCGCCAACCAGCTGCTCGCCGCGCTCGCCCTCGCCCTGTGCACCACCGTCCTGATCAAACAGGGGCGCCTGCGCTGGGCGTGGGTCACCGGTCTGCCGCTGCTGGGGGACATCGCCGTCACCCTCACCGCGAGCTGGCAGAAGGTCTTCTCGCCGGACCCGCGGGTCGGCTTCTTCGCCCAGCGCGAGCGCTACGCCGACGCACTGGCGGACGGCGACGTGCTCGCTCCCGCGCGCACCGCCGAGGACATGCGCCAGATCGTCACCAACTCCACGGTGGACGGCGTTCTGGCCGCCGTCTTCGCCCTGCTCGTGCTCGTCGTCATGGCCGATGTCGTACGCGTGTGGGTCAAGGCCCTGCGCGCGCACGCACCGCTCCCCACCTCCGAGACCCCGCACGAGCCGCGCCCCGAGCCGGCCGCGGAGCCCCGGGCGCTCGCGGGGAAGTCCGGTTGAGCGCCCGGCGGTTGGCGCGCGGGCTGTGGGCGCGGGCCGCGCGCTACCTCGACGAGGTGTCTGGACAGGCCGAGTTCCGCCGCGTGTGCCGGGCCCGCGCGGC
This sequence comes from Streptomyces sp. NPDC003032, assembly GCF_053591415.1. Classification (NCBI taxonomy): domain Bacteria; kingdom Bacillati; phylum Actinomycetota; class Actinomycetes; order Kitasatosporales; family Streptomycetaceae; genus Streptomyces; species Streptomyces sp. NPDC003032. The sequence goes on along the minus strand of NZ_JBSFTT010000018.1, from coordinate 22,768 downwards.
CACGGCGCCCGGCGGACGGCTCACGGCGCGGCAGCGCAGGGCCCTGTGGCGCGACCACAGCCGGCGCGCCGAGCACGTCACCACGCGGTGCTGCTGAGCGGCCGGGCCCGCGGTGCAGCTGAGCGCGGCACCGCGCGCTGCCGCCGGACGAGCCGCCCGTCCCGGCACCGTGATCCAGGTCACGCCGCATTTTCGCGGTCCCGCGTAAACCCGGTGCCCGCCTCGCGCAACTGACCAGTGAGGAAAGGCCGCGGTGCCTGTCACCGAACACAGAGCGGACCAGGAGGAGATGCGGTGCGACCGGTGGAAGTGCTGAGGTCGGGGGAGGGCCCGCCGGTGGTGCTCGTCCACGGTGACGTGCTCAGTGCGCGCACGGCGTGGGCCGCGCAGGAGGAGCTGGCCGGGCGCTACGCGCTGCGGCTGGTCAACAGACGCGGGTACGGCGGCAGTCCGCCCGTGGACGGGCAGGACTTCCTGGTCGACGCGCGGGACGTCGCCGACGCCCTGGAGGAGGGGGCGCACCTGGTGGGCCACTCCTTCGGGGCGGTGGCCGCACTGATCGCGGCCGGGCGCCACCCGGGCCGGGTGCGCTCGCTGACCGTCGTCGAGCCCCTCACCCTCACCCTCGTACGAGAGAGACCCGACGCCCGTGCGTTCATGCGCCGTTACGCGGAGATCAACGCGCGGTGCTATTCACCGGAATCCTTTCTGGAGGAATACCTCGTCCTGATCGGAACACCACCGGATTCCGTGGCTCCGGCCCTTCCCGCGACACTTCCGCCGGGAATGCGCAGGGCCGTGGTGACTCAGATGCGCGGAAAGCGCCCGTGGGAGGCGGAACTTCCGCTCAACGCGCTGCAACGCGCCGAATTCCCCCGGCTCGTGGTGTCCGGCGGGCACCACGACCTCTTCAGGGCCGCCGGTTCGGCCCTCGCCCGGAATATCGGCGCCGAGCACCTGGTGCTGCCCGGGGCGGGGCACGCCGTCCAGACCCTCGGGGCTCCGTTCAATGACGCCCTGACCCGACTGTGGCAGCCCCAGGCCGCGCTGACCTGCGGCTGACCACCCCTTCGTAGCCGTATATCCAGCCCTCCCTTTCGTGGGGAAGGGTTCATTCGGTGATCCCTGAAATCCCGTGAGGAGAAGCGGGGTTCGCCGGTCGGAATTCCCCCTTGACGGCAGGCCGAAAGCCCGCCTAGATTTCCGGCCGGTGGATATCTGATTCCACTCGTCGAAAGTCATGAACGCCCTGCGGACCCTTTCGGCCCGCCGCGCGGCAGTGAGCCCGGATCGAGCGCTCCTGCCGACTCTCAACCCGAGGAGCTTCTTCGTGAGCGTTACCACGCACGTCGTCCGTTCGTTGACGAACGAGATCGCCACCGAACTGACCGCCGAGACGCTGCTGAAGCTCGCCGACCGCGAGATCGGCGCCATCCACGTCAAGGGCTACTACCCGGTCGACATCGCCGAGAAGGTCGCCCAGAAGGCCATCAACCACCAGGCCCTCGGCAACTACCACAAGCAGCACACCAGCAGCGTCGGCCGCGTCTACATGCCGCACATCGACACCAAGTGGGACGCGGAACTCACGAACCAGTACCACGACCAGGCCCTCCCGGCCATCCAGGACGTGCGCTCCATGTTCCACCCCTACCTGTCGCCGGTGGACCGCGTCCGCCTGGAGCTGCAGGAGCTGTGGCCCGCGGGCGCCAACCTGATGCGGCTGCGCGGCCGGGCCTGCTTCGTCGGCGCCTTCCGCGTCTTCCAGCCGTCGACCTCCGAGTTCTACCCGCACAACGACGCCATCGACCAGGAGAGTGACGCCCCCGAGATCGAGGGCGTGCTCAACCAGCTGGTCGCCAACATCTACCTCCAGGTCCCGGACGAGGGCGGCGACCTGCAGCTGTGGCTGCGCGAGCCCACCGAGGACGAGACCCGCACGATCCTCGACGTCGAAGGCCTCGAACCGGACAGCGTCGAGCAGCCCGTCCACGTCATCCACCCCGAGGCGGGCGACCTCATCATCTTCAGCCCGCGCATGCTGCACGCCGTCACCTCCGGCGCCGGCAAGCACCGGGTCGGCGCCGCCGCCTTCATCGCCACCAAGGGCCCGCAGGAGCCGCTCGTCTTCTGGAGCTGATCCGGCCCGCCCGCCCCTCCTTCGACCGATCCGCCCACTCGCTAAGGACCAAGGCATGCTCCCGGCGCTGGTGCGCACGCACGCGAAGACTCACCCGAACCGAACGGCCGTCGCCGTCGGTCAGGACCGCCTGACCTACGCCGCGCTCGACGCGAGGGTGTCCCGGCTGACCCACCAGCTGCGCCGCCGGGGCATCGGCCGCGGCTCCCTCGTGGGCATCCACCTCGACCGCACCCCGGACGCGGTGGTCGCCCTGCTCGCCACCCTCGGCAGCGGCGCGGCGTACACGGTCGTCGAACCCACCGATCCGGTGGCGGAGGGGGCCGGGCGGCTCGCCACGGCCACCCCGGACCTCGCGGTCACCTCCCGGCGTTACGCGCACGACCTGCGCCGAGCCGGACTTCAGGTCCTCGACGTGCTCGAAGCCCTCGACGGCCCCGAGGTCCCCATCGACGACGGCGCCCCCGTCCGGGCGCCGCTCGCCGAACCCTCGCCCGAGGACATCGCGTACGTCCTCTACACCTCGGGCTCCACCGGCGTCCCCAAAGGCGTCCAGGTCACCCACGCCAACCTGCGGCACTACACCGAGGCGCTGCTCGACCGCCTCGACATCACCGGACCGCTGCACTACGCCCATGTCACCACCCTCGCCGCCGACCTCGGCAACACCTGCCTGTTCCTGGCCCTGTGGACCGGCGGCACCCTGCACCTCGTCGAGGACGCCATCCGCCGCGACCCGCTGGGCCTGATGCGCTACCTCCACACCGAGCGCGTCGACGTCCTCAAGACCACCCCCTCGCACTGGGGTGTCCTCTTCCCCGCCTTCGGACACGACGCGGACACCCGGCCCGCGCTGCGCCACCTGCTCCTCGGCGGCGAACTGCTCGGCCTCCCGCTGGCCCGCCGGGTGCTCGGTTCCGGAGTCACCCAGACCCTGGTCAACCACTACGGCCCCACCGAAGCCACCGTCGGCATCGCCGCGCACGTCCTGCGCGACGAGGCGGCGCTGGACCGGGCCGGCGCCGTCGACTCGGTGCCCGTGGGCACCGCCTTCGGCCGCACCCGGCTGTTCATCCGCACCCCCGACGGCCGCTTCCACGAACGCGACGCCATCGGCGAGCTGTACGTCACGGGACCCTCCGTCACCCCCGGCTACCGCGGCGACGAGCGGGCCACCGCCGCCGCCTACACCGACGACGTCGACGCCGCGTTCCCGGGGGCCGGGCGCGCCTACCGCACCGGCGACAAGGTGCGGGCCGACGCCGACGGCGTCCTCGAATTCCTGGGACGCGGCGACCGGCAGGTCAAGGTCGGCGGCTACCGCGTGGAGCTGGGCCACGTCGAGGCGGCCCTGCGCCGCCTGCCGCAGGTCACCGAGGCGGTGGCCCTGCACTTCCCCGCGGGCCGCCCCGCCCTCGTGGCCGCCGTCGTCGTCCGGGACGCCGACCCCGACCCAGCGGGCCTGCGCGAGGACGCGCGCGGCTGCCTGCCCGCGTACATGGTCCCCGAACGCGTCGAGGTCTTCGACGACTTCCCGCGCAACGCCAACGGCAAGACCGACCAGCGCGCGCTGCGCCACCTCGTACAGGAGCGGCTCGCCCGCCGCACCACGGGCGGCGACCGCACCCACGACGTCGACGACCCCGTCCTCGCCGAGGTGCTGGCCGTCTGGCGGCGCCACCTGGGGCACGGCGAGTTCGGACCGCACGACGACTTCCGCCTGGTGGGTGGCAGTTCCATCGACGCCATCCAGGTCATCGCCGACCTCCAGGCCCGCGGCCACCAGGTGTCGGCCGCGGCGTTCCTGGCCGAGCCGACGGCCGCGGCGCTCGCCGCGCGCATCACGGCGGGCGGGGCCACCGAGCAGCGCCCCGGTCCAGGGGCCGCCGGCCCGCGCGACGACGACCGTACGCTCTCCCCGGCCCAACGCTGGTTCTTCCAGCAGGACTTCACCGAGCCCGACCAGTGGAACCAGGCGCTTCTGCTCGACGTCGACGGCGGCGTACGGGCCGACGTCCTGGCGGCCGCCGTCGCCGACGTCGTCGCACTGCACCCGCTGCTGCACACCGCGTTCACGGGTACGGGCACCGAACGGCGCCGCGAAGTCGTCGCCCCGCCGGACGCCTGCACCACGTCCGTGCTGCCCGACGGCGAGGAAGCCGTCCAGCGCCATATCCGGCGGACCGCCGCCGACCGGCAGGCCGAGATCTCCCTGGCCACCGGCGCCGTCTTCAAGGCCCATCTGTTCCAGGGCGCCGCACAAGCCCACCTGCTGCTGCTCTGCCACCACCTGTGCGTGGACGCCGTGTCCTGGCGCATCGTCGTCAACGACCTCAGCCGCTGCTACACCGAACGGCTGTGCGGCAACACGCCCGCCACCGCGGCGGGCACCACCGGCTTCGGCGCATGGGCCACCCACCTGGCCGAGCACGCCCCCGCCCTGCGCGCCGACCTCGCCCACTGGGACGGCCTCGAACGGTACGCGCCCGTGCCGCGGGACCGAGGCGACCTGGAGGGCGACGCACAGGCCGTCTGGTTCCGCCTGAGCCGCGCCGAGACCGACGCCCTCTCCGGCTCCGAGGCCACGCAGGCAGGCACCCCGCCGCACGCGGCACTGCTCGCCGCGTTCGCCCAGGCCATGGCCGCCGACGAAGGCCGCGAGGAACTCCTCGTGGACGTCGAGAGCCACGGTCGCGCCACCTTCGACGAGACCCTCGACGTCTCCCGAGCCGTCGGCTGGTTCACCTCCACCTACCCGGTACGCGTCGCCGTGGTCGAGGGCGACGCCCCGGCCACCGCCAAGGCGGTGGCCGCCGCCCTCGACGAGGTGCCGCACCTCGGCGTGGCCTACGGCCTGCACGCCCAGCCGCACCGCGCCGACGTGTGCTTCAACTACCTGGGCGGCTTCGCCCTGCCCTACGGCGACGATCTGCGCCCCGCCCTGTCCCGGTACGCGGTCGGCCCGGTGCGGGGCGCCGCGAACGACCGCGGATACGGCCTGAAGCTCACGGCCCGCATCCACGACGGCCAGCTCGTCGCCGACCTGTCGTACGCGCGTGGCCGGCGCGACCCCGCACGGGTCCGCGCACTCGCCAGGTCGACCCGCGCGCACCTGCTCGCCTCGGCCGGACTCCCGCCCAGCGAGGGCCAGTTCGTCATGGAGGACGGCTCCAGCACCGGACTGCTCGCCCAGGTCCCGCGCGCCCTGCGCTGCGAGCCGCCCGCGGGCGCCACCCGCGCCCACGGCTCCGTCCTGCTCACCGGCGCCACCGGCTTCATCGGCGCCCACCTGCTGCACCTGCTGCTGACCCGCACCGACGGGCACGTGCACTGCCTGGTGCGCGGGGAGCACGCCCGCGCCGCCCGGGAGCGGCTGCGTGAGACGTACGCCTGGTACTGGCCCGGCGAGGACCTGGAGGGCCACGCGGGCCGCGTCACCGTCCACGCGGCCGACCTGGCCGAGCCAGGCCTCGGCCTGGACCCCGCGGCGTACACGAGGCTGTCCCGCGAGGTCGAGGCCGTCTACCACCTGGCAAGCGACACCCGCCTGTTCGGCGACCGCGCGTCCTTCGACCGGCAGAACACCGAGCCGGTGCGCGCCCTGATCCGCCTCGCGTCCGAGGGGCGGCCCAAGGACCTGCACTACGCGTCCACCCTCGCGGTCTGCGGCAGCGCCCCCGAGGGCGAGCCGACCGTGTTCTCCGAGGACAGCCTGAACATCGGCCAGCGGTTCCTCAACGAGTACGAGCGCAGCAAGTACGACGCCGAACGCCTCGTCCACGCCTTCGCGGCCCGCGGTGGTGGCGGCTTCGTATACCGTTCCGGCAACGTCTCCGGCCACTCGCGCACGGGGCGCTTCCAGCGCAACGGCGGCGACAACCGCCTGGTGCAGCTGCTGCGTGTCTGCGCACGTCTGGGCCGGGTGCCCGACCTGGGCGCGCGCACGCTGGCGCTGAGCCCGGTGGACACCGTCGCCGAGGGCATCCTGGAGATCTCCCGCAGCACCCGGGTGCGCGGCGGGACCTTCCACGTCGACACGCACCACGAGGTGACGTACGAGGAGGTCTTCGCCGCCCTGCGCGACCTCGGCTGCCCCCTGGAGGTGGACGAGGCACCGGAGTTCGGGCCGCTGTTCGCCCGGCACCTCGGCGACGGCGACGAGCAGATCGCCCTCGCGCACTTCTGGGCCGTCCGCCCCGAGCGCAACATCCGCTACGACCACACCCGCACCCGCAGGCTGCTCGCACAGCTCGGGGTGGAGTTCGCCCCGCTGGACCGGGCCTGGCTGCGCGCGTACTTCGGCGGGCTCGTGGAGCAGGGTCACATCCCGCTGGCCGTGCCCGCCTGAGGGCCGCCGGACCCCCTACCCGCATCCACCGGCAAGTAACGCAGCTCCACCGGCAAGTACCGCAGCAACAGCAGCAAGAGCAGGAGTCGACATGACTGAGGGACGTATCGCCGTCGTCACCGGGGCCTCCTCCGGGATCGGCCGCGCGGTGGCCACCACCTTCGCCCGCGGCGGCACCCGCGTGGTGGCCGCCGGCCGCGACGCCGGCCGGCTCGACGCCGTACGCGACGAGGCCGCGGGCGGGCCGGGGGCCGTGCTGGCCCACCCGGGGGACATGATCCGGCCCGCGTACACCGAGGAACTCCTCGCGGCGGCCGAGCGCGAGTGGGGCGCGCCGGCGGACGTCTTCGTCGCCTCCGCCGGACATGGTCTGCCGGGCACACTCCTGGGCTCCGACGCCGACCGCTGGCAGGAGCTCCTGGAGGCCAACGTCCTCGCCGTGATGCGTCAACTGCGCGCTGCCGGAGCCGAGTTCAAGAAGCAGGCCGAAGCCGACGGCGGCGCCAAGGTGCGGGACATCGTGGTCATCGGCTCCACCGTCGGACGCCAGGTGTCGGCCGCCAACCCGGTCTACGGCTCTACCAAGTTCGCCGTCCACTCCCTGGTGGAGGCGCTGCGCCAGGAGCTGTGCACCCACAACATCCGGGTCACCCTGATCGAGCCCGGGTTCGTGCGCTCCGGCTTCCAGGACGCCGCCGGGTACGACAGGGACTGGTTCGAGGCGGTCGCGCGGGAGAACGGGCCCCTGCTGGTGCCCGAGGACGTCGCCGAGGTCGTCGCCTTCGTGGTGGACCGTCCCACGCACGTCCACCTGGACGACATCAGGCTCCGCCCGACCCGCCAGAAGGCCTGAGGGAGCACGCTGTGAGCACATTCCTCGACGCCCTGTTCGGCCTGCGCGGACGCACGGCCGTGATCACCGGAGGCAGCTCGGGCATCGGCGAGTCCATCGCCCGTGCCCTGTGCGCGGCCGGAGCCGACGTGGTGCTGGTCGCACGGCGCACCGCACCGCTCAAGGACGCCGTCGCGCGGATGCCGACGGGGGGCGGTGCCGCGTCCTGGCTCGGTGCCGACCTCGGAGACCGCGCCGCGGCGCACCGGCTGGCCGACGAGATCGAGGAGCGTCACCCGGCCGTCGACATCCTCGTCAACTCGGCCGGGGTGAACATCCGGCCACCGCTGGAGGACCTGACGGACGACGAGTGGGACCGCACGCTGCGCACCAACCTGGACGCGCCGTTCGTCCTCGGTCAGCGGTTCGGGCCCGGCATGGCCGCACGCGGCTGGGGGCGCATCATCAACATCGCCTCCCAGCAGTCGGTGCGCGCGTTCGGCAACAGCGGGGCCTACGGCGTGTCCAAGGCGGGCCTCACCGCGCTCACCCGCTCCCAGGCCGAGGCCTGGTCGGCCCGTGGCGTGTGCGCCAACGCCATCGCCCCGGGGTTCGTGCACACCCCGCTCAACGAGGCGGTCTTCCGCGACCCGGTGCGCACCGAGGCGATGGCACGGCGCACCATGGCCGGCCGCAACGGCGTGCTGGACGACTTCACCGGCGCCGCCGTCTTCCTGGCCGGCGACGCCTCCGCGTACGTGACCGGCCAGACCCTGTTCGTCGACGGCGGTTTCTCCGTCACCTGACCCGCCACACCCCCAACCACCCTCGTGAGGAGCTCCGTTGTCCCAGAACAGACCGGTCGTGGTGCTGGTCGACGCCTACACCTCGGGAAAGTACCTTCCCCCTGAGTTCACCGCCCTGGGCGCGGATCTGGTGCACGTCCAGAGCACCCCCGAGTTCATGCCGTCGATGCCCGCGCCCGACCTCGGCGGCTACGCGGCCGCCCTGGTCCACGACGACCTGGAGAAGACCCTCGTACGGCTGGCCGAGTTCGCCCCGGTGGCCGTGCTCGCCGGTCAGGAACCCGGTGTCGTCCTCGCCGACCTGCTCTCGGAGCGGCTCGGACTGCCCACCAACGGCACCGGCCTGTCCGCCGCCCGCCGGGACAAGTACCTCATGGGGGAGGCCCTGCGGAGCGCGGGCCTGCACCGCGCCGAGCAGACCAAGGGCCGCGACCCCGACGCGCTGGTGGCCTGGGTACGCGACCTCGCGGACTTCCCCGTGGTCGTCAAGCCCCTCAACTCGGCCGCCGGTGACGGGGTGTTCATCTGCGCCGACGAGCAGGAGGTGCGGCAGGCCGCGGAGGAGATCCTGGGCACGCGCACGATCTACGGCGACACCAACGCCGAGGTCCTCGTCCAGTCCTATCTGCACGGCACCGAGTACGTGGTCGACATGGTCTCGTACGCCCGCCGGCGCTACGTGTGCGGCGTATGGGAGTACCAGAAGCGCCTGCTGCCCTCCGGCCGCAACATCTACGACCGCGAACGCCTGCTGGCCCCCGACGAGGGCCCCGCGCCGGAACTGACCGCCTACGTGGAGCGGGCCCTGGACGCCCTCGGCGTGCACTTCGGCCCCACCCACGCCGAGGTCATCGTCACCCCGGCGGGCCCGGCCCTGGTCGAGGTCGGCACCCGCATCGCCGGGAACATGCACCCCGGCTTCCACGACATCTGCGCGGGCGGCAACCAGGCGAGCCTCACGGCCCTGGCCTACCTGGCGCCCGCCCACTTCATGCGCGACTACGCGGGCCGGACGTACGACAGACTCCGCGAAGCCGTGTGCTGCACGACGTCCACCACCCTGTCGGGCGTCGTGGACAGCGTCGACGAGCAGGCCGTCAACGCGATCGCGGACCTGGAGACGGTGTCCCGCCTCGATCTGAAGATCGAGCCCGGGGGAGTGCTGCGCCCCACCGTGGACCTGTACTCCAGCACGATGCGGATCTTCATGGCCGGAACCTCCATGGACGCGATCGACCGCGACTGCGCGCGGATCGAGGACATCAAGGACCGGGTCTACCGGCTCCGCGACACGAGTGCGGGTGAGCGATGAGCAACGTCGTCGTCCCGGTCTTCCCCAACTCCGGCGTCCGGCCCTCCGACATCGCCCACGCGGCCCGGCGCTGCGGCCTCGCCCCGGTGTACGTGGCGCTCAGCGGCGCACTGGGCGCCGAGGAGCGCGCCGAGTACGAAGGCTTCGGACCGGTCCACGAGAGCGACGAGCACGACGTCGGCCCGCTCGTCGAGCGGCTGCGACGGTACGAGATCGCGGGCGTGACCACCTTCAGCGAAGGCCTGCTGCGCTTCACAGCCGCCCTCGCGCACTCCCTGGACCTGCCCCACCACGACCCCGATACGGCGGCCCGGCTCACCGACAAGGGCGCCCAGCGCCGCCGGCTCGCCGAGCGCGGCGTGGACGCCGTGTGGTCGGTACCCGTCACCAGCCGCGCCGAGGCGCTCGCCCTGCTCGCCCAGCGGCCGGGTCCGGTCGTCGTCAAGCCGGTGCGCGGCCAGAGCAGCATCGACACCCACTTCGTGCGCGACGCCGCCGACTTCCCCGCCGACGTGACGCCGACCGACGAACGTCCTTTCGTCGTCGAGGAGTTCCTGCCCGGACGCGACGAGGGCGACTTCGGCGACTACGTGTCCGTGGAGTCGCTCGTCGTCGAAGGAACGGCGCACACCATCGGCGTGACCGGCAAGTTCCCGCTGATGCCGCCGTTCCGCGAGCACGGCGGCTTCGTGCCCTCGCACCTGGGCCCGGACGAGAGCGCCCGGGTGGCACGGCTGGCCGGGGACGCGGCGCTCGCGCTCGGCATCCGCCGGGGCCTGGTGCACACCGAGATCAAGCTGACCCCGCGGGGCCCGCGCATCATCGAGGTCAACGGCCGCCTCGGCGGCTTCCTCGCCGACATGTACCAGCGCGCGCTCGGGGTCGACCTGCACGAGCTGGGCATCCGCGTCGCGTGCGGGCTGCCCGTCGAACCGACCGGCACGGCCGCCCGCACCGTCGAGTTCCAGTACTTCGGCCTCTCCCCGCTGCCCGGCGGCGTGCTGCGCGGCATCGACGGCGTGGACGCGCTGCTCGCGCAGCCGGGGATCGTCGGCCGCATCCAGCGGCTGAACGAGGGCGAGGCACTGCCCGCCCAGTCCACCTCCTTCTTCCTCGACATCCTGCGCGGCACCGCCCCGGACCACGCGGCGATGCTCGACACGATCGACCGCGGCCTGGCCCCCCTGCGCCTCACCTTCGAGGAGCCGGACGGCCGAACGAGCGTCTGGCAGGCGCGCCGAGGCGCGATGGAGCGCGTCGGACAGCCCACCGACGGCGGCGGGTCGGCGCCGCCTCCCCTCGCATCCCACACCACAGGAGTGACGCCATGAAGGGCTCCCCGTACCTCAACAACCCGCGCCTGCGCGACCTGTCCAACTGGGTCTTCCTGCGCAAGTCGGGCGGCCGCAACCGCCGCCGCGTCATCCCCGCGCACGCGGTCTTCCCCGAAGTGTGGGAGCTGGAGCGGAAGTTCCCCGAGCTCAAGGCCGAGGTCGACGCGCTGCTCGCCGCCCGCGAGATCCCCACGTACGGCACCTTCGACCCGACCCGGGCGGCCCAGGTGTCGGAGGAGTGGCGGCTCTACTACGCGTACATGTTCGGCAACACCAACGAGCTGGCGAAGAAGGACCTGCCGACGCTGCTGTCCTTCGCCCAGTCCACGCCGAACGTCGTCAACGCGTTCGTCTCCATCCTGGAACCGGGCGTCACCCTGCCCGCGCACCAGGACCCGTACGCCGGAATTCTCCGCTACCACCTGGGCGTCCAGGTGCCCACGGACAACCCGCCGCGCATCCGCCTCGCCGACGAGTACTACCAGTGGAAGGAGGGCGAGGGCGTCGTCCTCGACGTCTCCCTGGAGCACGAGGTGATCAACGAGAGCGAGCAGCCGCGAGTCGTGGTGATCATCGACTTCCGCCGTCCCATGGGCCCGCTCGCCGGACTGCTCAACCGCTACTGCCTGTGGCAGAAGCGCAAATTCGCGCCGCAGTTCGTCGAGGCGTCGAAGTACGACGTCATGCACTGACCGCACCGCCCCCACGCGCGTCGTGCCGCAACCCGCCCGACCCTGCCGGGGCCGGGGCCCTCGCCCCGGCCCCGGCCCCGGCGCCCTCGCCCCGGCCCGCGTGGCCACCCGAGAAGGACGACCCGCCTGTGCCCACCATGACGACGACCGTACGGCTGCCCGAGGGGGTCCTGGCCGTCCACCGCGCCGCGGACCTGCCGCGCGCGGGATGGGACGCCCTGGCAGGGCCGTACGACGTGTTCCTCACCTGCCGCTGGCTCGACGTCGTCGAGGCCACCGCGGGGGTGCCCATGACCTACCTCTGGGTCGAACGCGACGGCCGGCCCGTGGCGGGCCTGGCCACCGCCAGGGCCACCACCTCCGTGCCGTGGGCGCTCGGCCGCCCCGACGTCGTCCTGCGCAACAGCGCCGAGGCCGAACTGCCCGGCGCGGCGGCGCTGTTGGCGTCACTCGACGCCGACCCCTCGGAGGCGCTGATGCCCGCGCTCGTCGCGGGGGGCCGCCACGTCGGCAGCACCCGGGTGCTGTGCTCCGCCGACGCGACCGGCGCCGACGTGGAGTCCCTGGTCGCCGCGGCCGAGGCACTCGCCCGCGCCGCCGGGCTCGCCTCGGTGTGCTTCCTGTACCTCGACGAGAGGGACGCCTCGCTCACCCGCACCCTCGCCACCCGCGGCTACACCTCGTACACCACCGGCCGCTACAGCACCCTGCACGTCCCCGACGACGGCGGCTTCGACGCCTACCTCGCCGCCCTGCCCCGCAAACGCCGGGTGTCCATCGCCTCCGAACGGCGCCGCATCCGCGAGTCCGGCCTGCGGGTGCGGCTCACGTCCCTCGACGAGGCCGACCTCGGCCGGTGCGCCGACCTCGAGTCGGGGCTGCTCGCCAAGTACGGCATCGACATCCGCCCCGAGCAGGTGCTCGCACAGATCCACCAGGTCCGGGACGTCTTCGGCGACGACGCCTTCGCCGTGGTCGCCGAGGCGGACGGCGAGGTACGCGGCTTCGGGCTGATCCTGCGCCACGGCGACCACTGGTACGCACGCCAGACCGGCTACGACTACGCCTACCAGGAGCGCACCGGGCTCGCCCTGTACTTCGAGGTCCTCTACTACCGGCTGGTCGAGGAGGCCGCGGCGGCCGGGGTCCGCACCCTGCACTACGGGCTCGGCAGCGAGCAGGCCAAGCGCTCCCGCGGCTGCGTCGCGACCGAGCAGCGCTGCCACGTCCTGCGCCTGTGACCCGGGCGCGCCGCCCCGTACCCGCCCCCGTCGTACCACCGCTCACCCCTCACCCCTCACCACCCACCGAAGGGTCGCACCGCCATGACATCCACCGCAGTCAAGGACACCGCGCCTGCGGCCCCGATGCTGCCGCGCGGGCCAGGCGTCGTGTGGTTCGGCCTGTCCGAACTCGTCAAGGCGCTGGGAACCGGCTTCTTCTACCCCTTCTCACTGCTGTTCTTCACCGAACTGTCCGGCCAGTCCCTGCGCTCCGTCGGCCTCGTCCTGACCGTCACCGCGCTCGCTGTGCTCCCGGTCCTCTTCGCGGTCGGCCGCCTGGTGGACCGGATGGGCCCGAAACCCGTGCTCATCGCCGCCGCCGTGCTGCGCGTGCTGTGCTTCGTGGGCGTGGTCACCTTCCGGGGCCTGGTCCCCCTGGTGGTGTGCACGCTGCTGCTGGCCCTCGGCAACCGTGCCGAGCAGGCCGCCGGCCCCGTGCTCGCCATTCGCCTCGCGCCGCCCGGACAGAGCGGGCGCTGGCTGGCCCTCGTACGGGTCTCCTTCAACGCGGGCATCGGCGGCGGCGCGCTCCTTGCGAGCCTGTTCGTCGTCGACACCGCGTCCGGCTTCGTCCTGCTCGGCGTCATCAACGCGGCCGGTTTCGTGCTCAACGCCCTGCTCTACCTCGGTGTCCCGCCCGGACGCCCGGCCGACCCCGCCCCGGCCCGCCGACTACGCGGCGGCGCTGACGGGCCGTGGCGCAACCTGGCGTTCCTGCGGGTGGCGGGCGCCAACGCGCTCCTGCTGACGGCGATGCTGGCGGTGGAGAGCGCGATGCCCGTGTTCGTGCTGCGCGAACTGCGCATGCCCCCCTGGACGGTGGGCCTGCTGTTCGCGGTCAACACCGCGCTGCTCACCGTGCTCCAACTACCGCTCAGCCGCTTCCTGGAACGTTTCCCGCACCGCCCGGTCCTGGCACTCGGCGGATTGTCGTACGTCGCGCTGTACGCGGCGGCCCTGCTGGCGGAGCCCCTGTCGCAGGGCGCGCGGGTGGCCGTCATGGTCATCGGAATGACCGTGTACACACTGGGCGAACTGGCCGTGTCCCAGGCGGCGATGCTGATGCTGACCGGCATACCGCCCGAGCGCGAGCGCGGCTCGTACATGGCGTTCAACCAGCTGTTCGCCGGGGGCGCCACCGCGCTGGCGCCCCTGCTCGTCGCCCTGCTGCTGGCCAGCAGGCCCGACGCGCTGTGGTGGGTGCTCGGCGCCTGCAGCGTGTGCGCCGCGATCCTGGCGGTGACGGGACGGCCCGCGAAGATGAAGATGCCTTTGTAGTGTGACCGAGCCGCATGGCCTGGCCACCACCACATGGTGCCGCTGCCCGCTTCCATAGTGGCCAGGAGACGCCCGCCCCTCAGAACGCGCGCCGAAGCACGTCGCGTCCACCGGGTGATTACCTCCGCACAACCATTCGTACGCCTCGCGAGTCACACGCCGGGAAGCCCTTCTCCCTCATTTCTTCCTTTGACCACCGGAGTTCGACCGTGCGAGTACGTACCCTGGCCGCCACCGCCGTCGTAGCGGCACTCACCGCCGCCGGTCTGACCCTGCCGCTCGCCGGGAGCGCCGCGGCTGCCACGACTCCGCGGTTCGACTTCAACGGCGACGGATACGCGGACATCGCCGTCGGCATGCCCAACGCCACGGTGGACGGCAAGGCCAAGGCGGGCTACGTCAGCGTGATCTACGGCGGCCCGCAGAGCCCGAGCCATTCCAGCGGTGTCATCAGCCAGGCCGAGGCCGGCATACCCGGCACACCCGAGGCGGGCGACCGCTTCGGCTCCTCCGTGGCACCCGTCGACGTGAACGGCGACGGAGTCTTCGAACTGGTCGTCGGCGCGAGCGGCGAGTCACTCACCTCCGACCAGCTCAGGGACGAGGGCACCATCACCGTCCTGGACGGCTCCGAGTGGAACGTCAAGGGCACCACCGTGGCCAGGGGCGCGGACGAGTTCAGCGGCATCGGCCACTCCATCGCCACGGGCGACTACGACGGCGACGGCGACACGGACCTCGCGTACGGCGAGAACGGCGAGGAGGGCGGCGCGCTCCGGTTCCGCCCGGGCCCGCTCACCGCCGACCCGGTGACCCCCACCACCCTGCGCGGTTACGGCATGGGTGGCAGCACCCGTGACCTGGCCACCGGCGACTTCGACGGTGACGGCCGGGACGACCTCGCCACCACCTGGCAGGCCATGGAGGACTCCGGCACCTTCATCACGCGCTGGGACGACCAGGCCAAGCCCGGCCAGTGGTGGGCCGATGCCGACCGCGGCAGCGCGCTGGCCGCCGCCGACTTCGACCGGGACGGCACGGACGACCTGGCGGTCGGCCTCGTACAGCCCGACCCCGAGTCGCAGACCACGCACTGCGAGGACCGTCTGGGCGGTGCGGTGCTCCTGCTCAAGGGATCGAAGACCACACACTTCGGCACCGAGAACGAGTGCGTCACCCAGTCGAGTCCCGAGGTCGGCGGCGCCGCCGAAGAGGGTGACGACTTCGGCGCCGCGCTGGCCGCGGGTGATCTGAACGGCGACAGCCGTCCGGAACTGGTGGTCGGAGTGCCCGGCGAAGACGTGGGCAGCGTGAAGGACGCGGGCGGATACGTCGTCATGAACGGCACGGAGCACGGCCTTTACGGTGGTCCGGCCCGCAGTCAGAGCACCCCGAACATGCCCGGCACGGCGGAGGCCGACGACCGCTTCGGTGCCCAGGTGGCCGTCGGCGACTACAACCGCGACGGGCTGTGGGACACCGCGGTGAGCGCACCGGGGGAGAACGCCGGTGAGCCCAGGTCAGGCGGCGTCTGGTTCGCGCCGAGCAGCACCCAGGAGATGTACCCGCTGGGCAAGTCGCTGACCCCGTTCGGCTTCGCGCTGCCCCACGGGGCCATCAAGTACGGCGAAGTGCTGGGGCTTTAGCCATCCGTTCGCCCTCCAGCACGTGAACTGGCCTTCCTACTTTGAGATGTGGAGTACCTGTGCGCAGTAAGAGACTTTCGGCTGCCCTGCTCGGAGCCGTCACCGTCCTCGTACCGGCGGGGTTGGCCCCGACGGCGGCCGCGGCGCCGGCGGCCGTCCAGGGACCGGACTTCAATGGTGACGGGTACGCGGACGCCGTGGTCGGCGTCTATCGAGGTGACATCGACGGCAAGAAGTCCGCGGGCTATCTGCACGTGCTCTACGGCGGATCGAGCGGGGCCGGCACCTCCACCGCCTCTGTCAGCCAGGACAGCCCCGGCGTCCCCGGCACCAGCGAGGACAACGACTCGTTCGGCAGTTCCGTCGTGACGGCCGACGTGGACCGCGACGGCTTCACCGACGTCGTCGTCGGGGCGCCGGGCGAGGATGTCGGCAGCGGCCCCGCGACGGGCCACGGCTCGGTGGTCGTCCTGTATGGCTCGCCCAGTGGCGCCTTCGAGCGAGGCAGGACGATCGCGCAGGGCTCGGCGGGCAGTGGTGCCGGGGCCTCACTCGCCGCGGGCGACTTCACCCAGGACGGCGCCGTGGACGTGGCGGTCGGCCTGCCCCACGGGGAGTTCGGGGAGGTCACCCTGCGGCCGGGCCCGCTCACCGAGGACAAGCCGCTGACGCACCTGCTCCACACCGGCTACGGCGGCACCTCGGGCAGGTTGGCGGCCGGGGACTTCGACGGGAACGGCAAGACCGAACTGGCCATCTCCGCTTACTCCAACGACTACTCGCGCACCGCCCTGTGGCGCTGGAACGGTTCGGCGCTTCAGGAGTACTGGAAGTCCCCGGCCACCGGCTACGGCATAGCCGCGGGCGACTTCGACGGCGACGGAGTGGACGACTTGGCCCTTGGGCACTGCCTGATCATCGCCGAGGCCGACCGGCCCACCGGGGCGTGCGGCCCCGACGGACTGGCCAAGGGCGGCAAGGTGCGGGTCCTCTACGGAGACGAGAGCGCCGAGGGCTTCGGCACCCGCAACCACACGTTCAGTCAGG
Source organism: Streptomyces sp. NPDC003032 (assembly GCF_053591415.1). Taxonomy (NCBI): domain Bacteria; kingdom Bacillati; phylum Actinomycetota; class Actinomycetes; order Kitasatosporales; family Streptomycetaceae; genus Streptomyces; species Streptomyces sp. NPDC003032. The sequence goes on along the minus strand of NZ_JBSFTT010000018.1, from coordinate 6,050 downwards.
ACACTCCGGGCGTCGCGGGCACGGCGGAGGAAGCGGACAACTTCGGCATCAAGCTGGCCGCGGGAGATCTCACCGGGGACGGCCGGGACGACCTGGTGGCGGGCACGCCCGCCGAGGCCGTCGGGACGGCGGACCGGGCCGGTTCGGCGACCGTGCTGACCTCGGGCCCCGACGGCCTGCTCGACGCCTCGGGCACCGCCACGTCGGCGGCCTGGCACCAGGACTCCCCCGGGGTCCCGGGGGCACCGGAGGTCAACGACGAGTTCGGCTCGGCGCTGGCCCTCGGGGACTACGACGGGGACGGGGACGGGGATGTCACGGTCGGCGTCTACAACGAGAACAGCACGGAGTACGAGCAGAACGGCACCACGGGTGGTGTCTGGACCCTCCCGAACGGCGCCGGGGCAGGCTCCAAGGCGCTGACGGCACGGCTGTTCGGGCTGCGCGGGGCGCTGTACTACGGGCAGGTACTCGGGCGCTGAGACTCCGGTGACGCGGGGGGCGTACCACTTGAGCCCACGAAAGGCCAGGCTGGCTGTCGACCTCCGTGAACGCCTGGGCGGATGCACGGACGACGGTTCGTTCCGTCCTCGGCGATGCCGATGGCCGTGATGACTATGACCGCGCCTGCGAGGTGGAGGACTTGGCCGGAGTGATCCCCTTGACCTCGCAGGCCTCCGCGCTCGTTCTCGCCGATGAACCCGCGACGACCGGCTTTCTGCCGGAGAAGCTGCTGTTCGTGCGGTGCTGTGGACCACCGCCGGTCCAGCGGTACTGATGGACCCGGCGGTAGCGGGCTGCGATCTGACGCCTGGGGCTACACCAAGAACACCTGGCGCGACACCTGCCGCGACCTAGGCATCAGCCCCCGCTGGACCATGCCCTGGCGGCCGCGGACCAACGGCAAGGTCGACTGCCTTCACCGCACCCTGCTCGACGAGTGGGCCTACCACCGGCTCTACGCCTCAGACACCGAACGGCAGACGGCGTTTCCCGACTGGGCTGGACTGGTACAACTACCACCGACCCCACACCGGCATCGGCGGCCAACCACCAGCCAGGCGCGTCACCAACCAGTTATCAGGCGAAGGCCGCGGACCGGGCCAACGCCAGGGGCGCCAAAGCCGGGTACGTGTACCTGCACTCAGCCGTGGACGGTCACACCCCGAGCGGTGAAGGAGCAGGCGACCTACCGCGGCTTCCTCGCCGAGCTCCTGATGGCCGAGTGCTACGACCGGGCCCGCCGCCGCTCGGAACGCAGGCCGGGCAGGAAGCCGGTGGAGTTCACGCCTTTCCTGTTCCGTGCTCCGCGGGCGCGGAAGGTGAGCCCGAGGAAGGTGAACGACGTGTGCTCGTAGGAACCGCGCCATGAGCAGGCGACCGCGCTGCTCATCGGACCACCTATGCCGTCGTGAGGTGTGCGCGCGCCCAGTCGGTGAACGGGGTCAGCGGGATGCCCAACGCCTGGGCGTACTCGGGGCGGGCCGGCTGGCCGACGAGGTTGTTCCAGTCGTGTCCGGCTCCCCAGCCCGGCATGCCCGCCGCGAGTGCTTCCTCAAGGCCCATCGTCGGGGCGGTCACCGGCACACCCCACACTTCCGCGAGGACCTGCGCGATCTGCTTCATGGTGAGCCGGTCGCCCGCCAGTTCCAGCTCGACCTCATGGAAGCGGTCCGGGTCATCGATGGCGTGGGCGGCTGCCGCGCCGATGTCTTCGCCCGCGACCAGGGCCAGCTCCGTGTCCGGCTTCACGATGGTCGCCAGACCGCCTTCGGGCCCGTGGGGCGTGAGTGCGTGGAGGTTCTCCATGAAGAACGCGGGCTTGATCACGGTCCAGCGCGGGAAGCCCGCACGGCGTACCGCGTCCAGGATCGCCTGCTTCGTCTCGAAGTACGGCTGCATGGGCGTCCAGCGGCCTTCGTCCCAGCCGGGAGCCTTCGTGTGTGCGCCGACCCCGCTGGTGGAGGACTGCACGAACTGGCCCACGCCCGCCCGCCGGGCTGCCTCGATCAGGTTGGTGGCCTGCGCGAGTTCCCCGGCGAAGTCGAAGCCTTCGTCCGTGAACGGCGGCCTCTGCACCGAGAACACCGCACGGACGCCCTGGAGGGCCCGGGCCAGCGAGCCCGGGTCGGTCAGATCACCGGTGATCAGTTCGGCCCCCAGGGCCTGGATGGCTTTCGCTCCGTCCCGGTGCGGGTCACGGACCAGTGCCCGGACGGGCTTCTGGGCGGCGAGCAGGGCCCGGACGGTCGCGCCGCCCTGATGACCCGTGCCGCCGGACACCAGGACAGGAGCAGGAGTTACAGGCATCGTCGGGTCTCCTCCACGTCTCGGGCAACATAAGCGGCGGGGGCCGCCACTTTGCCTTCCGCTACGATATGGCGGGGCCCGCCACTTAGCAAGCAAGGGGGAATCATGCCCGGTCAGCGCTCGGACGCACGCCGCAACTACGCCCGCATCCTCGAAGTCGCCGAAGCGGAAGTGGCAGCCCGCGGCACAGGAGCCTCCCTCGAACAGATCGCCCGCACCGCGGGCGTCGGCTCGGCGACCGTGCGCCGGCACTTCCCCACCCGCCAGGCGCTGCTCGAAGCCGTCTTCCACGAGCGCATCCAGACGCTGGCCGAAGAGGCGCGTGCCGGCAGTGACGCGCAGGACAGCCGTGCGGCACTGCTCGCCTGGATGCACGATCTCCTCGCCTACGCCGTCTCCGCGCGGGGACTCGCCGACGCCCTCACCTACGAACCACCGACCCCGGACAGCGCCCCGGACTCCTGCACCGCCACCCTGGAAGCCGCGGGCACCCCGCTCCTCCGCCGCGCCATCGACGACGGAGCCGTCCGAAACGACTTCACCTTCCGCGACCTGATCACCCTGACCGTCGGTATCGCCCTGGCCACCGAGCACCAGGCCACCCCCCTCACCCACGCCAACCACCTTCTCCAGCTCACCATCCAGGGAGTGAGCCCAGGCCCTATCGGCTGACCAGGCCCGCACCGATCGGCACGCAACACAGCACTGCTCGCTCCCCTCGGGACAGGCGGCTGAGGTCCGGGCACCCTCCTGCTGCATCCCGTTGTCGTCAGACGATGGCACCCTCAAGTGACCAACGCATCCCCCACAGGTGATCATGCGATCGTGGAGGCACAGGTGGGGCACCGATGCAACACGACCGCCGGTTCGGGGGTCAGCATCTCCGCGACCCTATCGGCCGACGCCGCCCCTCAACCCAAGGACGACGACGGCGACGCCATCAGCTGGGACGACAACCCCAACTGGTGGCGGTTCAACGAGAGCTCGGTCCCCAGTTACCTGGACGCCCAGACCGTACGCGAGGAAGTCCGAGAAGCCGCTGAGAACATCGACTAGGGCGCAACAACTGCGGCCTGGCCGAGGATCTCGACTCCAATGACATCCAGTACCGCGGAGACACCACGCGGCAGCCCGACATCGGAGGAAGCGGAACCCAGTGCGGTGATCGCGACGGCCGGAGCGTCGTGGCCTTCGGGACGATTTCGACTGACTCGCTGGCTGTCGCCTGACCCACGAGTTCGGCCACGCCTCTGGCTTGGCCCACGTACCTGACGGCCACGAGAACCTCACCATGGCACCCGACACACGTCCATGCACCAACGATTGGAGCTACATCGGAAAGGGAGACTGGCTCGGGCTCGAAGAGCTGGAAAGCACTGACAGGTAACAGGAAAATCTGGTGAGCTGTCTCCCTGCCCTCCCTGAGCAGGCCACTCTTCAGCCTCGTGGGGACTGGAATACAGGTTGCTCGTTCCTCCCTCGGGAAGAACGAGGAACCTATCAATGATGACTTATGCCGCAGGGCCTGCCCGAACGTGAACCACTGCCCATCGGCAACCGACATCACGGCTTCAAGGTCAGTAGCGGTAGTTCGTTAAATCCGGTGGTCGTGTGGGTTGACGGCGGTGCAGGTCCGTCTGGGACAGCGGCCGTTCTTCCTGTCCGAGTCCCCCTGAGAGGCCGAGCAGGTCAACGACCGGCGGCTTGAACTGCTGCGCCAGCAGCCGGCGACGGCTCCGCACGAGGGCGGGGTCATCGAGATCGACGACTCCGGGGACCGCAAGAACGGCACGGCCACCGCCCACGTGGGCCGGCAGTGGCTGGGCCGGTCGGGCAAGACCGACGACGGCATCGTCACCGTGAGCACGGTGTGGAGCGACGGCCGCGTCTACTACCCGCTGCACGCCACTGCCGACACCCCCGCCCACCATTTCGCCCGCGCCCGGTCCGACCAGGCCTTCCGCACGAAACCGCAGCTGGCCGCTGCTCTGGCGGTCCGCGAGAAGGAGGCGGGCTTCGGCTGCCGGGCAGTGGTCGCCGACTGCGCCTACTCCGTCAGTGACAACTGGTACCTGGCACTGCGGGCGGCCGGCCTGGCCTACGTGGTAGCTCTCAGACCGCATCGCGGCACCTGGGCGCCGGCCGGCCAGCCGCACACCCCCGACGGCGCCGCACACGCCATGACCTGGAAGTACGCCGACCATACCGGCGACTGGACACCTGTAAAGCGTCACCGGCGACTGGACACCTGTAAAGCGTCATTTCCGCGACGGACACACCCAGACCTGGTGGGCCGCCGATGCCCCACTGGGCGGTCATGGCCCCCACTCACCCTGCCGACCGGTCGTGGCCACCAGCCCGCACCCGTCGGCCGAACTCGCCGAGACCGTCCGTCTTTACGGCCTGCGGCCGTGGATCGAGCAGAGCTACAAGCAGGTCAAGGACGAACTCGGCTGGTCCGACTTCCACGTCCGCTTCGACCGCGCCATCCACCGCCACCAGACCCTGGTCAACTGCGCCTTCTCCTTCTGCTGAGACCAGTGGTTCGCCTCACCAGGCCCCGTGGATGCCACCGGGCCGGACCCGTGTCCCACCGAGGGGCCAGAGAGGGGGCCCGCCCCCGTCCCACCAGCACCAACAGCCCTGCTTGCCCCAGGGCCTTGCAGGCGATCCGCTCCTGGCTCGACCCCCCGGTCACCCTCAGCCGATGGTGGCGAGCCTGAACAGAGACCTCTACCACCGGATTCAACGAACTACCGTTAGTCGCGGCGGATCAGTTCGGGATTGATGTGACGTCCGACCAGGGGCAGCGTGCCAAGCACCGCCACGATCAGGACGGCGAGCGCGGCCAGGGCGAGCAGGGGGATGCCCGCCCCGTCCCAGAGGACCTCTCCGCCGCCTGTGACGAGGTATGAGGACTCGGCCAGCTTTCCCGCGACCAGCGCGAGGACCAGGCCGAGGGCCAGGGGCAGAACCACCTGGGCGCACTGGACGAGCCGCAGCGTACGTGGCCTGGCTCCGATGAGGGAGAGGGCGGTGACCTGCGCACGGCGCTCTACCGCACGGTCGGTGACGGAGACCAGGAAGGCGGCGACGCCGATCACCAAGCCCATGATCATGCCGACGGCGAGCAGAGTCTCGATGACGGTGATCTGCTGAAGCGCGTCGATGTTGATGCCGACGGGGTCGACATCGGCGGTGGGCACGATGGCGCCGATGCGGTCGAGCACCGTTCTGACGGTCTCGGGGTCGGACGCGCTGGCGAGGATCAGGCTGCCGGCCGCGGGGAGGGCACCGGGCGGCAGCTTGGACGGCGGGTAAAGGACGGGCGCGTCGACAGAGGTGATGTCGTATCCGGAGTACAGGGCCTGCCGACGCGGCACGTAGACCTCCACGGACGTCCGGCGGTCACCCTGCCGCAGGTGGACGGTGGAGGGGGCGACGGGCTCCTCGGTGACCGCGGGGTCGGTGAGGCGGAGCGGCGTGCCGTCCACGCAGCCCTCCAGACGGCGCACCATCTTCGCGAGCTGGCCGCAGGTCGCGACCAGGGCACGTGCGGGAATGCGCGGGCCCTCTTCCTTGGGGTCGAAGGGCGGTTCCATCACCATCGCGTGTGCGCGCAACTCCGGGATGTCGCGGAGCCTGTTCTGCTGGTCCTTGCTGAGGCCCGACAGGGACAGGCCGTACTCCTGGGAGGGTGAACTGGGCCGCAGGATCTGGTCCTCCTCGACGAGGACGCC
>NZ_JBSFTT010000017.1:0-186368 GCF_053591415.1 Streptomyces sp. NPDC003032 | reverse complement strand
CACCCCTTTTTTTCCGTTCGGGTTCCCAACTTTAATAACCCTCTGTTTTTTTAACCCCCCCCCCCCGCCCGTCGACGGAACGTTCCGTCGACGGGCGCCGCGCATACACAGATACCCTTGACAGGTGACCGACGCCCAAGAGACCGCAGCAGACAGCTCACTGCGAACCACCGGAGGCGCCCCTCCGGACGACGTCGAAACGGCGCCGACCCCCTTGCTCGAGCCCCGCGACGGCATTCCGCCGGTGATCGCCGACGAGGAGTCCCTCGCCGCGATGATCGCCGCCTACGCCCGCGGCACCGGCCCCGTGGCCGTCGACGCCGAACGCGCGTCCGGCTACCGGTACGGCCAGCGCGCCTATCTCGTCCAGCTCCGCCGCGAGGGCGCGGGCTCCGCGCTCATCGACCCCGTCGCCTGCCCCGACCTCTCCGCTCTCGGCGAGGCCCTCGGCGACACGGAGTGGGTGCTGCACGCGGCCACCCAGGACCTGCCGTGCCTGCGCGAAATAGGCATGGTGCCGTCGCGGATCTTCGACACGGAGCTGGCGGGGCGGCTCGCCGGGTTCCCGCGGGTGGGGCTCGGCGCGATGGTCGAGGGCGTACTCGGCTTCGTACTGGAGAAGGGGCACTCCGCCGTCGACTGGTCGACGCGGCCGCTGCCCGAGCCCTGGCTCCGGTACGCGGCGCTCGACGTCGAGCTCCTCGTCGACCTGCGCGACGCCCTGGAGAAGGAGCTCGACCGCCAGGGCAAGCTGGAGTGGGCCCGCGAGGAGTTCGACGCCATCGCCTCCGCGCCGCCCGCGCCGCCCCGCAAGGACCCCTGGCGCCGGACGTCCGGCATGCACAAGGTGCGGCGGCGCCGGCAGATGGCGGTCGTACGGGAGCTGTGGACCGCGCGCGACAAGGTCGCGCAGCGGCGCGACGTCTCCCCCGGCAAGGTGCTCAGCGACGGCGCGATCGTCGAGGCGGCGCTCGCCCTGCCGCCGAACGTGCACGCGCTCGCCGCGCTCCCCGGGTTCGGGCACCGCATGGGGCGGCGCCAGCTGGAGCAGTGGCAGGCCGCGGTGGACCGCGCCAAGGCGCTGCCCGACTCCGAGCTTCCGCAGCCCGGGCAGACGGTGAGCGGGCCGCCGCCGCCCCGCTCCTGGGCGGACCGTGACCCCGCGGCCGCGGCGCGGCTCTCCGCGGCGCGGGCGGCCATCTCCTCGCTCGCCGAGCAGCTGAACATGCCCCAGGAGAACCTGATCACTCCGGACACGGTCCGGCGCGTCTGCTGGGAGCCTCCGGCCCAGGTGGACGCGGACTCCGTGTCCGCGGCCCTAGCCACCCACGGCGCCCGCCCCTGGCAGATCACCCAGGTCACCCCGCCCCTGGTCACGGCCCTGTCCTGACCCCGGCCCGTCGCCCCTGTCCCGCCGCTCCGCGGCGGATGTCTCCCACCCGCCCGTTTGCCCTGCACCAGCCCCGCAACGTAACCACCCACCCGTCCACCCGCGGGGTAAACGGGTGGACGGGTGGGAGAGATCCGCCGCGAAGCGGCGGTACAGGGCCGGCCCCACCGGCCGACAGGGCGGCACAGTTGGAGCCCGGGCCCGGAAAAGACCGCCCAAGCCCGCCGCCAGGCAAGTGTGACCTTCGCCTCCCCGAGCCAGGACTGGGCAGCCTAGTTACCGACAAGTAGCATGGACCCCGGAAGCGCGCCGCAGGCGTGGCGCACCCGCACCCTGGAGGAGAGCCATCGTGCCTCGTACCGTCAGGGACGTCGTCTTCGTGGACGGCGTCCGCACCCCGTTCGGCAAGGCGGGTCCGAAGGGCATCTACCACGAGACCCGTGCCGATGACCTCATCGTGAAGGCCATCCGGGAGCTGCTGCGCCGCAACCCGGACCTCGACCCCGCCAAGATCGACGAGGTCGCCATCGCCGCGACCACGCAGATCGGCGACCAGGGCCTGACGATCGGCCGCACCGCCGGCATCCTCGCCGGGCTCCCGCAGTCCGTGCCCGGCTACTCCATCGACCGCATGTGCGCCGGCGCCCTGACCGCCGTGACCTCGGTCGCGGGCAGCGTCGCCTTCGGTGCGTACGACATCGCCATCGCCGGTGGCGTCGAGCACATGGGCCGCCACCCCATGGGCGAGGGCGTCGACCCGAACCCCCGCTTCGTCAGCGAGAAGCTGGTCGACGAGTCCGCCCTGTTCATGGGCATGACCGCCGAGAACCTGCACGACCGCTACCCGAGCATCACCAAGCGGCGCGCCGACGAGTACGCGGTGCGCTCGCAGGAGAAGGCCGCCAAGGCGTACGCCGACGGCAAGATCCAGGCGGACCTGGTGCCGATCTCCGTACGCCGTACCAACGAAGAGGCCGGTGAGACCGGCTGGGGCCTCGCCACCGCCGACGAGCCGATGCGTCCGGGCACCACCCTGGAGAACCTCGCCGGGCTGAAGACGCCGTTCCGTACGCACGGCCGCGTCACGGCCGGCAACGCCGCGGGTCTCAACGACGGCGCCACCGCCTCCCTCATCGCCTCCGAGGAGTTCGCGCGGGAGAACAACCTCCCCGTCAAGATGCGCCTCGTCTCGTACTCCTTCGCGGGCGTCGAGCCGGAGGTCATGGGTTACGGCCCGATCCCGGCCACGGAGAAGGCGCTCGCCCAGGCGGGCCTGTCCATCTCCGACATCGGTCTCTTCGAGATCAACGAGGCGTTCGCCGTGCAGGTGCTCGCCTTCCTGGAGCACTACGGCATCGCGGACGACGACGCGCGCGTCAACCAGTACGGCGGCGCCATCGCGTACGGCCACCCGCTCGCCTCCTCCGGCGTACGCCTGATGACGCAGCTGGCGCGGCAGTTCGAGGAGCAGCCCGAGGTGCGCTACGGCCTCACGACCATGTGCGTCGGCTTCGGCATGGGCGCGACGGTCATCTGGGAGAACCCGAACCACAAGGACGCCGGAGGCGACAAGTGAGCACCACGACCGCTGAGCTTCTGAAGGGTGCGGCCGAGCTGTTCCCCGACGAGGTCGTCACGCAGGCGCACGTACGCCACCTCGACCTCCCCCGGGGTGCGGGCCGCTTCGCGCTCATCACCCTCGACAACGGCTTCGACCACACCAAGCCGACCACCTTCGGGCCGCAGTCCCTCGCCAACCTGAACACGGCGATCGACCAGGTCGAGAAGGAGGCGGCCGAGGGCGCCATCGTCGGTGCCGGCATCACCGGCAAGCCGTTCATCTTCGCTGTCGGCGCCGACCTCAAGGGCGTCGAGCTGCTGAAGCGCCACGAGGACGCGCTCGCCATCGGCAAGGGCGGCCACGAGGTCTTCAAGCGGCTCTCCGGGCTCGCCGTGCCGACCTTCGCGTACTACAACGGCGCCGCGATGGGCGGTGGCGTCGAGGTCGGTCTGCACTGCTCCTACCGCACCGTCTCCAAGGCGCTGCCCGCCTTCTCGCTGCCCGAGGTCTTCCTCGGCCTGGTCCCGGGCTGGGGCGGCTGCGCGCTGCTCCCGAACCTGATCGGCGCGGACAAGGCCGTCTCGGTCATCATCGAGAACTCGCTCAACCAGAACCGTCAGCTCAAGGGCAAGCAGGTCTTCGAGCTCGGGATCGCCGACGCCCTCTTCGAGGGCGCCGACTTCCTGGAGCAGTCGCTGATCTGGACGGCGTCCGTCCTGACCGGCTCGGTCGAGGTAGTGCGTCCGGAGATCGACCGCGGCGAGGGCTGGGACGCCGCCGTCGCCCGCGGCCGTGCCATCGCCGACTCCAAGGTGCACGGCGCCGCTCCGGCCGCCTACCGCGCCCTGGAGATCATCGAGGCCGCCAAGGACGGTGACCTCCAGAAGGGCTTCGACGCCGAGGACAAGGCGCTCGCCGACCTCATCATGGGCGGTGAACTGCGCGCGGGCATCTACTCGTTCAACCTCGTGCAGAAGCGCGGCAAGCGCCCGGCCGGCGCCCCGGACAAGAACCTGGCGCGCCCGGTCACCAAGGTCGGCGTCGTCGGCGCCGGTCTGATGGCCTCGCAGCTCGCCCTGCTCTTCCTGCGCCGCCTGGAGGTGCCGGTCGTGCTGACCGACATCGACCAGGAGCGCGTCGACAAGGGTGTGGGCTACGTCCAGGCCGAGATCGACAAGCTGCTCGGCAAGGGCCGCATCAACCAGGACAAGGCCAACCGCCTCAAGGCGCTGGTGAGCGGCGTCCTGGACAAGGCCGAGGGCTTCTCCGACGCCGACTTCATCATCGAGGCCGTCTTCGAGGAGATCGGCGTCAAGCAGCAGGTGTTCGCCGAGGTCGAGGCCGTCGCCCCGGCGCACGCCATCCTCGCCACCAACACCTCGTCGCTGTCGGTCACCGAGATGGCGTCGAAGCTGAAGCACCCCGAGCGGGTCGTCGGCTTCCACTTCTTCAACCCGGTCGCGATCCTGCCGCTCCTGGAGATCGTGCGCGGCGAGCGGACCGACGACGCCTCGCTGGCCACGGCGTTCGGTGTCGCCAAGAAGCTGAAGAAGACCGCGGTGCTCGTGAAGGACGCCCCGGCGTTCGTCGTGAACCGCATCCTCACCCGCTTCATGGGCGAGATCCAGAACGTCATCGACGAGGGCACCCCGGTCGCGGTCGCCGAGAAGGCCATCGAGCCGCTCGGTCTGCCGATGTCGCCGCTGGTGCTCCTGGAGCTGGTCGGCCCGGCCATCGGTCTGCACGTGTCCGAGACGCTGAACCGCGCCTTCCCGGACCGCTTCACGGTCTCCCCGAACCTCGCGGCCGTCGTCAAGGCGGGCAAGCGCGGCTTCTACGTCTACGACTCCGGCAAGCCGGAGCTTGACCCCGAGGTCGCCGCTCTCCTCAAGCAGGGCGATGTCGTCCTGACCGAGGAGCAGGTGCGGGACCGCGTCCTCGACGCGGTGGCGCAGGAGATCGGGCTCATGCTCGACGAGGGCGTCGTCGCCGAGGCCCAGGACATCGACCTCTGCCTGATCACCGGCGCGGGCTGGCCCTTCCACCTGGGCGGCATCACGCCGTACCTGGACCGTGAGGGCGTCAGCGAGCGGGTGAACGGCAAGCGGTTCCTGGCACAGGGCGTGGCGAGCGTCCCGGAGTAACGCGCACGGCAACGACGGTGGGCCGTACGGGAGCTGACCCGTACGGCCCACCGTCGTCTGTTCACACCCGTCTGTTCACACCTGGGTCCATGCCTCCAGCGCGAGCCCCGGCTCCGCCTTCTGACGGGCGAGCCGCAGTGTGCCGTCGAGGCCGATCGCCGCCATGACGACGCGGCCCCGCGCGTCCAGCGCCAGCGCCGGGGCGCCCAGGCACGGTTCACCGGTCTCGGCCCACCACAGGCCCGCGGCCTCGTCCTCCGTGGGGAACGCGGCGAGCGCGGGGCGGCCGGTTTTCGCGCGGTGCGCGAGGACCGTGCAGTCGTGGCCGTCTATGGTCGTCCGCAGGGCCGCCGTGGGCCCTGTACCGGGGGCTCCGCCGAGCGGGACCGGGGTCGCGGGGCCGCCGTCCACCGGGCGGTGGGCGAGCATGCCGCCGCCGAGGACGTCGGCGGCGTAGTACGTGAGACGGTCGGGGCCGGTCTCCAGGGCGGCGCCCGAGCCGGGGGCCGGGGCGAGCGGGATGTCGTCCGCGCGGAGCAGCTCGCCGCCCTGCTTCTCCTGGGCCCAGCGCAGCGTCGTCTCGGCGCCGGGCGCGAGGACCTCCACGCGGCCGGCGGTGGTGGCGAGGGCGACGATGCCGTCCAGGGCCGCGCGGACCTTGAAGTCCTTCCAGCCCTCCCACTTGCCGCCCTTGCCCTCGCGGCGCATCCGTACGCTGTTCACGGCGTCCCGCACGAAGACGTGGACCGTGCCCGCGGCGTCCACGGCGGCGGCGGGCGCGCCGAGGTGCGGCGCGCGCTCGACGAGTTTGGTGTGCGGGTTGCCGAGCGAGCGCCAGTCCATGAGCGGCCGCCCCGTCTGGTACTGGATGGAGTGCACGAGGTCGACGACGGCCTTGCCGTCGGCTTCGCGCCGCTCACGGCGGCCCACGAAGTGCACGTATCCGTCGGCGCCCTGAGCCAGCGTCAGGCATGTCAGGTCGGGCGCCTCGAAGAAGTCGGGGCCCGTCCAGTCGGGGCCGCCGGGCGCGCTCTGGGTCCAGCGCAGCAGTCCGTCTTCGGTACGGGCGTACGCGGTGAGCCGGCCGTCGCTGCCGCGCAGCAGCCAGCGGGCGGTCTCCGGGGCACCGGTGCTGACGTACCTCGTCCTCGACGGCATGACTCGGCGGCAACCCTTCCACGTTCACGTGCGCACAGCGTTCTGCCCTTTAGTTTACGTTTGCCGTATGAGAACTCTTGTCGTCGTCGACGCCGCGAACGTCGTCGGTTCCGTGCCGGACGGCTGGTGGCACGACCGCCGCGGAGCTGCCGAGCGGCTGCGCGACCGGCTCGTCGTGTACGCCGAGGAGGGCATCCCGGGGCATCCGGGGCCGCTGGAGATGGTCCTCGTCGTCGAGGGGGCCGCGAGAGGCGTCGATCCGGTGCCCGGCGTACGTGTCGAGAGCGCGCCCGGCAGTGGCGACGACCGCGTCGTGGAGGTGGCCGCCGAGGCGGCGGGCCGGCCGTGCGTGGTGGTCACGGCCGACCGCGAACTGCGGCGCAGGGTCGCGGAGTCGGGCGCCGAGTGCGTGGGCCCGCGGATCGTACGCCCTTGAAGCCGCCCTCCCTGTCTCGCGCCGTCCGCGGCGCGCCAAGTAGGCCAGTTTTCGGTGCTCCGGCCCCGGCTCCCCGGGCCTACAGTTCTTGGCCAGAGGGGCACTCGTCAGTGCCCCCGGCCCCCAGCCCCCGGGCTCGCGTCGAGATCAGGCCTCAGGCGGCCGGGGCGACGCTCCGCGGCGAACGCGGCCCCGGCCCACGCGTCCTCATCCCGGCCCGGGGCGACTCCCGCGTCCCCGGGTCATGAGGACGGAGACGCGAGGGGACGGAGAAGCCCTGCCCCCCGCGCCCGATCGGCCGCCGCTGCTTCGAGCGACTCAGCGGCGGCCGTGAGCTGTGGTGGCCCGGCTTCAGCCCCGGTTTCAGGCCCCTGCCTCAAAGCCCCGCGGAGTCCGACGGGGGAGGCTCGGGCAGTCGCAGCCCGTGGTGGACGATGGCGTGGGAGAGGTCGGTCAGGTCGCTGTCGCGGGCATGGGCATGGGAGCGCAGCAGGGCCAGCGCCTGGCCGGTGGTGAGGGCGTGGCGGTGGCTGATCATGCCGGTGGCCTGGTGGACGACGGCATCGACGGGCAGGAGCCAGGCGTCGGCGGCGTCGTCCTCGCCGGGGGCGGGCACGGCCAGGAGCAGCAGCTCGGCGGCGCGTACATAAATGCGGGCAGTGGCCAGGTCCGCTTCGGGCAGCATCCCGGGCCGGTCGCGGTAGAGGCACAGGGCGAGCCCCGGCTGGGGCAGGGTGTGGCCGGCGGGGACCGCGGGGAGCGCGAAGACGGCCCGGATGCCGTGGGCGCGGGCCTGCGCGGCGTAGACGGGCCAGGCTCCGGCGACGTCGACGTCGTCGAGGTCGGGGGCGATGACCGGCACGAGGCGGCTCAGGGCCTGGACACAGGGGCCTTCGCCGAGGTTCACCTGGAGGGCTTCCCCCCGGGCGGCCAGCGGACCCTCGGCGGCCAGGGAGACGCGCTGCGCCAGCGCGGCGTCCGCCGCCAGCGTCAGACCCACCGAACAGGCCCGGCTCAGCTCTGTCCGGCACGCACGCGCGAGGCTGCCGGCCGGGTCTGGGCGGTCGAGATGGATGGCGGCGAGTTCGACGGCTGCCGCCCGGGCGGCGGTCATGGGGACAGGAAGACGGGTGCGGCGCGAGAGCACGCACCAAGGACTGTGCGCATGGTGTGCTTCCGATCTTTGGCACTCAACCGCCGATGCTGCCCTTGATCGGAAGCCAATGTCAGGATTGCCGTGCGAGACAGAACTGTCTGTGCGAGTACGGGCAGTTGTTTCCACCCTACGCTCCTGACACCGCCCCGCAATGGCAGAGGCCCGCGATGAGATCAGGCGTCATAGACTGAGTGGGCCGTTTCCCAGGCTAATTCGGCCAGGCAGGAGGTGACGGGCCGTGGTCTCCAAGGGCGACCTCGCCGCTGTGCTGGCGAGCCTGCGCCCGGCGCCCGACAGCGTCGGCCCGGTCGGCGCGGACGCGGCCCGGTGCGCCCGTGCGCTGGGGGTCGACGGCGTGGCCGTGTCCGTCACGGTCGCCGGCGGCCTCAATGAGCTGCTGTGGTCCACCCCGGGTGTCAGCACCCGGCTGGAGGACCTGCAGTTCACCCTGGGGCAGGGGCCGGGCCCGGAGGTCGCCGTTTCGGCCACGGCCGTCTCGGTGCCCGACCTGGCGGGCGAGCCCGTCGACCGGTGGCCGACCCTGCTGCCCGAGGCGCTCGCGCTGGGGATCGGGGCCGTGTTCTGTCTGCCGCTGCTGGTCGGCACGGCCTGTCTGGGCACCATGACCCTGCAGCGGGCGAGGCCCGGCCCGCTGGAGGAGCTGTCCCTGGCCGACGCGTGGATCGTCACGCGCGCGCTGACCGCCGCGCTCGTGCGGGACGGTGGACAGTGGGAGGCCTTCGCCGCCGCGGAGGACGGGTCGCACTTCTACCGTGCCGCCGTGCACCAGGCGACCGGGATGATCAGTGTGCAGGCCGGCGTCTCCCTGGCCGAGTCGCTGATCCGGTTGCGGGCCCACGCCTTCCGCCATGGAAGGCCGTTGATCGAGGTCGCGGAGGACGTGGTAGCCCGTCGGGTGCATTTTCGCCATGATGATGGAGACGAGCCGGGCGCTGCTGGCCGGCGGAGGGACTGAAGGGCATGACTCGAGAAGAACGCCTGCTGGCGGCCGTCATCGACGCGGTCGACACGCTCGTCGACGATTTCGACCTGATCGACTTCCTGCACACGCTCTGCGATCGCTGCACGGAGCTGCTCGACGTGTCGGCGGTGGGCGTCATGCTCGAGGATCCCGGCGGCAGACTGCAGCTGATCGCCGCCTCGGACGAGCACACCCGCCTGCTGGAGCTCTTCGCGCTCCAGCACGACCAGGGCCCGTGCGTGGAGACCCACAAGACCGGCACGGTGCGGCTGAACATCGACCTGACCTCACCGGTGGCCACCAGCGCCTTCCCGGTCTTCGCGGCCCGCGCCCGCCAGGCCGGTTTCCTCGTCACCCACGCGCTGCCGATGCGCCTGCGCGAAGAGGTCATCGGCGCGCTGAACCTCTTCGACACCCGCTCGCAGGACCTCTCCCCCGCCGACGCGCGAGTCGCGCAGGCGCTGGCGGACGTGGCGACCATCGCCATCCTGCAGCACCGCACCCTCACCCACGCCAACCAGCAGCGCGCGCAGATGCACGCGGCCCTGATCAGCCGTGTCGTCATCGAGCAGGCCAAGGGCGTCCTCGCCGAACGCTGGAGCACCGGCGTCGACGACGCCTTCGACGCGCTGCGCCGCCACGCCCGCGCCCACCAGCTGGGTCTGACCTGGCTGTGCCGCCAGATCATCGACGGACACCTCGACACCGACGCCATAGCACGCCCCTGACCACCCACCGCCCCCTCAGCCACCCCTTCCCGCGACCTCTCGTTGGGACACCCCATGGATGACGACCACGCCGCCGCCTGGCTACGGATCGGCGCCTCCGAGGGCGGCATCAGCCTCGCCTCGGCCTGCCGGGCCTGCGCCTCGGACCTGGAGGCCGACTGCCTCGGCGTGACCCTGGTCGTCTCCGGTGAACTGCGCCTGCTTGGCCACGCCACCGACGAGCGCGCCCGGCGCCTCGAGGACGCCCAGCTCACCACCGGAGAGGGTCCCTGCACCGACGCCTTCGTGCAGCACACCCTGGTGGAGGAAGCGGACCTGGACCAGGCGTTCGCCCGGTGGCCCGCCTTCACCCAGGCCGCCGCCGAGCAGCTGATGCGCTCCGTGGCAGCTCTCCCCCTGGCCACCGGCCAGCTGCGCATCGGCGCCATGGACCTCTACCGCACCACGCCCGGCCTCCTCACCGACCGGCAGAAATCCCTGGGCCGCGCCTACGCCCGCATCCTCGCCCTGCTTGCCCTCGACGAGCACCCCCACCTGCTGACCGCCGAGCACCGCCCGCCCCGGCCCGGTCCACAGGGCTACCCGCCCAGCGTCCACATGGCCGCCGGCATCCTCGCCGAGACGTACCAGCTCCCCCCGGACGACGCCCTGGCCCGTATGCGCGCCCACGCCTTCCGCCACAACCAGCCGCTCCACCAGACCGCCGACCACGTCCTGACCCACCACACCCTCGACTGACGCGCATACGCCCTTCGGGGCCGTCACCGCCCCCGGTGGTCCACCCGTACGTACACCACCGCCCCGTCCACCCACAGCACCGGCTCGTACCCCACCGCCAGGGCACGTCGCAGGGACGGGACGCGGGCCGGGGCGTACGGCAGGCCCCGGGAGTCGTCGACCACCAGGGCCGGCGGGTGGGCCCGCCACTCCTCGCGGAAGGCGGGCCAGGCGCCGTCGACCGCGTACTTCTCCCCCACCTGGGGGCCGTTGCGGCCGCCGCTGTAGTTGGTGAGCAGCCCGGCCGTGAGGAAGCGGCTCGCGGGGGCGCGGTCGGCCAGCCAGTACGCCTCCGGGTGTATCCCCCAGAACAGCACCTTCGCGTCGGGCGCGGTGTGTGCCCTGACGGTCTCCGCGAGGCGGGTGGCGTGCGCCAGTTCGGGGCGTGGCGCGAGGAGGCCCCAGGCCAGGAACAGCGCGGACGCGCACCCCGAGGCGAGGACCGCGCGGACCGTCCGTTCACGCGGCAGGATCTGTAGCGCCGCCGTGCCCAACAGGGCCAGCGGCGGCATGAGTTGCAGGTAGTAGTGCCCGAAGAAGTGGAAGCCGAGGAGCACCGCGGCCACCGACGAGGCGAGCCACAGCCACAGCTCGCCCGCCCCGGTACGGGCGACGCGCAGGACGCGTACGACCGGTGGGACGATGCCCGCGCAGGCCACCGCGAGGATCGCGGCGTTCACCAACCCCCGCCCGAGGACGTGGAGTTCGGAGCCCGTGAACGAGGCGTACGCGCCCGAGCCCGTCACCGTCCAGAACAGGAACCCCCAGGGCGTCGTCAGGGCGGCCGCGGCCAGGACGGGAGCGCACAGGCCGGCGCACAGGCGCGGGACGTCCCGGCGTGGGGCGCCGCCCCGCCACAGCAGCCACAGGACCGGCAGGAGCACCGCCCCGCCGGTCTGCTTGGCGAGGAACGCGCACGCCACCGCGGTCCCCGCGGCGCCCCAGCGGCGGCGGTCCGCGCACCACATGGCGGCGGCCGTGCACGGCAGCATGAAGATCTCGAAGGTGGCCGCCTGGGCGTCCTCCGGGTTGAGGCCGATCGAGACCAGGAGGTACAGGACGCCCGCCGTGCGCCCCGCGCCGTCCCCCCAGCGGCGCCGGGCCAGCGAGGCGAGCAGCACCGCCGTCAGGAGCTGCGCGGCGAGGGCGAGGATCTTCAGCGGCAGCAGCGAGGTGTCGCCGAAGAGCGCGAAGGACCCCGCGTAGAGCCAGGGGACGAGCGGTGGCTTGCGGTCGACGACCGTCTCGTAGAGTTCACCGCCGTCGGCCAACATCCGTGCCTGTACGGCGAGATAGCCCTCGTCGGGATTCCACAGCGGCCACCGGAAGGAGGGCAGGCGGGTCACGCACGCCAGGGTGGCGAAGAGCGGGAGCAGCCGCGTCCAGTAGGCGCCCCGGGGGTCGGGGACGTACTCCTCGCGCGGGCCCGGCACCCGTAGGTCGCGTACGGGGCGTAGTGAGGTGGGGGGCGCGGCGGGCATACGGTGCACGCTATCCGGCCCCGCAGTTCCCGACGGATCGGGACATACGGGGCCGGAGCCACATGCCTGCCGAATGGCGGGTGACTATCGTGCGCCGTCGGCGGGGAACCGCTTCCCGCGTAGGCCCAACTGGCTGTGCGAACGCCCGTACGCGAAGTAGACGACGAAGCCGAGCGCCATCCAGATGCCGAACCGCAGCCAGGTCTCGGCGGGCAGGTTCAGCATCAGCCACACCGAGGCCGCCACCGAGAGGATGGGCACCAGGGGCACCATCGGGGTGCGGAAGGCACGGGGCAGGTCGGGGCGGGTGCGGCGCAGGATGATGACGCTCAGGGCGACGACGACGAAGGCGAAGAGCGTGCCGATGTTCACCAGTTCGGCGAGTTCGTTGAGGCTGGTGAAACCGGCGAGTACCGCGATGAGCACACCGAGCAGGATGGTCGGCCGGTGCGGTGTCCTGTACTTCGGGTGGACGTGCGAGAAGAACCGGGGCAGCAGCCCGTCCCTGCTCATCGCGAAGAAGACGCGGGTCTGGCCGAGCAGCAGGATCATGCAGACGGTGGTGAGGCCGACGGCGGCGCCGAAACTGATGATGCCCGCGTAGGCGGGGTGCCCGGTGGATTTGAAGGCGTCGGCCAGTGGGGCGTCCACGGAGAGTTCGCTGTAGTGCTGCATGCCCGTGACGACGATCGACACGGCGACGTACAGGACCGTGCAGATGAGGAGGGAGCCGAGGATGCCGCGCGGCATGTCGCGCTGCGGCAGCTTGGTCTCCTCGGCGGCGGTGGCCACGATGTCGAAGCCGATGAAGGCGAAGAAGACGACCGAGGCGGCCGTGAAGATGCCGAGGACGCCGAAGTTGGTGGGCGCGTAGCCGAACATCAGCTGGATCAGCGGCGACTGGATGCTGTCGCCCGGGGGCACCTCCTGCGCCTTGGGGATGAACGGCTTGTAGTTGTCGGCCTTGATGAAGAAGGCGCCCGCGATGATGACGATCAGGACGACGGCCACCTTGATGGCCACGACGACCGTGGTCACGCGCGCGGAGAGCTTCATGCCGAGGACGAGGACGACCGTGAGGACGAGTACCAGGGCGAAGGCGAGGATGTCGAAGCCGAAGCCGTCGGCGGCGTCGGGCCCGGTGAGCACCTCCGGCAGATGCCAGCCCGCGTTGTCCATCAGCGAGCGGACGTAGCCGGACCAGCCGACGGCGACCACGGCGGTGCCGAGGGCGAACTCCAGTACCAGGTCCCAGCCGATGATCCAGGCGGGCAGTTCGCCCAGTGAGGCGTAGGAGAAGGTGTACGCCGATCCGGCCACCGGCACGGTCGAGGCGAACTCCGCGTAGCAGAGGGCGGCGAGCGCGCAGACGACGCCCGCGACGACGAAGGCGAGCGCGGTGGCGGGCCCCGCGGTCTCCTTGGCCACCTTTCCGGTCAGGACGAAGATGCCGGTGCCGATGATGACGCCGACGCCGAAGACCGTGAGGTCGAGGGCGGAGAGCGACTTCTTGAGCGCGTGCTCCGGCTCCTCGGTGTCCTCGATGGACTGCTCGACGCTCTTTGTTCGGAACAGGGTACTTGTCACGGGTGAACCTCCACGCTTGTCGTCCCGTCGTCCCCGACATGATCGAGAGGCCGAGTACCCCCAACGCCCCGGCACGGGCCCATTCACGCGAATGGGCCGGTCCCACCACCCGTACAGGGTGTCGGGACCGGCCCATCGGCCGCGTACGTTGACGCTCAGTCGCGGGCGGGCTCCACGGACTCCACGGCGGCGGCCGAGCGCTCGTACCGTCCGTCGAGCTTGGCGACCAGACCCGTCACCTGGCGGGCGATGTCCGGGGCGGTCAGGCCGATCTCGGCCATGACCTCCTTGCGGGAGGCGTGGTCGAGGAAGCGCGGCGGGATGCCGAAGTCGCGCAGCGGCACGTCCACGCCCGCGTCGCGCAGCGCCTGGGCGATCGCCGAACCGACGCCGCCCGCGCGGGAGTTGTCCTCGACGGTGACGACGACGCGGTGCCGCTCGGCGAGCGGCGCCATGGCCTCGTCGACCGGCTTGACCCAGCGCGGGTCGACGACGGTCGTGGTGATGCCCTGCTTGTCGAGCAGGCCGGCGATCTCCAGGCACATGGGGGCGAGCGCGCCGACGGAGACCAGCAGCACGTCGGGCCTCTCGCCGCCCGCCTCGCGCAGCACGTCCATGCCGCCGACCTTGCCGACGGCCCTGACCGCCGGGCCGACCGCGCCCTTGGAGTAGCGCACGACGGTCGGCGCGTCGTCGACCTCGACGGCCTCGCGCAGCTGGAGGCGGACCTGGTCGGCGTCGCGCGGCGCGGCGATCCGCAGGGTCGGCACGCACTGGAGGATCGACATGTCCCACATGCCGTTGTGCGAGGCGCCGTCCGTGCCGGTGACACCCGCCCGGTCCAGGACGAAGGTGACGCCGCATTTGTGCAGGGCCACGTCCATCAGGAGCTGGTCGAAGGCGCGGTTGAGGAACGTCGCGTAGACCGCGAAGACGGGGTGCAGGCCGCCGGTGGCGAGGCCCGCCGCGGAGACGGCCGCGTGCTGCTCGGCGATGCCGACGTCGTAGACCCGGTCGGGGAACTCCTCGGCGAACTTCTTCAGGCCGACCGGCTGCAGCATGGCGGCCGTGATGGCGACGATGTCCTCGCGCTCCCGGCCGAGCTTGACCATCTCCTCGCCGAAGACGGACGTCCAGTCCATGCCGCCCGAGGCGATGGGCAGCCCGGTGTCGGGGTGGATCGGGCCGATGCCGTGGAAGTGGTCGGCCTCGTCCTCCTCGGCGGGCTGGTAGCCGCGGCCCTTCTCGGTGAGGCAGTGCACGATGACCGGGCCGCCGAAGCGCTTGGCGCGCTGCAGCGCGGACTCCAGGGCCTCGATGTCGTGGCCGTCGATCGGACCGACGTACTTCAGGCCGAGGTCCTCGAACATGCCCTGCGGGGCGATGAAGTCCTTCAGGCCCTTCTTTGCGCCGTGCAGCGTCTCGTAGAGCGGCCTGCCGACGACCGGCGTGCGCTCCAGGAGGTCCTTGCCGCGGGCGAGGAACCGCTCGTAGCCGTCGGTCGTGCGCAGCGTCGCGAGATGGTTGGCGAGGCCACCGATCGTGGGGGCGTAGGAACGCTCGTTGTCGTTGACGACGATGACCAGCGGGCGGTCCTTGGCGGCCGCGATGTTGTTCAGCGCCTCCCAGGCCATGCCGCCGGTGAGCGCGCCGTCACCGATGACGGCGACGACGTGGTCGTCCTTGCCGCGCACCTCGTTCGCCTTGGCGAGGCCGTCGGCCCAGCCGAGGACCGTGGAGGCGTGGCTGTTCTCGATCACGTCGTGCTCGGACTCGGCGCGCGAGGGGTAGCCGGAGATGCCGCCCTTGGTGCGCAGCTTGCCGAAGTCCTGGCGGCCGGTGAGCAGCTTGTGCACATAGCTCTGGTGGCCGGTGTCGAAGAGGACCTTGTCCTGCGGCGACTCGAAGACGCGGTGCAGGGCGATGGTGAGCTCGACCACGCCGAGGTTGGGGCCGAGATGGCCGCCGGTCTTGGAGACCGCCTCGACGAGGAAGCTGCGGATCTCTCCGGCCAGCTGGTTCAGCTCCTCGGGACTGAGCCGGTCCAGATCGCGCGGTCCCGTGATGCGGGTCAGCAGCGGCACCCGTGCCTCCTTGCAGTAGAGCTGAGATGTGCTGTTCGAGCGTTGCCGGGTCTGTCGAGTCTAATGTTCCGCGACAGGCACCCGCCTCCGGGAGGCACATTTCCCGGACACACGGAAACCCCGCGCCCCTTGGCAGGGACGCGGGGAAAGCCCCGGCCGAGCGCTACGCCCGCCCCGCCGACTTCTGGGTACGCCGCGAAACAGAGTCGATGACCACCGCCGCGAGCAGCACCGCACCCGTGATCATGTACTGAATCTCACTCGCCATGCCCAGCAGGTTCAGCCCCTGCTGGATCGACTGGATCACGAGCATGCCGAGGAGCGCGGACCACACCTTGCCGCGCCCGCCGAAGAGGCTCGTCCCGCCGATGACGGCCGCCGCGATCACCATCATCAGCGTGTTGCCGCCGCCCAGGCTCTTCGTGGCGCCACCGGAGAGGCTCGCCACGAACAGGCCGCCGAAGGCCGCCAGCATGCCGGAGATCGCGAAGACGGTGATCCGGACCCGGTCGACGTTGATGCCGGCCCGGCGTGCGGCCTCCGCGTTGCCGCCGACCGCGAAGACCTGGCGGCCGAAGGTGGTGCGCCGCGCCACGAAGTCCGCGATCACCAGGACGGCGAGGAAGAGCACCAGGGCCAGCGGCAGCCCGCGGGCCCCGACCGGCTCGTTCAGGACGTACGCGGCGCCGCCCGCGAGGACGGCGACGACGACCGTGCGCAGCACGATCTCGCTGACCGGGCGCGAGGGCAGCCCGGCGGCCTTGCGGCGCCTGCTGTCGAGCAGCAGGGACGCGGCGTACGCGATGATCGCGACGGCGGCGAGACCGTAGGCCGCGCCCTTCTCCGCGAAGAAGTGCCCGGTGAGGTCCTCGACGACGCTGCCCTCGGGAGTGTTGATGCTCCCCTCGCCGCCCATCAGCCAGATCTGCAGACCGCTCCAGCCGAGGAAGCCCGCGAGGGTGACCACGAAGGCGGGCACGCCGATCTTGGCGAAGAAGAACCCGTGGACGGCGCCGATGACCAGTCCGGCCAGGATGGCGAGGACGACGGCGAGCCAGTCGTTGAGGCCATGGGTGACGCTGAGCACGGCCCAGACCGCCGCGCCCATGCCGGCCACCGAACCGACCGAGAGGTCGATCTCGCCGAGCAGCAGGACGAAGACGATGCCGACGGCCATGATGCCGAGGCCGGAGGTGAAGACCGCGATGTTCGCGAGGCTGCTCGCGTCCAGGAAGTGGTCGTTCTTCAGCTGGAAGACGACCGCGATGACGATCAGGCCGATGACGACGGGCAGCGAGCCCAGCTCACCGCCGCGCATCTTGCGCTTGAACTCGGTCCAGTAGCCGGCCAGGCCCTCCTCGCGGACGAGCAGGCGCGGGTCGACGGCGGGGGCGGGCGCGGCGGAGGCCGGGGCGCCGGAGGAGGACGCGGAGGACGCGGCGTTCCGGGGGGTCTTGGGGGTCTTGGCGAGGTCGCTCACTTCGCTCCCTCCTTCGGTGCCGTGGCCGTACGCGCCTTGCGGCGGGTCACGGCGTTGTCCGTGGCGCCGGTGATCGCGGCGATGATCTCTTCGTTGGTGGTGTCGGCGACGGGGAAGATGCCGTTGTTGCGGCCGAGCCGCAGCACCGCGACCTTGTCCGCGACGGCCTTCACGTCGGCCATGTTGTGGCTGATGAGGATCACGCCGTGACCGCGCTCGCGCAGCCGCTCCACCAGGTCGAGGACCTGTGCGGTCTGCTCGACGCCGAGGGCCGCGGTGGGCTCGTCGAGGATGACGACCTTGGGGTCGCCGACCAGCGCGCGGGCGATGGCGACGACCTGGCGCTGACCGCCGGAGAGCGCCGCGACCGGGATGCGGACGCTGGGTATGCGGATGGAGAGGGTGTCCAGGAGCTCCCTGGCCCGCTTCTCCATCTTGATCTCGTCGAGGACGGAGACGCTCTTCAGCTCGCTGCCGAGGAAGAGGTTGGCGACGACATCGAGGTTGTCGCAGAGGGCGAGGTCCTGGTAGACGGTGGCCACGCCGAGGTTCTGGGCGTCGTGCGGCCGGCCGATGCGGACCGGGCGGCCCTCCCACTCGATGGTGCCGTCGTCGATCGGGTGGACGCCCGAGATCGTCTTGACGAGGGTGGACTTGCCGGCGCCGTTGTCGCCGACCAGGGCGACCACCTCACCGGTGTGGATTTCGAGGTCTACGTCCGTGAGCGCCTGGACGGCGCCGAACCGCTTGGAGACCCCGCGCAACGCCAGCACGGGCGTAGCGGACACGTGAATCATCTCCTTCGCCGCCTGACCGGCGGGGATGGTGGTGCAGCAAGGGCAGGGCCGGTGCCCGCCCCCCGTTTGCGGGGCGGATGAACGGGGCGGGCACCGGACCGGTACGGGAAGCGGGGTTACTTGATGCCCGCGGCGTCGCACGCCTTCTTGTACTGGGCGGTGCAGATCTCGCCGACCTTGTAGACCTTGTCCTTGACGATCGTGTCGGCGACCTCGTTCTTGGTGATCGCCTGCGCGTCGTACAGCTTGGCCGGGATGCCCTTGAAGTCGCCGCTGAGCGAGTCGACCTTGCGGTCGGTGATCGCGTCGATGGCCTTGTCCTGGAGCAGCGCCACGGCGATCTCGGCGGTGGTCTCGGCCTCCGGCTTGATCTCCTTGTAGATCGTGTAGTCCTGGTCGCCGCTCAGCAGGCGCTGCACGCCCGCGAGTTCGGCGTCCTGGCCACCGACCGGGACCTTGATGCCGCGCTGCTTGAGGGCGGTGATCACGCCGCCCGCCATGCCGTCGTTGGCGGCGTAGACGCCCTGGATGCCGTCCTTGCCGAGCTTGTCGATCGCGGAGGACATCTTGCGGTTCGCCTCGTCCGGCGACCAGTCCGGGATGTCCTGCTCGTACGCGATCTTCTTGACCTTCTTGTCGAGCACCGAGTGGGCGCCCTTCTTGAAGAAGGGGGCGTTCGGGTCGGTCGGCGAGCCGTTGATCATGACGACGTTGGCGTCCTTGGCCTTGGAGCCGAGCGCCTTGACCATGGCCCCGCCCTGGAGGCGGCCGATCTTCTCGTTGTCGTAACTGACGTAGGCGGCGAGCGGGCCCTCGGCGAGGCGGTCGTACGCGACGACCTTCACGCCCTGCTTGTCGGCCCGCTCGACCCAGGACTTGGTGGACTTGTAGTCGACCGCGTCCAGAATGATCACCTTGACGCCCTGGGTGATGAGGGCGTCGAACTGCTTCTTCTGGTTCTCGATGTCCTGAGCGGCGTTGTTGTACTTGACCTTGCAGTCCGAGCAGAGTTCCTTGATCTTCGCCTCCATGATGGGGCGGTCGAAGGTCTCGTACCGGGTGGTCTTGTTCTCGGGGAGCAGCAGACCAATGGTCTTGGTGTCGCCGCCGCTGCCCTTGTCGTCGCCGTCTCCGGCCTTGCCGCACGCGGTCATGGCCAGTGCCATCGAAACCGCGGCCGTGCCTATGACGACGCGACGCGTCACTGCGTTCATGGTGGGGTGCCTCCCTGACGAGGCCGCGTCGTTGCGGCCGAGGTGGCTCGAAGTCAACTCGGCCGCCACACCAGCGTCAAGGAGTAAATCCTTAACGAGATGACAACGGTGCCATGCGTTATCTAAGTGAAGGCAGGTGCGCCCGCGGGGAGCGTTCCGTCCAAAAGGGTTGAATCGCCCATCTCGCTGAGTGCGAGGGCCAGCGCGCCGAGCACCTCGGCGCGGCCGCCAAGTGCCCCGGGAAGCACGGTCAGTTGACGCGCCGCGCTCGGGATCGCGTACCGCCCGACGGACTCCCGGATGGGGCCGAGCACCAGCTCACCGGCCTCCGCGAGGTCGCCGCCGAGGACGACCCGGGAGGGGTTGAGGAGGTTGCAGAGATTCGCGACGCCGCTGCCGATGTGCCGCCCGACGTCGGCGATCACGCGCCGGCACCCCGGGTCACCGTCCCGCGCGAGGCCCACCACGCGCTCCATGGTGAGGTCCGTGCCGTGGCTGGACTGGAGCAGCGGCAGGACATAACGGGCGGCGGTGAAGGTCTCCAGGCAGCCGCGGTTGCCGCAGCGGCAGACCGGACCCGACTCGTCGAGGGTGATGTGGCCGATCTCCCCGGCGGTGCCGCCGGGCCCCCGGTAGATCCGCCCGCTGATCACGAGCCCCGCGCCGACACCGCTCGCGACCTTGATGTACGCCAGGTCCTTGACCCCGCGGCCGCTCCCCCAGACCAGCTCGCCGAGCGCGCCGAGGTTGGCGTCGTTGTCCACGTGCACCGGCACGCCGAGGCGGGCGCCCAGCTCCTCGGCGGGCTTGGTGCCGGTCCAGCCAGGCAGGATCGAGGTCGAGCCGAGCGTCCCGGACTCCACGTCGATGGGCCCCGGCACGCCGAGCCCCACGCCGGTGATCTTCGCGCGGTCCACGCCGGTGCCCGCGAGCAGCCTGCTGACCAGCTGCTCGGCCCGGTCGAAGCCCTGCGCGGCGGACGCGTCCACGTCCAGCGGCTCGGCCTCCTCGGCGAGCACCTGGTGGGCGAGGTTGCCGACCGCCACGCGCAGATGCGTATGTCCGAAATCGACGCCGATGACGATGCCAGCGTCGCCGCTGAGCGAGACGCTGCGGGCCCGCCTGCCGCCCGCCGAGGTGGGCGTGACCTCGACCGTTCCGCCGTCCTTCAGCTCCCGCACGATGTTGGAGACCGTCGCCGCCGACAGGCCCGTCGTCCTTGCGATCTCCGCCTGCGTGAGCGACCCGGCGAGCCGTACGGCGCGTACGACCCGCTCCAGGTTGGCCCGGTGCAGAGAGGACTGCGACCCCGGAGTCTCCATTGACTCTTCCACCTTTGCCGTATGACGTACGGCACAGGGCCGCCCGTACAAGTTGTGAACTCCAAGCTCCGATGAAGGGGTTGGCGCAGTCAAGTCCTTGACGGAAATAGACGCCACTGGAACAGCGGAAAAAAACCGGGCCCGGCGGAAGGCACCTCCCGCCGGGCCCGGTTTCGGACGCCGCTACTTCACCGACCCCGCCGTGAGCCCCGACACCACATGCCGCTCGATGAAGGCGAACAGCACGATGACCGGCACGATGGCGACCACGGACGCGGCGAAGAGGTAGTTCCACTGGACCGTGTAGTTGCCGATGAAGTTGTTGATGCCGACCGTCAGCGGCTGTTTGTCCGGCTCGGTCGTGAGGGTCAGGCCCATCACGAACTCGTTCCAGGACGTGATGAAGGTGAAGATCACGGCCGTGACCACGCCGGGGAGCGCGAGCGGCAGCGTCACCCTGATCATGGCGCCGAAGCGGCTGGTGCCGTCCACCATGGCGGCCTCCTCCAGCTCCGGGGGGATCGAGCTGATGTACGCCGTCAGGATCCACACGGCGAAGGCGAGGTTGAACGCCGCGTTGGTGAGGATCAGCGTCCAGACCGAGTTCAGCATGTCCAGCTGGTGGAACTCGCGGTAGAGGCCGACGAGCAGGGCCGTGGGCTGGAACATCTGGGTGACCAGGACCAGGAGCAGGAAGAGCTTGCGGCCCCGGTAGCGCATGCGTGCCGTGTAGTACGCGGCGGGCAGCGAGACGAGCAGGACCAGCAGCGTGGCGCCGCCCGCCACGAGCAGGGTGACCTGGAGGTTCTGTCCTAGCTCGGACTCCTTCCAGACGTCGATGAAGTTGGCCCACTCCAGGTTCTGGGGCAGGTACGTGCGGTCCCGCAGCTCCTCCTTGGGGCGCAGCGCGGTGACGATCATCTCCAGGTACGGCGCGAGGAAGACCGCCGCCAGGAGCCAGGCGCAGGCCGTGATGACCAGGGTGCGGGGCCGGAAGGCGCGTTTGGGTGTGCGGCCCTTCTCGGGCGCGGGGCGGGTCGCCGTCGCGGTGGCCATCAGTCCTCCTCGTTCCACCGGCTGACCTTCAGGAAGATCAGCACGAGCACCACGACCATCAGGAAGTTGACGACCGACATGGCCGCGGACTCACCGATGTCGGTCTCCTTCAGCTTGTACATGAACACCATCGACGTGGAGGTGTCGTAGCCCGGACCGCCCTGGGTCATGGCCCAGATGATCGGGAAGGAGTTGAAGACGTTGATGAGGTTGATGACCACGCCGACGAGGAAGGCGGGCCGCAGCATCGGCAGCGTGATGTGGCGGTACGTCTGCCAGGGCCCGGCCCCGTCGATCCGCGACGCCTCGTAGACGTCCTGCGGGATCGTCTGGAGCCCGGCGAGGAGCGTGTACGTGGTGAAGGGCAGGGAGACGAAGACGGCGACGGCCATCATCCAGGGCCAGGCGGTCTCCGGCTTGCCGAGCCAGTCCCTGGAGCTGTCGATGAGGCCGAGGTCAAGCATCACGGTGTTGAGGACGCCCGCGGTCTGGTTGAGCATCCACTTGAAGCCGATGGCGGTCATCAGGACGGAGGCCGCCCAGGGGGCGATGAGCGCCCAGCGGGTGATGCGGCGGCCCGGGAACTTCTGGTTGAAGAGCTGGGCGAGGGCCAGGGAGAGCAGCATCGTGACGGTGACGACGACGACCGTCCAGATGACGGTCCAGGTCAGGACGGCCCCGAAGTCGCTCTCCTCGAAGAGCTTCTTGAACTTGTCGGTCCCGGCGCTGCCGCGCACCTTGCCGGAGATGGAGATGTTGAGGAACGAGGTGCGGATCAGCTCGATGACGGGCCAGACGACCACGGCGAGGATCAGCAGGATGACGGGCGCTATCCAGGGCAGCGGGCCGAGCCGGGCGATGCCGCTGCGGCGGCTCACCGGCCTGGCCGCGCGCCCGCCCCGTCCCCGGCCTGGGCCGGCCGGGGACGGAGGGGCCTTCAGTGACACAAGGTCTCCTTGCGAACCGGGTGGACTGTGCGAACCAGTTGGACGAGGGGTGGGCTACTTGGCGTCGGCGGCCGCCGACTCCGCCTTCTTCTGGAGGTCGCCGAGGACCTGCTTCGGGTCGTCGACGACGGCCTTGCCGCCGGTCTTCTTGATCTCGGCGGAGACGAGGTCCCAGGAGGTGTCGCCCAGCGGGTAGAACTTGGCGTTCGGCAGCACCTCGAAGAACGGCTCCAGGTCCTTGTGCTTGCCGTTGCTCTGCATGGTCTTCAGGGCGTCCTGGGTGACCGGCATCAGGTTGTACATCTCGTCGAACGCCAGCATCTTCTTGGAGTACGTGAAGTCCAGGAACTTCTTCACGCCCTCCTTCTCCGCGCCGCCGTCCTTGAACGCCATCATCCAGTCGGCCACGCCGAGGGTGCTCTCCAGCGGCCCCTCCTTGCCGGGGATGGGCACGACGCCGTAGTCGACGTTGCCCTCCTTGGCCATCTGGATGAGGCTGGGGTGACCGTTGAGCATGCCGACCTTGCCGGCCGCGAAGTCGGCGAAGGCCGTCTTGCGGTCGGTGGAGGCGGGGTTGGCGTAGGTGAGGCCGGGCTTGACCAGCTTGGCCTTGAGCCACTCGAAGGTCTCGACGTTCTGGGCGCTGTCGATGGTGTACTTGCCGTCCGCGTCGGTGTAGCCGCCGCCGTTGCCCAGCTCCCACATCATCGTCTCGCCCTGGGTCTCCTCGGGGCCGAGCGGCAGGGCGTACGGGGTCTCTGCGGCCTTCTTGTCCTTGATCTTCTTCGCGGCGGCGGCGAGTTCGTCCCAGGTCTTCGGCGGGGTCTTCACGCCGGCCTTCTTGAAGACGTCCTTGTTGTAGAACATCACGCGGCTTGAGGAGACCCACGGTATGCCGTACTGGGTGCCGTCGACCTCACCGGCCTTGGCGAAGGTGGGGATGAGGTTCTCGCGGGTCTTGGCGGACATCACCTCGTCCGCCTTGTAGAGGAGGTCGTCGGCGACCTTGTCGGCGTAGCCGCCGGTCTGGAGCAGATCCGGCTCGTCGCCAGCCTGGATCATGTTCTTCACGGACTTGTCGATCTCGTTCCAGTTGATGACCTGGACGTCGACCTCGTAGCCCTTGTTGGCCTTCTCGAATTCCTTCTTGACCTGGTTCCAGTACACCTTGGAGGCGTTGGAGGCCTTGTCGCCGTAGTCGGCGGCGACGAGTTTGATCGTCTTGCTGTCGCCGCTGTCGCTGTCCCCGCCGCAGGCGGTGAGTCCCAGCGCCATGCAGAGCGTTGCCGCACCGGTGGCGACCATTCGATTCCTCATGCTGTTCAACCCTTCGACATCGGTGTCGACTTGAGCGCGTACAGTCGCACCCCCGCGGCGCCGTGGCGCCGACACTACTCACGGCCCGATTCGCCTCGACAGGCCTAGACCACTTTCGTGGCCAAGCTGAAATCACCTGCTCCGGCAGGTCACTTGAGGGCCCCGGCGGTCAGACCGGCCTGCACCTGGCGCTGGAAGACCGCGTAGACGACGAGCACCGGGACCATGGCGATCGTCAGGCCCGCGAAGAGCGCTCCCCAGTCGCCGCGGTAGCCCTGGGAGACCGCCAGCGAGGCGAGTCCCTGGGGCAGTACGTAGCTCTTCTCCTCCTCGTTGTTGAGCAGCAGCGGAAGCAGGTACTGGTTCCACTGGCCGAGGAAGTTGAAGATGCCGATGCTGACCAGGCCCGGCTTGGCCATCGGCAGCATGATCTGGAAGAAGGTGCGGGTGTGCGAGGCCCCGTCGACCATCGCCGCCTCCTGCACGCCGGTCGGCAGCGTACGGAAGAAGGAGGTCAGGAAGAAGGTGGTGAACGGCAGCGAGTACGCGATGTACGCGATCATCAGGCCCGGCCGGGTGTCGAGGAGCCCGAAGTTCTCCATCACGGCGAAGAGCGGGACGAGGGCGAGGATGACCGGGAACATCATGCCGCCCGCGAAGAGCATGAAGATCAGGCGGTTGCCGGGGAAGGTGAAGCGGGCGATGACGTACGCCGCCATCGAGCCGAGCAGCATCGTGCCGGTCAGTGAACCGGCCAGGATGATCAGTGAGTTGAGCGTGTACTGCCCGATGTTGGCCTTGTTCCACGCGTTGGTGAAGTTCTCCCAGTGGAAGGAGGCGGGCCAGCCCATCGGATCGCTGAGGATCTCGGCCGAGGGCCGGAACGCGGTGAGCGCGACCCAGATCAGCGGCCCGGCGGCGAGGACGACCCACAGGACGAGGAAGGCGTGCGAGAAGACGTTGAGGGTGGTGCCGCCCGCCTCCTTCTCGCGGCGGGGGGCCTCGGTGGCCTCGGGGCGGGGCGCGGCGGCGGCGGTCGTGGTCATGATGCAGTGGCTCCCGCGGTCTCAGTATTCGATCCGGTCGCGATTCCCGACCCGCATGACGATCAGGGAGAACGCCATGCTCAGGACGAGGAGGACGACGCCGATGGACGTGGCGTAGCCGTACTGGCCGTCACGGAAGCGTTCGTAGAGGAAGACCGGGGTGACCTTCAGGACGTGCGGGGGCACCATCACCAGGCAGATCGCGAAGGTGTCGAGCGCCTGGATTCCCATGTAGATCCAGCCGGTGCGCACGGTGTCCCGGATCAGCGGGAGCGTGACGCCGAAGAAGGTGCGGGCGCGCCCCGCGCCGTCCAGGAGCGCGGCTTCGTAGATGTCCTTGGGGATCGCCCCCATCGCGGCGGAGAACAGCACGACGTAGAAGCCGATGAAGCTCCAGCTGATCACGGTGAGCAGCGCGAGAAGCCCGAGCGTCCGGTCGCCGCCGAGCCAGGCCGGCCCGTCGACGCCGAGCTTGTCGAGCCCGCCGTTGACGAGCCCGCTGTTGGTGTTGAAGACGCGCCCCCACACCACGGCGATGATGGCGACGGACAGGACCTGCGGAAAGAAGTAGACGACCTTGTAGAACGACGATCCGGCGACACCCGCGATGGCCTGTCCCCTGCGGTGCCGGCCGCCCGCGGTGATCATGTAGGCGAAGAACATGCCGAGTACGAGGGTGCAGAAGGGGGCGATGACGAGCAGGAGGGTGCTGACCTTGAGGGAGTCCCAGAAGCGGTCGTCGTTCCACATCTTCTGGTAGTTGTCGAACCCGACGAAGTTCGCGACGGGCCCGCCGGACCAGTCGGTGAACGAGTAGTAGATCGCCTGGAGAAAGGGCGAGATGACGAAGAGCGCGTAGAAGGCGAGCGGCACGGCCAGGAAGCCCACGATGAAGCGGTACTTGTCGAGCGTGCGGTAGCGCCGGTCGTAGCGCACTCGCTTCGGGGTGAACCGGGGTGGTGTGAGCACCGCCAGGCACAGCAGCAGCCCGTTCGCCGGACCGGGCGGAGCGCTGCGCTCCGCCACCTGCTTCTTCGAGGGTGGAGGGTCATCCACCTTGGCGTCGGTCTTCACGTCGCCGCTCAGGCCTTCTTGACCTTGCTGATGTCGGGGTCCTTCAGGATCCGCTCGCTGGCCTTCTGCATGGTGTCCATCGCCTGCTTGGGTCCGATCTGGCCCTGCATGAACTTGTGGATCATGTTGTTGAAGTCCTCGCGGAACAGCTCGTTGTACCAGTCCATGAACTGCGGGATGACGATGTTGTCACCGGCCGCCTTGATCGCCGCCTGTGCGCTCGCCGTGCCCGACGGCAGGTCCTCGCCGTCGATGGCACCCTTGACGACGGGCATCGAGCCGACCTCCTTGAAGAGGTTGAGGGCCGCTTCCTTGCTGTACATCATCCGCAGCCACTCCAGGCCGCCCTGCCGGTTCCTCGCCTTGGCGGGGACGATGAAGGGCTCACCGGCCGGGGCGTAGAGCGTGCCGAAGGGCATCTTGTCGCCGGAGTCGAGGGACGGGGTGGCGCCCACCGTCATCCGGAAGTCCTTGGGCGTGGTGTCCTTCGCCTCGTTCTCCACCCAGGAGCCGTTGGGTACGAAGAGACACTTGCCGCCCTGCGTCCACGCGGTCTGCATCTCGGTGTGCGCCTCGGTGCCGTCGAAGCCGGTCAGCACGTACTTCTTGGCGACCAGTTCCTCCCAGGCCTCGAAGACGTCCTTGACGGCGTCGTGCTGCCAGGCGCCCGGCTCCAGGTAGTCCATCGCCTCGGTGACGTCGCGGCCGCCGCGCTGGGCGAACATCGCGTACATGCTGAAGAACATGTAGCGCGGGTGACCGCCCGGATAGCTCCAGCCGTGGATGCCCTTGGCCTTGGCCTTCTTGCAGACCGCGAGCATCTCGTCCCAGGTCTTCGGGTACGCGGAGTCGAGACCGTCCTCCAGCAGCTTCTTGGAGTACCAGTTGCCGTACACCGTCAGGGCGATGTTGAGCTGGTAGCACTCCTCGCCCCCGAAGCGGCCCATCTGCTCGACGACCGGCACCAGGGTCTCGCGGACGGTGACGTCCGGGTCGTCCCAGGAGGGGGCGTCGAGCAGCTCACCGAGGTCGGCGACCTGCTTGTTGTGCACGAGCTTGCCGATGTTCATCTGCTCGGCGCCGGAGTTGTTGACGACGTCCGCCGTGGGCTTGCCCCGGACGATCTTCGGCTGCACCTGGGTGGCGATCTTCTCGGTCGCCTTCTGCTCCGGTGCGGCCTTGGGGTACTTCTCGGCGTACATGTCCGTGACGAACTGGGCGTACTTGTCGCCGTAGCCGCCGTTGAAGATGTAGACGGTCAGCCCCGCGTCCGCCTTCACGCCGAGCGGGTTCTTCTTGGACTTCTCGCCCTTCTCGGCCTTGTTCTCCGAGCCGCCCCCGCTGGCACAGGAGCTGAGCGCCCCGACGGCCGGCACCGCGAGCAGACCGGCGGCCGCCGCCCTCTTCATGACATCACGACGGTTGACGCTGGTGGATCCCATGCTCAAGTCCTCGCCTTCCAACAGGACTCAGGCGGTGAACCGGACCCTCCCCGGCACCGCGGTGGTGTGAAGCTGGGGTCGTGCGGTGGTGCCGTAACTGCAGCGCGAATGCCGACAGGTATAGTCCACTTCCGGTTGACTCGGCAAGATCGAATACCGGTTTCCCCCGGACGTTTTCCGAGTTGAGACCTGCGAAGACCCCTGGTCAAAACCTCTCGCACATCGCCTCGCCGGCGCGTGGACTTTCGCGGCAGTTCGCATGGACTTTCCCGCGGGGCCGCCGCGGGTGGGGCTGGGGTGCTTCTGGGGGCCCGAGACTGCCTCGGGCAGGGCCCTCTTCATCTCCCCGCCGGTGGCTCGATGACTGCCGGGGCCGCCCGACTGCGACGTCCGATTTCCGCGAGCAGGACGCGCCGTCGCTGACCATGCTGGCGCCATGACGATCTCAACGACTACAGACTCCGTGACAGTCCTCACCGGCATGTACGCGGCTGAGGCCGAGTACCTGGCGGCCGGCGGTCCTGGCGAGGCCTCGTTCGATTTGCTCGCGCCCTTCTTCGCGGCGGATGTCGAGCTGCGTCAAGCCGATGCCCTGCCGTACGGAGGTACTTGGCGTGGGCACGAGGGAATGGCGCGGTTCTTCCTCGCGATGGAGCAGGCCTGGGAGGCGTTCGACATGGTGGAGCAGGAGTTCCTCGCCACCGGTGAGACCGCGGTCGTGCTCACTCAGGTCCGTGCCCGCGCCCGTGCGACCGGCCGTGAACTCAGCTTCCCGATTTTGCAGACAATCACGGTCAGGGACGGGCAGATCACCGAGGTCCGTCCGTTCTACTGGGACACTCAGGCCATCGCCGACGCCTGCGCGGGGCGCGCGGCGGCAGGCTGAGAGCTGCTGCGGGCCCGCTGGTCTCAGCCCTCGTCGATGGCGGCACTCAGCGGCCGTCGGCCGCCCGTCCCGGGAAACCCGTCAACAGCCTTGACACCCCGCGCCACTTGACTCCCTACTAGACCTTGCGCAGCGATCGTGACAACGTTGTCCAACTCGCAAGGAGGGGCTCGGGGATGCCGTACACGGCACGCAGACCTCGTTACAGACACCACCGTCCGGGAACGCCCGGACCCCGATCGGTCGTGGTCGTCGGCGCGTCGGCGCTGGCGCTGGCACTCGTCGTGGCCACGCAGGGGGCTGCCCAAGGGGCCGCCCAGGGAGCCGCTGCCGCCAAGGCCCCGCAACCGCCCGGCACCGGCCGGGCGTTCGCCTCCTCGTTCGAGGACGGTGACGCCCAGCCGGACTGGCTGAGCACCGTCGAGACCGGTCCCGGCGGCAAGAAGAAGGCCTCGGGCGTCAACGGCGAGTTCAGCTCCGGTCTGCCCGGCAGCGTGATGGACCACGTCACCGAGGTCCGGGCCAGCGGCGAGAACGCGGGCTCGGGCGAGGTCGCGGAGAACCTCGTCGACGGCGAGGCGACCAGCAAGTGGCTGACGTTCGCGAAGGACGGCTGGGTCGAGTTCGACCTGGACGCGCCCGCCAAGGTCGTGACGTACGCGCTGACATCGGCGAACGACCACGCCCCGCGCGACCCGAAGGACTGGACCCTCAAGGGTTCCACGGACGGCAAGGACTGGAAGGTCCTCGACGGGCGCGAGGGCGAGGCGTTCGACGGCCGGCACAGGATGAAGAAGTACGACGTCGCGGGCGGGGCCGACGCGCCGGCGTACTCCCATTTCCGTCTCGACGTCACCGCGAACAACGGCGCCGCCGACATCCTGCAACTCGCCGACGTACACCTGTCGGTGGGCGGCACGCAGGCCCCCGCCCCCGAGGACATGCTGAGCCTGGTGGACCGCGGCCCCAGCGGCTCCCCCACCGCGAAGTCGCGCGCCGGGTTCACGGGCAAGCACGCGCTGCGCTATGCGGGCACCCACAAGGCCGACGGTCACGGCTACTCGTACAACAAGGTCTTCGATGTCGACGTTCCGGTGCGGCGGGACACCGAGCTGAGCTATCGCGTCTTCCCCTCGATGGCCGAGGGCGACCTCGACTACGCGGCCACGAACGTCGCCGTGGACCTGGCGTTCACCGACGGCACCTATCTGAGCGACCTCGGCGCCACCGACCAGCACGGCTTCCCGCTGAGCCCGCGCGGCCAGGGCGCCGCCAAGGTGCTCTACGTCAACCAGTGGAACAACGTCGCCTCGCGCATAGGCCAGGTCGCGCGCGGCAAGACGGTCGACCGGGTCCTCCTCGCGTACGACGCTCCCAAGGGCCCGGCGAAGTTCCGCGGCTGGCTGGACGACGTGTCCTTGAAGGAGAAGGCCCCGCCGAGGCCCAAGGCGCACCCTTCCGACTACGCGGACACGACACGCGGCACCAACTCCAGCGGCGGCTTCTCGCGCGGCAACAACTTCCCGGCGACAGCCGTCCCGCACGGCTTCAACTTCTGGACGCCGGTGACGAACGCGGGCTCCCTGAGCTGGCTGTACGACTACGCACGCGGCAACAACGACGACAACCTGCCGACGATCCAGGCGTTCAGCGCGAGCCATGAGCCGAGCCCGTGGATGGGTGACCGGCAGACGTTCCAGATGATGCCGT
This sequence comes from Streptomyces sp. NPDC003032, assembly GCF_053591415.1. Taxonomy (NCBI): domain Bacteria; kingdom Bacillati; phylum Actinomycetota; class Actinomycetes; order Kitasatosporales; family Streptomycetaceae; genus Streptomyces; species Streptomyces sp. NPDC003032. The sequence goes on along the minus strand of NZ_JBSFTT010000017.1, from coordinate 156,593 downwards.
CCGTCGACAAGGACACGCCGAGCGCCTCGCGGACCAAGCGGGCGCTGCCCTTCCGGCACGAGAGGGAGACGGCGCGCCCGCACTACTACGGCGTGACGTTCGAGAACGGTCTGAAGGCCGAGATGGCGCCCACGGACCATGCCGCGATGATGAAGTTCACCTATCCTGGTGACGACGCGAGCGTCATCTTCGACAACGTCTCGGACAAGGCCGGCCTCACTCTCGACAAGGAGCGGGGTGTCGTCTCCGGCTTCTCGGACGTCAAGTCCGGACTGTCGACGGGCGCCACGCGCCTGTTCGTCTACGGAACCTTCGACTCACCCGTCACGGCGGGCGGCAAGCTCGAAGGCGGCGGTGGCGGTGACGTCACCGGCTACCTCCGCTTCGAGGCGGGCAAGGACCGCGCCGTCAGTCTCCGTCTCGCCACGTCTCTCATCAGCGTGGACCAGGCGAAGGCCAATCTCGACGAGGAGATCCCGGCGGGCACCTCCTTCGGCCGCGTCAAGGACCGCGCCCAGAAGCAGTGGGACGCCATCCTCGGCAAGGTGGAGGTCGAGGGGGCGAGCCAGGGCCAGCTGACGAGCCTGTACTCCTCGCTCTACCGGCTGTACCTCTACCCCAACTCGGGCTTCGAGAAGGTCGGCAAGGGAGGTGGCAAGGAAGGTGGCAAGGCGGGCGGCAAGGCCACGTACAAGTACGCCTCGCCGTTCTCGCCGCAGACCGGGCCCGACACCCCGACCCACACCGGCGCGAAAATCGTCGAGGGCAAGCCGTACGTCAACAACGGCTTCTGGGACACCTACAGGACGACGTGGCCCGCGTACTCCCTCCTCACTCCGAAGAAGGCGGGTGAGCTGGTCGACGGGTTCGTGCAGCAGTACAAGGACGGCGGCTGGACCTCGCGCTGGTCCTCGCCGGGGTACGCGGATCTGATGACGGGCACCTCCTCCGACGTCGCGTTCGCCGACGCGTACGTCAAGGACGTGAAGTTCGACGCGAAGGCCGCGTACGAGGCGGCCCTGAAGAACGCGACGGTCGTACCGCCGAGTTCGGGCGTCGGCCGCAAGGGCATGAAGACCTCTCCCTTCCTCGGCTACACGAGCAGCGAGACGCACGAGGGCATGTCGTGGGCGCTGGAGGGCTACCTCAACGACTACGGCATCTCCCGCATGGGCGCGGCCCTCTACAAGAAGACGGGCGAGAAGCGCTACAAGGAGGAGTCCGCGTACTTCCTGAACCGCGCCCGCGATTACGTGAATCTGTTCGACGACAAGGCGGCAGGCGCGGGCACGTCACCCGCCACGTCACCCGGTTCGCCCCCCGCTTCGCCTCCCGGCTTCTTCCAGGGCAAGGACGCCAAGGGTGTCTGGCGGGTGCCTTCGGAGAAGTTCGACCCGCGCGTGTGGGGTCACGACTACACCGAGACGAACGCCTGGGGTTACGCCTTCACGGCGCCGCAGGACTCGCGCGGTCTGGCGAACCTGTACGGCGGCCGCAAGGGCCTCGGCGAGAAGCTCGACACGTACTTCGCGACCCCTGAGACCGGCTCCGCCGAGTTCGCGGGCTCCTACGGAGGCGTCATCCACGAGATGACGGAGGCGCGTGACGTGCGCATGGGCATGTACGGGCACTCCAACCAGGTCGCCCACCACGCCGCGTACATGTACGACGCGGCCGGGCAGCCGTGGAAGACGCAGGAGAAGGTACGCGAGGTCCTCTCCCGCCTCTACACCGGCAGCGAGATCGGCCAGGGCTACCACGGCGACGAGGACAACGGCGAGCAGTCCGGCTGGTACCTCTTCTCCTCGCTCGGCTTCTATCCGCTGGTCATGGGCAGCGGCGAGTACGCGATCGGGTCGCCGCAGTTCACGAAGATGACCGTGCACCTGGACAACGGCCGCGACCTGGTCGTCAAGGCGCCGAAGAACAGCGCGAAGAACATCTACGTCCAGGGCCTCAAGGTCAACGGCAAGGCGTGGAAGTCGACCGCGCTGCCGCACGAGCTGATCGCGCGCGGCGGGGTCCTGGAGTTCGACATGGGCCCGAAGCCGTCCTCGTGGGGCTCCGGCAAGCACGCCCAGCCGACGTCGATCACGCAGGACGACAAGGTGCCGTCGCCGAGGAAGGACTCCCTCAAGGGCGAGGGCGCGCTCTTCGACAACTCGTCGGCCACGGACGCCACTTCGGGTTCAGCGGTGGAGCTTCCTGTCACCGGGAAAACCGAGGCGGTGCAGTACACGCTGACGTCGTCCACCGACAAGGCGAAGGCGCCGCGCGGCTGGGTGCTGCAGGGCTCCGCCGACGGACAGGAGTGGAAGACCGTGGACAAGCGCTCCGGTGAGTCCTTCGCCTGGGACCAGCAGACCCGGGTGTTCACCGTGGCCCACCCGGGGACGTACCTCCACTACCGGCTGGTGCCGGACGGTTCCGCGACGCTGGCGGAGGTGGAGTTGCTGTCCTGAGCTGAGCGGTTCCTGCCGGACCGTGACCGTGCGGCGCTGACAAATGTCGGCGCCGCACGGTTCTTTGCGTTCAGGGGCGTCTCGGGGTGTCTGGGGGGCGTGTCGAGGGTGCGTCCAAAGGCCGTGGGCGTGTTCGAGGGTGTGTGGTCGTCGGATGCGTGCACGGCGTACGCGGGGTCGACCGAACCGATGCTCGTATCACTTTTGTCCCTCGTTCTGATGAACGCGCGTGTCGCTGAATGTGACTCGGGCATGCCATCCATGCACGGTCCATCACGACCGTCTCTCTCAGGCGCTTCGCCTGATCCCCCCTCTTTCCCTCCTGCCGGGCGTGCCCGGTCGCGGCTTGATCCGGCATGTCCGCAGGCAGGAGCAACCCCCGTCAGTAAGGAGACCAGCCATGGCCGACGAGAACATCAGGAAGATCGAAGTGCTGGTGCAGACCGTCCGGGAGACGGACGCCGGCACCGACGGCCTGGTGTACCTGTTCATCGCGGGCCGCGAGTTCCTGCTCAAGACGGCCCAGGGCAACGACCATGAACCGGGGTCGCAGAACTTCGTCCTCGGCGAGGGCGCCAACGTCCACAACAGTGCCAGCAACGATCCGCGTGATCCGCAGCTCCGCGCCTCGTTCCTGGACGCGTTCCCGCCGTACGTCCGTTTCCGGCCCGTCGACCAGAACGACATGTGGCACCTGGAGCGGGTGGACGTGACCGTGACGTCCGGCGACGGAAGCCCGGCCAACACCCGCAGCTACCAGGCCCTCGCCGACGAAGGCGGGAAGAAGCGGACCCTGCGCATGGGGACCCGCTTCAGCGAACGGGTCTACCTCACCCCCTCGCCCTGACAACGGGCCCCCCTGACACCGGCGGCCCCTGACACCGGGGCAGCGCCCCGTCCCTCTCCCTTCGGAGAACCGAGCCAAGGAGCACTCCCATGCCCAACCCCCGGCCCATCGACCCCTCCGTGCCGCAGTTGATCTCGCAGATCGAGGTGAAGGTCCAGACCGGCACCGAAGCCACCGCGGGCACCAACGGCTGGGTCTACCTCGGCATCGGCGGCCGCGAGTTCCTGCTGGACACCGCGGCCGACGACTTCGAGCGGCCCGACCCGCCCACCAACGTCGACACCTTCGTCCTCGGCGACCGTGCCAACGTCAACAACCCGGACGACAACGACCCGCGCAGGCCCCAGATCCAGATCTCCGACCTGGACCGCTACCCGGCCTACCTCAGCTTCCAGCCGGCCGACGACAACGACAACTGGGAGATCGACTGGGTGAACGTGACCCTCACCGCCGCCGGCGGCGGCGTGGTGCGCTTCTACGACTACCGCTCGCCGGTGATCACCGACGACTCCGGCCCCAAGCGGAAGCTGTGGCTCGGCACCTACGCCGGCGTCCAGCTGTCCCTTGCCTCGGTCTACTGACCCCTCGCCGCGCGAACAGGAGCCCTGCCATGCCCAATCCCCGCCCCATCGACCCCAACGAGCCGCAGCTGATCACCCGGATCGAGGTGAAGACGCAGACCGACACCTCTCCCGGCGCCGGCACCAACGGCTGGGTCTACCTCGGCATCGGGGGCCGCGAGTTCCAACTCGACACCGCCGCCGACGACTTCGAACCGCCCACCGGCGGCCGGCCCACCACGGACACGTTCGTCCTCGGCGAGGGCGCCAACGTCGAGAACGCCGCGGGCAACGATCCGCGCAACCCGCAGCTCCGGGTCGCGGACCTGGACCGTCACCCGGTCTACATCCGCTTCGAGCCCCACGTCGTCGACGACGACTGGATCCTCGACCGCGTCGACATCGCCGTCACCGGCACGGGAGGCGGCACCGTCCGCTTCTACGACTACCAGGCCCTCAAGGACGAGACCGGCGCCCCGAAGAAGACGCTGAAGTTCTCCCGGCGCACCGGCCGCGTGCTGCACCTCTCGTCCCTGTACTGACCCGCACCGACCCGCCCTGCACAACAACAACGAAAGGAACCGTCATGTCCGAACCCACTCCCCCCGTCCCGCCGAGCAACCTGCCTGCTGAGGCGATGCTCATCCACAGCGTGACCAACGGCTACCTCCTGCCGGACAACGGCAACGACAACACCGAGGAGGACGAGGTCGAGATCCAGGCTATCGACCCGCTGTCCGCCGGCGCGGCCGCCCTGTGGAGGATCACCCGTCTGCCCAGCGGCTTCTACCGCATCGGCACGACCAGCGGCCAGCGGTTCCTCACCGTGCAGTACTCGGCCGGGTACAACGCCAACGTCCGCATCAAGAGCAGGGCCGAGGGCGACTACCGGCAGCACTGGGCGCTCGTTCCCGTCTCCGGGCTGAGCGACACCGGCAAGGCTCCCGTCCGCGCCCTGATCGCCCGTGGCACGGGCTACGCCCTCGGCCTCAGCGGCGGCGGGCTCTCCATGGGCTCCGAGGTCCGGCTCATCCGAGCCTGGAACGGCCACCCCAGCCTCTACCACGCCTGGATGTTCGCCCCTGTCTCGCGGGGCGAAGAAGGCGGAGGCGAGTGACCGGAGCGTCACCGCACCACCCGAACCCCACCGAGAAGCGGGTACACGAAAAGGAGCCCCACCATGCCTGAGCCCCGTCCCTACGAGGACCCGGTACCGCCCACCCCGCCGCAGCCGTCCCTCCACATTCCCACGGACCGGAACGTGTGGATCGACCACCTGGTCACCTCGCTGCACCTCAACAGTGAGGGCTGGGCCGGCGGGGAGAACGGCCACACGTGGCTGTTCCACGACCGGGACAACGCCAACACGCCCGGCGAGCAGTGGCGCTTCACGGCTGCTGGGAACGACACCTACACCATCACCAACGCCGCTTCGGGCCGGGAACTGACCACCGGAGCCTCCGGCCTGAACTACAAGAAGGTCGTTCTCTCCGGGAGCCTCTACCCCACCGGTCAGAAATGGCGCGTCCAGGCGTCGGGGCTGTTCGGCAGCTTCAGCCTGCACCCGGCCGAGGACCTCTCCGTGGCGGTCGCCCCACTCACCAACACGAACATGCTTCTGTACCTGCTGCCCTTCCAGCAGTACCTGACGCAGTTCTTCAAGGTAGTGGAGAGGAACGCCTGACCACCGCCTGACCCGCAGACGACCGGCCACACCTGTCCCCCACGCTGGTGTGTCCGGTCTCGGTCGTGTCAGGCCCCGCTACAGCTGAGGCTCAGCCCCGAACTCGCACCAGACCACCTTGCCGGGGTCGCGTTCGTCGACTCCCCACTTGTCGGCCAGCGCCGCCACCAGCAGCAGGCCCCGCCCCGACTCGTCGGTGTCATTGCTCTCACCGCCGGGTCGGGGCCATCCGTCGCCGCTGTCGTGCACTTCCACACGGAGTACGTCGTCGATACAGCACAGGCAGAGCCGGAAACCCCGGCCGGGCGGGACGCCGTGCAGCAGCGCGTTGGTCGCCAACTCGCTCACACAGAGCGCGATCTCGTCCCCCCTGTCGCCGATCCCCCAGTCGGCGAGCGCGGCGCGCGTGAAGGCGCGGGCGGCGGGGACGGACTGACGCTCACGGCGGTAGAAGCGTTCACGCGTGGGCCGGGGTGAAGTTTCCTCGTTCACATGACCAGAGTCACACTCCGTGCCCATCATGAAGCAGTGCGTTATCTCGTACGGCGGTGCTGTACGAGATTTTCGCGTGAACGCGAGACTTCAGGTGGGGAGTTGGACTACATGAACAGCCCAAAGCGACGGTCACGGAGGAACGCCTCGGCGATGCGGATGGTGGGCGCGCTGCTCGCCATCCACCGGGAGGCGGCCGGGTACACCCAGAAGTCGCTGGCCGAGCACTTCGTGGTGGGCGAGGACCACATCGCCTCCATCGAGCAGGGGCGGCGGCCCCTGAAGATGGACCTGGCGATCCAGCTGGACGAACTCCTGGGAACCAACGGGACGTTGGCGACGGCGGTCGAGCACATGCCGGAGGTGGACCTGATTCCCCGGTGGGCCGAGGAGTATCTGGATCGGGAGCGGGAGGCGATCGCGATCTCGTGGTACGAGAGTCTGCTGGTGCCCGGCCTGCTCCAGACGGAGGCGTACGCGCGAGCGGTCTTCCGCAGCCGCGTCCCGGTGTACGACGAGGACGAGATCGAGCAGCTCGTCGCGGCGCGCATCGAGCGGCGCGAGATCCTGCACCGCAAGCAGCCGCCGATGGCCAGCTTCATGATCTGGGAGGCGGCGCTGCGCGACCAGCTGGGCGGAAAAGACGTGCACGCCCAGCAGCTTCGCCACCTGCGCGAGTACGCCGAACTGCCAGGCCTGGCCGTGCAAATCCTCCCGCTGGGCCGCTCCACTCACGCCGGACTCGAAGGTCCCTTCATCCTGCTGGAGACACCCGAACACCAGCGGCTTGCCTACACCGAGACCCAGCGCGGCAGTCATCTGATCGCCGATCCGGATGAGGTGGCGATCCTGACCCAGAAGTATGCGATGCTGCGAACTCAGGCCCTCAACGCGGAGGACACCCGGGACCTGTTGGACCGAATGCTAGGAGAACAATGAGCGGCAGCAGCACCGCGCTTCAATGGTTCAAGTCCAGCTACAGCAGCGGGGAAGGCGGCGCCTGCCTCGAAATGGCCTACGCCTGGCGTAAGTCGAGCTACAGCGGAGACGAAGGCGGCGCCTGCCTTGAATTCGCCGCCCACCCCACCTCCGTACACATCCGCGACTCCAAGAACCGTGAAGGCCCGCACTTCACCGTGGCCCCGGACGCCTGGACCGCCTTCCTGTCGCTCACTCAGGAATCGGCCTGACCCCTCGCAGGAGGGCGAAGATGATCAGCCCGAGGACGAGGCAGACGCCCGCGAGCCCCCAGAGCACCAGATGGAACGCCGCGTCGTAGGACCGTGACGCGGTGAGCGTGGTCAGGATCGAGCCGTACAGCGCCACCGCGACCGCCTCGCTGCCGAGCCGCAGCGTGTTGAGGAAGCCCGCGGCCATGCCCGCCTTCGCGGGGTCGACGAGGTCGAGGGCCTGGCCGTCGACGAGCCCGGCGGCCAGTGCCATGCCCGCGCCGGTGACGATCATCGGCAGTGCGATCACGGCCACGGAGACGTCCGGGCCGAAGACGGTGAGGGCGGCGTCGCCCACGACGAGGGCGCCGAGGCTGACGTAGATGATGGTGAGCGCGGGAATCCCACGCGCCACCAGCTTCGCGGCGAGCAGCGGCAGGACCAGCATCGGCGCGGTGAGCAGGACCATCAGGAGCCCCGCGGCGGCCGTGCCGCGCCCGGTCACCTCCGTCAGATAGCTCGGCAGATACGTGAGCATCGTGACGAAGCCGAACGAGCCCGCGACGGGCACCAGGCACAGCGCCAGGAAGCGGCGGTTCCGCAGCAGGGTCAGGTCCAGCATGGGGTGGGCGCGGCGCTTCTCGACGGAGGCGAAGACCGCCAGCGCGACGGCCGCTCCCGCAAAGAGGCAAAGGACGCCCGCGCTGGCCCAGCCCCACTGGGAGCCCTGCACGATGGCGGTGGTCATGAGCACCATGGCGACGACGAAGACGGCGCTGCCGGGTATGTCGACACGCGCGCCGCGCGGGCGGGGCGTGGCCGGGAGTGAGCGCGCGATGGCCGGGACGGCGAGGAGTACGAGGGCGAGCGCCACCGCGTGCACGGCGAAGACCCAGCGCCAGCTGAAGGCCTGGAGCAGCACTCCGGAGAGCGAGGGTCCGATGGCGACACCCACGCCCGCGACGGTGCCGAAGAGCGCGAACGCCTTGGCCCGCGCCGGACCTTCGTACACGGTGGACAGGATCGCGGAGCCGCACGAGAAGATCGCCGCGCCGCCGACGCCCGCGAGCGCGCGGGCCGCGTCCAGCAGGAGGACGTCGGAGGCGAGGGCGCTGCCGAGCGAGGCGACGGCGTAGACGGCGGCGCCGGCCGCGAAGGCCCTGACCCGGCCGACGATGTCGGCGACCGAGCCCCAGACCAGGGTGAAGCAGGCGAAGGCGACGTTGAAGGCGTTCACCACCCACTGGAGTGGGGCCGCCCCGGCATCCGTGTCGGCGCCGATGCCAGGCAGGGCGACGGCGGTCCCGGAGATCGACATGGGGACGACGAAGACGGCGAGGAGGATGGCGGCGAGCGGCAGGACGGGGGCTCGGTCTCCGCCAACTCCGTCCGGGGCAGGACTGGTTGGCGCCGTTTTGCTGAGCGACACGGGTAGGGCTCCAGTTTGGGTTCCGGGGGAAGGAAGGTTCGGAATCGATCGAACCTGGGCCGACCCTGGCATGCCACCGAGGTACGATGCAAGTCGAACCTGCGCCGAGCCTGCCGAGGAGGCACCCCATGCCGGACGACGAGGGACACCCCCTCCCGGAAGAGATGGACCTGCGCACGGTCCTGCACGCCCTCGCCGACCCCCTGCGCTTCGGGGTGATCGCCCGGTTCCTGCGGGAGCCGGAAGACGCCGAACGGACCTGCGCCTACTTCCAGTTGCCCGTGTCGAAGTCCACGACCTCGCACCACTTCAAGGTGATGCGCGAGGCGGGCCTGCTACGAATGGTCGATCACGGCAACAGCCGGACGGCGGTCCTGCGCAGGAAGGACCTGAACAAGCGCTTCCCGGGGCTGCTGGACCTGGTGGCCGCCGAGGAATGAGGTCGACAACTCGATACGCCTCTGCCTAGGATCCACGGCGACATCGCGTGTCGGTCACCGGCCGGGTGAGGCATGGAGGTGTCAGGAGATGCCTGTTGGAGGCATTCCTTGTCAGTCGAGCTGAACCACACGATCGTCCACGCCCGGGACAACCGGGAGTCCGCCGAGTTCTTCGCGGAGCTGCTGGGCCTTGAGATCGCCGGGGAGTGGGGCCCGTTCGTCGCGGTGGCCCTGAGCAACGGAGTCACCCTGGACTTCGCCACCGTCCCCGCCGAGCACATCACCCCGCAGCATTACGCCTTCCTGGTCTCGGAAGCGGAGTTCGACGCCGCGTACGAGAAGATCAAGGCGCGCGGCATCGAACACTGGGCGGACCCGCACCAGAAGCACCCGGGCGAGATCAACCGCAACGACGGCGGCAAAGGGGTCTACTTCCTGGACCCGGCGGACCACGCCATGGAACTGATCACGGTCCCGTACGGCGGCTGGCCGCAGCAGTAGACACACGAGGGCCGCACCCCGTACGAAACGAGGTGCGGCCCTCAACTACTGCGTGCCGTAGGCCTACTTACGGATCAGGCTGCGCAGCACGTACTGCATGATGCCGCCGTTGCGGTAGTAGTCCGCCTCACCGGGCGTGTCGATGCGGACGACCGCGTCGAACTCCACGCCGGTGTCGGTGGTGACCTTCACCGTGCGGGGGGTCGTGCCGTTGTTCAGCTCGGTGACGCCGGAGAAGGAGAACGTCTCCTCGCCGGTCAGGCCGAGGGAGGAGGCGGTCTGACCCTCCGGGTACTGGAGCGGCAGGACGCCCATGCCGATGAGGTTCGAGCGGTGGATGCGCTCGTACGACTCGGCGATGACGGCCTTGACGCCGAGGAGCGCGGTGCCCTTGGCGGCCCAGTCGCGGGACGAGCCGGAGCCGTACTCCTTGCCCGCGAGGACGACCAGCGGGATGCCCTGGTCGATGTAGTTGCGCGAGGCGTCGTAGATGAACGAGACCGGCGCGTCCTCCTGCGTGAAGTCACGCGTGAAGCCGCCCTCGGTGCCCGGCGCGATCTGGTTGCGCAGCCGGATGTTCGCGAACGTACCGCGAATCATGACCTCGTGGTTGCCTCGGCGCGAGCCGTACGAGTTGAAGTCGCGGCGCTGCACGCCGTGCTCCGTGAGGTACTTGCCGGCCGGGGTGTCGGCCTTGATCGCACCGGCCGGGGAGATGTGGTCGGTGGTGACCGAGTCGCCCAGCTTGGCCAGGACGCGGGCGCCCGTGATGTCGGAGACCGGGGTGGTCTCCATCGTCATGCCCTCGAAGTAGGGGGGCTTGCGGACGTACGTCGACTCGGTGTCCCACTCGAAGGTGTTGCCGGTGGGGATCGAGAGCGCCTGCCACTGGGCGTCGCCCGCGAAGACGTCCTGGTAGGACTTGTTGAACATGTCCTCGCCGATGGAGTTGGCGACGACGTCGTTGACCTCGGCCTCGGAGGGCCAGATGTCCTTGAGGTAGACCGGGTTGCCGTCCTGGTCGGCGCCCAGGGCCTCGGTCGTGATGTCGATCTTCATCGAACCGGCGAGGGCGTACGCGACGACCAGCGGCGGGGACGCCAGGTAGTTCATCTTGACGTCGGGGTTGATGCGGCCCTCGAAGTTCCGGTTACCGGAGAGGACGGACGTCACGGCCAGGTCGTGGTCGTTGACGGCCTTGGAGACCTCGTCGGGCAGCGGGCCCGAGTTGCCGATGCAGGTGGTGCAGCCGTAGCCGACGAGGTTGAAGCCGACCTTGTCGAGGTAGGGGGTGAGCCCCGCCTTGTCGAAGTAGTCGGTGACGACCTTCGAGCCGGGCGCGAGGGTGGTCTTGACCCACGGCTTGCGGGTCAGGCCCTTCTCGACGGCCTTCTTCGCGACGAGCGCGGCGGCGACCATCACGTACGGGTTCGAGGTGTTGGTGCAGGAGGTGATCGCGGCGACGGTGACGGCGCCGTGGTCCAGCTCGTACGTCGAGCCGTCGGGGGCGGTCACCAGGACCGGGTTCGACGGGACGCCGTTCGTGGTGGCCGGGGCGTCGGAGGCCGGGAAGGACTCCTTGCCCGCCTCGTCGACGCTGTCCACGTAGTTGCGGACGTCGCTCTTGAACTGCTCGGCGGCGTTGGCGAGGACGATGCGGTCCTGCGGACGCTTGGGACCGGCGATGGAGGGGACGACCGTGGAGAGGTCCAGCTCCAGCTTCTCGGAGAAGTCGGGCTCGGCGGCCGGGTCGAGCCAGAGGCCCTGCTCCTTGGCGTACGCCTCGACGAGCGCGACCTGCTGCTCGTCGCGGCCGGTCAGGCGCAGGTACTTCAGCGTCTCGTCGTCGATCGGGAAGATCGCGGCGGTGGAGCCGAACTCGGGCGACATGTTGCCGATGGTGGCGCGGTTCGCGAGGGAGGTGGCGGAGACGCCCTCGCCGTAGAACTCGACGAACTTGCCGACGACGCCGTGCTTGCGCAGCATCTCGGTGATCGTGAGGACGAGGTCCGTGGCGGTGGTGCCCGGCTTCAGCTCGCCGGTCAGCTTGAAGCCGACGACGCGCGGGATGAGCATGGAGACCGGCTGGCCCAGCATCGCGGCCTCGGCCTCGATGCCGCCGACGCCCCAGCCGAGGACGCCCAGGCCGTTGACCATCGTGGTGTGCGAGTCGGTGCCGACGAGGGTGTCGGGGTAGGCCTGGCCATTGCGGACCATGACCGTACGAGCGAGGTGCTCGATGTTGACCTGGTGGACGATGCCGGTGCCCGGGGGGACGACCTTGAACTCGTCGAAGGCGGTCTGGCCCCAGCGCAGGAACTGGTAGCGCTCCTTGTTGCGGCCGTACTCCAGCTCGACGTTCTGGCCGAAGGCCTCCGCCGTGCCGAACTTGTCGGCGATCACGGAGTGATCGATGACCAGCTCGGCCGGGGCCAGCGGGTTGATCTTCGCCGGGTCGCCGCCGAGCTCCTTCACGGCCTCACGCATCGTGGCGAGGTCCACCACACACGGGACGCCGGTGAAGTCCTGCATGATCACGCGGGCCGGCGTGAACTGGATCTCCTGCGCGGGCTGGGCCTGCGAGTCCCAGCCGCCGAGGGCACGGATGTGGTCGGCGGTGATGTTCGCGCCGTCCTCAGTACGGAGCAGGTTCTCCAGCAGGACCTTCAGGCTGTAGGGAAGGCGTGCGGAGCCCTCGACCTTGTCCAGCTTGAAGATCTCGTACGACTCGTCGCCCACGCGCAGCGTGCTGCGGGCGTCGAAGCTGTTCGCCGACACGACAGTCTCCTTCATTTTTGTGCGCGTTCCAGCACATCCTGCCGCCACGACTCCTCGTCGATCCGCTAAGGTAAGACTTAGTTAGGTAACCCTTACCAGCTGGCGGCCTCTGGTGCGCCTCGGCAGATATCTCGATGTCGAGATAACTCTAGTACATGAGCCGGGGTGTCGACGAGGCGCGCCCTTTGCCCGACGCGCCCTTTGGCCGACCGAAGAGGGCGGAACCTAGGAGTCCCCGTCGTCCTCGACGTTGGCGACCATCCTGCGCAGCACCTTGAGCGTGGCCACGTACTCCTCGTCGCTGATGCCCTCGTGGACCACGGCGCGCACCTCGGTCGCCAGCTCGCGCAGCCTCATCCTGGCGGCCTCCCCGGCGTCGGTGAGCCGCAGACGCTGCCCGGCGTCGAACCGGAGCCAGCCGCGGTGGAGCAGCTGGTCGATGACACGAGCGATCTCGTGCGGCCCGTCCGCGAGGGGCGTCAGCTGGATGACGACCTCCTCGCGGCTCGGCGCCGCGGGTCTGCCGTTCACCAGGTTGAGCACCCAGTACTGCGGCTGCGTGACGTCGATCCGGGCCATGGCGTCACGCAGATGCCGGGTGACGGCCGCGTGGGCGAGGCCACTCCAGTAGCCGATGGGCTGGGTGGCCAGCATGTCGTCGGTGGCGGCCGGATCAGCCGGCGCCTGGTCGGTGGCGGTGTCGGTCAGCGGTCTCATGATCGCGACGCTATATCCCCCATCGCGCCGCCAGTCCACGGGCCCCCGAGGCAGGGCCTTCCGTGATCCGTGCGGGCCGTTGGTGGGAGTACTGAGCCGTTGGTGGGAGTACTGATACGTGCAGCGCGCGCAGGCGCTCCGGGGCGGCTACCACCTCGTACGCGGTGACGCGATCGGCCTCCACCCGGATCAGGAGGGCCAGGAGCAGTCGGCCGTGCGGGGCCACGATCAGGCCGACGGTGCCGTTGAGGAGCGCGGGCTCGGCGAAGCGGGCGTTGCGCTGGAGGAGCACCGTCTCCTCGGCCACGGCCCGCGCCCCGCGGATCAGCGCCGCCCGGCCCGCCGGGAGCGCGGCGAGGTCCGCCCTGCGTACGACGTCCGGGGCGAGCACCCTCAGGAGCGCTTCGAGGTCGCCACTGCGGGCGGCGGCGAGGAAGGCGTCGACGACCAGCCGGTCCCGGGTGAGATCGGGGGCAGCCGGGCGTGGCGTGCCCCGGACCTTCTGGCGCGCGCGGCTCGCGAGCTTCTTCGTGGCGACCGGGGTGCGCTCCACGACGGGCGCGATCTGCGCGAACGGCACGGCGAACAGGTCGTGCAGTACGAAGGCGACGCGCTCGTCGGGGCCCAGCGTGTCCAGGACCACCAGCAGCGCGCGGCCCACGGAGTCGGCGAGCAGGATCTCCTCCTCCGGGTCGGCCCCGCCGTCCGCGAGTCGCGCCACCATCAGGTCCGGGAGTCGGCCGCCCACCGCCTCCTCGTGGCGTGCCGCGGCGGAGCGCAGCATGTCCAGGCAGAGGCGGGAGACGACCGTGCGGAGCCAGCCCGCGAGGTTCTCGATCCCGTCGGCGTCGGCGACGCGGCTGAGCCGCAGCCAGGTCTCCTGGACGGCGTCGTCGGCGTCGCTGAGCGACCCGAGCATGCGGTAGGCGACGCCGCGCAGCTGCCCCCGGTGCGCCTCGAACCGTTCCGCCAGTGCGTGCTGCCCGCCCGCCAGTGCCTGCTGCCCGCCCGCCAGTGCCTGCTGCCCGCCCGCCAGTGCCTGCTGCCCGCCCGCCGGTACCTGCCGGCGATCGCCCAGTGTCTGCTGCCCGTCCGCCACTGTCTGCTGGCGATCCGCCACTGTCTGCTGCCCGCCCGCCACTGTCTGCTGCCCGTCCATCGGTCACCTTTTCTTGTCGTTCCCCGTCACCTACACACGACGATCGCGGCGGCCAGGCCGTGACATCGCCCCGCCCGAAGGAGACGCGCACCATGTCCACCACCGTGCCCACCACTCTCGCCCAGCCCCTGCTGACCAGCACCGACCTGGGAGAACTGCGTCTGCCCAACCGAGTGGTGATGGCTCCCACCACGCGCGCCCGCGCCACCGGTGACGCCCTCGCGCCGACGGAGCTGCACGCCGTCTACTACGGGCAGCGGGCCACGGCGGGGCTGATCGTCACCGAGGGGACCTGGGTGAGCGAGCGGGCGATCGGCTTCCCCCACGTCCCCGGCGTCTACAGCGCGGAGCAGGTCGCCGGGTGGCGGCGCGTCACCGATGTCGTACACGCGCTCGGCGGCCGCGTCGTGCAGCAGCTCTGGCACACCGGCGCGGCCTCGCACCCCGATCATCTGGGTGGCGAACTGCCCGCCGGGCCCTCGGCGGTCGATCCTCGCGAGAAGTCGTTCACGGCGGGCGGTTTCAAGGCGACCGTGACGCCGCGCGAAATGACCCTCGCGGACATCGAGGAGACGGTCGAGGAGTACCGCATCGCCTCGGAGAACGCATGGCGCGCCGGGTTCGACGGAGTCGAGATCGGCGCGCTCGGCGTCTTCCTCCCCGCCCAGTTCCTCAACCCCAGGCTCAACCTCCGTACCGGCGCCTACGGCGGCGGGCGCGCCGGGCGGCGGCGCCTGCTGCTCGACATCGTCGACGCGGCCTCCGCGCCCTGGGGCCGCCGGGGCGTGGGCGTGCGCCTCTCGCCCTGCTGGACCGGCGGGCTCTTCACCGCCGACGCGGCGACGCTCGCCGAGTACGACGAACTGGTGGCGGTGCTGAACGACCACCCCGTGGCCTATCTGCACCTGCGGGGGCGGGACCTCCGGGCTCCCGGCCGCGACACTCCGGACCTCTCCGTGTTCGCCCGCTACCGGCGGCGCTTCGACGGCCCCCTCATCGTGAACAACGGCTTCGACCAGGCCTCCGCGAACGCCGCCCTCCAGGAGGACGTCGCCGACGCCGTGTCGTTCGGCACGCACTTCATCGCCAATCCGGACCTGGTCGGCCGGTTCGCGCTGGGCCGCGAGCTGGCCGCCGGCGACCCCGCCACGTACTACCAGGGAGGCGCGGAGGGGTACGTCGACTATCCGGCGGCCGGGTGACGCGCCCGTAGCCGTACGGAGGACGGGGACGATGACGAGGCGCGTATCCGGAGTTCGGTCGGTACGGCGACGGGGCCGGGGCCGGGAGCCGTCGCGGCCGTGCCCTCGATCAGGTCGACGAGGAGCGTCACCGCGGCACGCGCGGTGCGGTCCGGGTCGAGGGTCACCGTCGTCACGGGCGGCGCGGTACGGGCGTAACCGGGGTCCTCGCTCACGCACACCACCCGCAGGTCCGCCGGGACGCGCAGCCCGTGGCGGGCCGCGGCGGCCAGCAGCTGGCGGCCGCCCGGGTCGTACGCCGCGTAGACGGCGTCGGCGCGGCGGTGACGGCCACAACCTGTGGGCCAGTCAGCGGGCCCTGGACATCGCGCACATCACCGCTTCCACGCCCGACCCGGTCGGCGGGAAGATCGTCAAGGGTGCGGACGGCAAGCCGACCGGCGTGCTCAAGGACGACGCCCAGCCGCTCGTCTCCCGGCACATCCCTGAACCGGACGAGACCCGGTTGGCGGACACCGCCGCGAAAATCCTCGCCGAGGCCGCCGCGTCCGGGATCACCACGTTCATGGAAGCGGTGGTGGGCCGCGGCGAGCTGGACCTGTATCGGCGTCTCGCCGAGTCCGGCCGCCTCCCGCAGCGCATCGTGCCCGCCCTGCGCGTCGACGCCGAGCCGACGAAGGACCCGGCGGCCGCGCTCGCGTACGCCGAAGGGCTCCGGGCGGAGTTCGAGGACGTACGCGGACTGCGCTTCGGCACGGTGAAGGTCTTCCTCGACGGCGTCATCGAGTACCCGGCGCGGACCGCCGCGCTGCTGAAGCCCTATCTGGACAAGGACGGCAGACCCACCGACAACCGCGGCGACCTGTACGTCTCGGCCGCGGAACTACGGACGGCTCAGCGCCGCCTCCAACGCCGAGGGCTGGCAGATGCACGCGCACGCCATCGGCGACCGCGCCGTGCGCACCTCCCTCGACGGATACGCGTACGCCCTGCGCCTTCTGGAGGCTGCGCGCCGGGTACAGCCACCGGTGGCGCGCGGCGCCGATGTAGGGCAGCAGGGCGTCCAGGGTCCAGCGGCGCGCGGCGCTCGCGGGTGGCTCGGACTGGCTGGTCGACCCTCTTCAGGTCTGGAACCAGATACGGACCGCGATCGACCGCGAGGGCATGGACGGCGAGGGCGGCCTCTACCGCGCCCAGGAAGGGCTCAGCCGTACGTCGTCCCTGCTCATGCACACCCGGGGCACCGCGCGTCAACTCCGTACCGACCATGTCACCGGTACTGTCGAGCGGGGCAGGATGGTCGATCTCGTCGTGCTGGACCGCGATGTGACGCGGTGTCCGGTGGCCGATATCAGCTCCACCGAGGTGCGCCTCACGCTCGTCGGGGGCACAGTGGTGCACGACGCACAGTCGTCGGCAGGACGCGCGGCCGCCGCCCGAGTGACGCGGGCGGCGGCGGGGCCCCGGCCCACGGCGTACGCGTCGGTGCACGGTGGGCGGCACGGTTCGTGCGGCTGCGGGTGAACTCCCCTACGCGGGAGGGCGGTCGCGTCCCCGAACGGGCCACCCGTGGGGCCGCTCCTCATATGGCTCACCCCAGCGCGCGCTTCATCTCATATCTGAGATAGCCTGCGACGCATGGCAGACGACTACCTCGTACGCATCGGCAAGCTCATCCGTGACGCCCGGCAGCACAGGGGCTGGACACAGACGCAGCTCGCCGAGGCGCTCAGCACCAGCCAGAGCGCCGTCAACCGCATCGAGCGCGGCAATCAGAACATCAGCCTTGAGATGATCGCCCGTATCGGTGAGGCGCTCGACAGCGAGATCGTGTCGCTCGGTTACGCCGGGCCGATGCACCTGCGGGTGGTCGGCGGACGCCGGCTCTCCGGCTCCATCGACGTCAAGACGAGCAAGAACGCGTGCGTGGCGCTGCTCTGCGCGTCCCTGCTCAACAAGGGCCGCACGGTGCTGCGCCGCGTCGCCCGCATCGAGGAGGTCTACCGCCTCCTGGAGGTGCTCAACTCCATCGGGGTGCGCACCCGTTGGATCAACGACGGCGTCGACCTGGAGATCGTGCCGCCCGCCAAGCTGGAGATGGACGCCATCGACGCGGACGCGGCGCGCCGCACCCGCTCGATCATCATGTTCCTCGGCCCGCTGCTGCACCGCATGGACCGCTTCAAGCTGCCGTACGCGGGCGGCTGCGACCTGGGCACCCGCACGATCGAGCCACACATGATCGCGCTGCGCCGGTTCGGCCTGGACATCGCGGCGACCGAGGGGCTGTACCACGCCGAGGTCGCGCGGGACGTCTCCCCCGACCGGCCCATCGTGCTGACCGAGCGCGGCGACACCGTCACCGAGAACGCGCTGCTCGCCGCCGCCCGCAGCGCCGGCACGACCGTCATCCGCAACGCCTCGTCGAACTACATGGTCCAGGACCTGTGCTTCTTCCTGGAGGCGCTGGGCGTGAAGGTCGAGGGCATCGGCACGACGACGCTCACCGTGCACGGCGTGCCGACCATCGACGTCGACGTCGACTACTCCCCCTCCGAGGACCCGGTCGAGGCGATGAGCCTGCTCGCCGCCGCCGTCGTCACGGAGTCCGAGCTGACGGTGCGCCGGGTGCCGATCGAGTTCCTGGAGATCGAGCTGGCGGTCCTGGAGGAGATGGGCCTCGACCACGACCGCACGGCGGAGTACGCGGCGGACAACGGCCGCACCCGCCTCATCGACCTCACGGTGCGCCCCTCCAAGCTGGAGGCGCCCATCGACAAGATCCACCCGATGCCGTTCCCCGGCCTGAACATCGACAACGTCCCGTTCTTCGCGGCCATCGCGGCGGCGGCGCAGGGCAAGACGCTGATCCACGACTGGGTCTACGACAACCGCGCGATCTACCTGACGGACCTCAACCGCCTGGGCGGCCGCCTCCAGCTCCTGGACCCGCACCGGGTCCTGGTGGAGGGCCCGACCCGCTGGCGCGCCGCCGAGATGATGTGCCCGCCCGCGCTGCGTCCCGCCGTGGTCGTCCTGCTCGCCATGATGGCGGCGGAGGGCACGTCGGTGCTGCGCAACGTGTACGTGATCAATCGCGGGTACGAGGATCTGGCGGAGCGGCTGAACTCGGTGGGGGCGCAGATCGAGACGTTCCGGGACATCTGAGTTCCGGGTGGGCGTGGCGCTCTACGCCACGCCCACGCCCACGCCCCCACCCGCGCGCGCTACTGGTCCGCGCGCTACTGGTCCGCGCGTGCTACTGGCCCGAGGCCGCGAGTTCCTTGAGGTCGACCGTGTCGCCCTTGCCCGGAGCCTTCGGGCTCACGGGCTTGTTGTAGTCGGTGAACGTCGCCTCGTTGGGCTTGTCGCCGCCCTTCACGGAGCTGCGCAGGATGTACGGCTTGCCCTCCGTGGCGACGTACAGCGTGTGGGTCTCGCCCCCGGAGGCCTTCTTCGTCAGGGTGATGGCCTTCTTCCCGTCGACGGACGTGGTGTCGCCCTTCTTCATGCCCTTGCGGGTCGACTTGTCCTCGTCCATCGAGGCGATCAGGCCCTGCTTGTCGCAGAGGCCGGAGGTCGAGGCGTCGTCGGCGGGCATCTTGACCCACTTGTCGGCGACCTTGGCGAGCACCTTGTCCGAGCCGGGCTGGTTCTTCATCGAGTTCTTCCAGTACTGCTCGTTGCCGCGCACATACAGCGTCGCGTCCGTGTGGCGCAGCTCGGCCTTGGCGCCCGCCGTGTCGACGGTCCCCTCGCAGTTCTTCTCCTGGTCGACCGCGAGGTCCACGCTCACCGACTTCCCGCCGGCCTGCCGCATGTCGCCCTTGAGGCGCATCGAGTCGGCCTGCTTGGTGGCCTCGACGGCCTTGGCCGCGATCTGGTCGGCGCTGTCCTTGGCGAAGGGCTTGTCGGAGCCGCCGCCGTCGCCGCTGTCGCCGCTGTCTCCGCACCCCGTCAGCAGAGCGGCCGAGAGTCCCATGATCCCGATGACACCTGAAACCTTGGTCGCACGCACGTGTTCACCCCTCCTGACTGACCGCGGCCCGGTTGGCCGCGGCCGTCTCCAGGTACCCCGTAACCGGGCCTCGACGCGGGAGACTTGGCCGGGCGGGCCCGCGCACCAGGGCCTCCGCGGCGCCCCAGTCAGTCGAGGACCGCCACCCCGTCAAGCTCCACCAGCGCTTGATCGTCCCACAGTCGGACGGCGCCCACCACGGCCATCGCGGGGTAGTCGCGCCCCGCCAACCTCCTCCAGACCGCGCCCAGTTCGGGGGCGTGCTCCCGGTAGTCGGCGACGTCAGTGGCGTAGACGGTGACGCGGGCGAGGTCGGCGGGGGTACCGCCCGCGTGGCGCAGCGCGCCGAGCAAATTGGCGAGCGCCCGCTCGAACTGCTCGGGCAGGGTCGCACCGACGACCTTGCCGTCACTGTCCAGAGCGGTCTGCCCGGCGAGGAAGACAAGTCGGGATCCGGTCCCGACAACGGCATGCGAGAAGCCGGTGGGCGGGGAGAGTTCGGCGGGGTTGACACGGTGCAGGGCCATGGGACGGGTACTCCTCGGTCGGGGGACGAGACGATAGGGGCGACACGACCGCCCCCTCCCAGGGGCGCGGGGAACTGCGCGACCAGCCACAGCCGACCCGCAGAACACCCGACCGGCGGTCACCCGTACAGCTCCTTCGCGATGATCGCGCGCTGAACCTCACTCGCCCCCTCATAGATCCGAGGCGCCCGCACCTCGCGATAGAGGTGTTCCAGAAGATGCCCGCGCCGCAGCGCACACGCACCGTGCAGCTGGACGGCCGCGTCGACCACGTACTGCGCCGCCTCCGTGGCGAGCAGCTTCGCCATCGCCGCGCGCCGCGCGACGCCGGGGGCCCCTGCGCCTTCACGGTCGTACGCGGAAGCCGCCGCGTAGACCATCAGACGGGCCGCCTCCGTACGCAGGGCCATCTCGGCGACCTGGTGGGCGACCGACTGGAGGTCCTTCAACTTGCCCCCGAACGCGTCCCGTTCGGCGGTGTGCGCGAGGGTCGCGTCCAGCGCAGCCGCCGCCATCCCGACGGCGAACGCGCCGACGCTCGGCCGGAACCGGTTCAGGGTGGTCATCGCGACCCGGAAGCCACGGTCGGTCTCGCCGAGGACGTCGTCGCGGCCGACCCGTACGCCGTCGAAGGCGAGCGCGCCGATCGGGTGCGGGGAGAGCATGTCGAGGGGCGTGCCGGTCAGGCCCGCGCGGTCGGCGGGGACGAGGAAGGCGGTGACGCCCCGGGCGCCGGCGCCCGGGGACGTACGGGCGAAGACGGTGTAGAAGTCGGCTTCGGGGGCGTTCGAGATCCAGCACTTCTCGCCGGTGAGGCGCCAGCCATCAGGGCCGTCCGGTGCCGCTTCGAGGGACAGGGCCGCCGCGTCGGACCCCGCGCCCGGCTCGGAGAGCGCGAACGCCGCGACCGCGCGCCCGGCGCGGACGGGCGGCATCCAACGCTCCCGCTGCGCGGCCGTGCCGTGCACGTGCACGGGGTGCGCGCCGAGGCCTTGCAGCGCGAGGGCGGTCTCGGCCTCCGTACAGGCGTAGGCGAGGGATTCGCGCATCAGGCAGAGATCGAGGGCGCCGGTTCCCCGGCCGGGGTGGGGGGTGTGTCCGTCGGCGAAGAGGCGTGCCAGCAGGCCCAGTTCGCCCAGCGCCTCGACCAATGGCCGGTTCACACGGCCCGGCTCCCCCTTCTCCGCCAACGGCCGCAGCCGCCCCGCCGCGAGCCCGCGCAGCTCCTCGCACCAGGCGGTTTGTTCCGGGTCGAGCGAGAATGTCGTCGATGCCGCCATCCCGGACCCCTCCTTTATCGCGCACCGTTGACTGTCGTCACCATCACGATACGCTCGTGGGGCGAGCCCACCACAGCGCCCGACCGGCAGGCAAGGGGCAGAGCCGCCATGGAACCGAACGGCATCCCGGGGCTGACACCATCCGGCCACATCGACACCTTCGCCCGGGACCGTCTCCCCCCGCGCGAACAGTGGCCCGCCCTCGTCCACGACCGCCCCGAGCTGCACTACCCCGCCCGCCTCAACTGCGGCACGCAGCTGCTGGACCGGACGGTGGAGCGGCTGGGCCCGGAGCGGCCCGCCTTCCACTCGGCGTCCGGCGAGACCTGGACGTACGGCGTCCTGCGCGGCCACGTCGACCGGATCGCGCATGTGCTGAGCGCCGAGCTGGATGTGCGGCCGGGGCAGCGGGTGCTGCTGCGCGGGCCGACCACGCCGTGGCTCGCGGCCTGTTGGCTGGCGGTGATGAAGGCGGGCGCGGTCGCCGTGACCGTCCTCGCCGAGCAGCGCGCGCCGGAGCTCGCCACCATGTGCGAGATCGCCGAGGTGCGGCACGCGCTGTGCGACATACGGTCGGTCGACGACCTGGTCAAGGCCGGTGTGCCGGGGCTGAACGTCACCACGTACGGCGGTGGGGGCCCCGACGACCTGCTGGCGCGCGCGGCCCGGCAGGGCGGGCGCCGCGCGTACGAGGCGGTGGACACGGCGGCCGACGATGTCGCGCTCATCGCGTTCACGTCCGGCACGACGGGCCGCCCCAAGGGGTGCATGCACTTCCACCGCGATGTGCTCGCCATCGCCGACACCTTCGCGCGGCACATCCTCAAGCCGGTCCCGGACGACGTGTTCGCGGGCAGTCCCCCGCTCGGCTTCACGTTCGGGCTCGGCGGGCTCGTCATCTTCCCACTGCGCTTCGGCGCCTCGTCGGTGCTGCTGGAACAGGCGGCCCCCAAGCAGCTGCTGCCCGCGATCGGACGGCACGGGATCACGGTGCTGTTCACCGCGCCGACCGCGTACCGCACGATGCTGGAGCAGCTCGACGCGTACGACGTCTCCTCGCTGCGCCGCTGCGTGTCGGCCGGCGAGAACCTGCCCGCGGCGACCTGGCAGGCCTGGCACCGGCGCACCGGGCAACGCGTCATCAACGGCATCGGCGCGACGGAGCTGCTGCACATCTTCATCTCCGCCGCCGACGACGCGATCCGGCCGGGCACGACGGGCCGCCCCGTACCGGGGTGGCACGCGCGCGTGGTGGACGGTTCCGGGGCGCCGGTGCCGGACGGCGAGCCGGGGCTGCTCGCGGTGCGCGGACCGGTCGGCTGCCGCTACCTCGCCGACGAACGCCAGCTCCAGTACGTACGTCACGGCTGGAATCTCACCGGCGACACGTACATCCGCGACGCCGACGGCTACTTCCGCTACGTGGCGCGCGCGGACGACATGATCATCTCGGCCGGTTACAACATCGCGGGCCCCGAGGTGGAAGAGGCGCTGCTACGCCATCCGGACGTCGCCGAGACGGCGGTCGTAGGACGCCCCGACGAGCTGCGCGGCCAGGTGGTGGTGGCCTACGTGGTACCACGCGAGGGCACACCACGGGACGCGGACCGCCTGCGCGCCTTCGTGAAGACGGAGCTGGTCCCCTACAAGTGCCCGCGCGCGATCGTCTTCCTGGACGCACTACCGAGGACGGCGACGGGGAAGCTGCAGAGGTTCCGGCTGCGGGGGGAGACGGCGGGGGGCCCGACGGCGGGAGGCCCGACGGCGGGGGCGGCTGTCGGGTTGGGGACCGTAGAGTGATCACGTGTCCGAGCAGCACAGTCCACGGTCCCTGATCGTCACCTTCTACGGCGCCTACGGCCGGGCCGCGCCCGGACCGGTCCCGGTGGCCGAGCTGGTGCGTCTCCTCGCGCCGGTCGGCGTCGACGCGCCGTCGGTGCGTTCATCGGTGTCGCGGCTCAAGCGGCGCGGCCTCCTCGTGCCCGCGCGCACGGAGACGGGCGCGGCCGGGTACGCGCTCTCCCCCGACGCGCGCCAGCTCCTGGAGGACGGCGACCGCCGCATCTACGGCGGCGCGGCCGGGGCGCGCGAGGGCGGCTGGGTCCTCGCCGTCTTCTCCGTGCCCGAGGCCGAGCGGCACAAGCGGCATGTGCTGCGCTCGCGCCTCGCGGGGCTCGGCTTCGGCACGGCGGCGCCGGGCGTCTGGATCGCCCCCGCGCACCTGTACGAGGAGACCAGGCACACCCTGGAGCGCCTCCAACTCGCCGCGTATGTGGATCTGTTCCGCGGTGAGCATCTGGGCTTCGCCGCGACGGCGGAGGCGGTGGCCCGCTGGTGGGACCTGGCCGCCCTGGCCAAGCAGCACGAGGCGTTCCTGGACCGTCACGAGCCGGTCCTGCGCTCCTGGGAGGCCCGCGGCGACGCTCCCCCGCCTCCCGAGGCGGCCTACCGCGACTACCTCCTGGCCCTCGACTCCTGGCGCCAACTCCCTTACGCCGACCCGGGCCTGCCCGCGGCGCTCCTGCCGCGGGACTGGCCGGGCGCGCGGTCGGCCGCGGTGTTCGCGGGCCTTGACGGGTGGCTGCGGGAGGCCGGAGCGCGTTACGTGTCGCCGACCGACGGGAGCTGAGGGGCCGCCTCAACCGCTGAGTGAGAGCCGCGGCTTCGGTGCGTCCGTGCGTCCCGTCCGGGGGCGGCGGCTGCCCGCGCGGTACTGGAGGGGCCAGGTCGCGCCGGGGCCCGCGTATCCCTGCTCGGCCGCCGCGTGCAGGGTCCAGTGGGGGTCGTAGAGGTGGGGGCGGGCGAGGGCGCAGAGGTCCGTACGGCCCGCGAGGAGCAGGGAGTTGACGTCGTCCCAGGAGGAGATGGCGCCGACCGTGATCACGGGGATGCCCGTTTCGTTGCGGATGCGGTCGGCGTACGGGGTCTGGTAGGAGCGGCCGTACGCGGGGCGTTCGTCGGCGACGACCTGACCCGTAGAGACGTCGATGGCGTCGGCGCCGTGCGCGGCGAAGGCGCGGGCGATCCCGACGGCGTCGTCGGCCGTGGTGCCGCCGTCGGCCCAGTCGGTGGCGGAGATCCGGACCGTCATCGGCTTGCCGTCCGGCCACACCTCGCGGACGGCGTCGAAGACTTCCAGGGGGAAGCGCAGGCGGGAGGGCAGGGCGCCGCCGTACGCGTCCGTGCGGTGGTTGGTGAGGGGCGAGAGGAACCCCGACAGCAAGTAGCCGTGGGCGCAGTGCAGTTCGAGGAGGTCGAAGTCCGCGTGGTCGGCGCGGCGGGCGGCGGCGACGAACTGTTCGCGGATCTCCGTCAGTCCGGCCCGGGAGAGTGCGTGCGGGGTCTGGCTGCCCGGCTTGTACGGGAGCGGGGAGGCCGCGGAGAGCGGCCAGTTGCCGTCGGGCAGCGGCTCGTCGATGCCCTCCCACATCAGTTTCGTCGAACCCTTGCGGCCCGAGTGGCCCAGCTGTACGCCGATCGCCGTGCCGGGCGCCCGGGTGTGGGCGAAGTCGGTGATCCGCCGCCAGGCGTCGGCCTGTTCGCAGGTGTAGAGGCCGGCGCAGCCCGGTGTGATGCGGCCGCGCTCGCTGACGCAGACCATCTCGGTCATGACCAGGCCCGCGCCGCCGAGCGCCCTGGCGCCCAGGTGGACGAGGTGGAAGTCGCCGGGGACGCCGTCCACGGCGGAGTACATGTCCATCGGGGAGACCACGACGCGGTTGCGCAGGGTGAGGCCGCGCAGGGTGAAGGGCGTGAACATGGGGGGCGTACCGTCCGGGCAGCCGAACTCGCGCTCCACGGAGCGGGTGAAGCCGGCGTCGCGCAGGCGGAGGTTGTCATGGGTGACGCGGCGGCTGCGGGTCAGGAGGTTGAACGCGAACTGGCGGGGCGGCTGGTCGAGATGGTCGGGCAGGCGCTCGAACCACTCCAGGCTGGCGCGGGCGGCCCGCTGCGTGGACTCGACGACGGGGCGGCGCTCCGTCTCGTACGCCTGGAGGGCGCTCGGGATGTCGTGGTGCTCCTGGAGGCAGGCGGCGAGGGCGAGCGCGTCCTCCACGGCGAGCTTCGTACCGGAGCCGATGGAGAAGTGGGCGGTGTGCGCGGCGTCGCCGAGCAGGACCGTGTTGCCGTGTGACCAGCGGGAGTTGACGACCGTACGGAAGTTTGTCCAGGCGGATTTGTTGCCGCGCAGGGGGCGGCCGCCGAGCGCCTCCGCGAAGATCTTGGCGCAGCGGTCGGTGGACTCGCGCTCGTCGAGGCCGTCGAAGCCCGCCGCCTCCCAGACCTCCTCGCGCATCTCGACGATGACGGTGGACGCGCCGGAACCGGCCGCGGAGTAGGGGTAGCCGTGCAGCTGCATCACGCCGTGCTCGGTCTCGGCGATCTCGAAGCGGAACGCGTCGAAGGCGAAGTCGGCGGCCAGCCAGATGTACCGGCAGCGGTGGGTCGTGACGCTCGGCCCGAAGGCGTCGGCGTGCGCCTCGCGGGTGAGGCTGTGCACGCCGTCCGCCGCGACGACCAGGTCGTACGCCGTGGCGAGCGTGGCGGCGGGCGGCGCCCCGGTACGGAAGCGGAGCTCGACGCCGAGGTCGCGGCAGCGCGCGTGCAGGATCTCCAGAAGCCTGCGCCGCCCGAGCGCCGCGAAGCCGTGCCCGCCGGAGGTGTGGCGCCGGTCGCGGTGCACGATGTCGATGTCGTCCCAGCGTACGAACTCCGCCTGGAGGGCGGCGTGGACGGCGGGGTCGGCGTGCTCGATGCCGCCGAGCGTCTCATCGGAGAGCACGACACCGAAACCGAACGTGTCATCGGGGGCATTGCGCTCCCAGACGGTCACCTCACGCCCGGGGTCGAGCCGCTTGAGCAGCGCGGCGGCGTATAGACCGCCGGGACCGCCACCGATGACGGCGATGCGGTGCGCTGCGGGCGCCTCGGCGGAGCCGGTCGGGGTCGCCGGGGTCGCCGCGCTCACCGTCCCTGCCACTTCGGTGGGCGCTTTTCCGTGAAGGACGCGTGGAACTCGGCGTAGTCCTCGCCGGTCATGAGGAGGGCCTGCGTCGACGCGTCCAGTTCGATGGAGGCGGACAGCGGCATGTCCAGTTCGGCGGTGAGGAGCGCCTTTGTCTGCGCGTACGCGAGGGCCGGGCCGTCCGCGAGGCGGCGGGCCAGGGTCTGGGCGGCCTCGGCGGCCTTGCCCTCCTCCGACAACTCGCTGATCAGCCCGATCCGTTCGGCCTCGGGGGCCCGCACCGGTTCGCCCAGCATGAGCAGCCGCGTGGCGTGGCCGAGGCCGACCACGCGCGGCAGGAGGTAGGCGGCCCCCATGTCGCCGCCGGAGAGGCCGACCCGGGTGAAGAGGAAGGAGAAGCGGGCGCTCGGGTCCGCGACGCGGAAGTCCGCGGCGAGGGCGAGCACCGCGCCGGCGCCCGCCGCCACCCCGTGCACGGCGGCGATCACTGGGAAGGGGCACTCCCTGATCGCCCGCACGACCTGGCCCGTCATGCGGTTGAAGTCGAGGAGCTGGGCGGTGTCCATGGCGAGCGTCGCGCCGATGATCTCGTCGACGTCGCCGCCCGAGCAGAAGCCGCGCCCCTCGCCGCCGAGCACGAGAGCGCGTACGGACCTGTCGCGGGACAGCTCGGCCAGGAGGTCCCGCAGGTCGGCGTAGGCACCGAAGGTGAGTGCGTTGAGCTTGTCGGGGCGGGCGAGGGTGACCGTGGCGACCCCGTCGTCGACGGCCAGGCGCAGATGCCGCCAGTCGGGGGTGCGGGTCGCGGAGCCGGTGAAGGGACTCATCAGTGCGGCCTCCTCGGCCTGCGGCTGGGGCTGGGGCGGAGTTCGCTGCTCGCTGCTCGCTGGACGCTCTGTTCGCTGTGCGCGTGCGCTGTGGTTCCGCTCCTGAATTTATCACCCCTTCGTGACTGTCGTCATGAGTGCGCGATATAACCGCGACCCGACGGAACGGCTTACTGGACGGGGCCCCTCGTCAGGGCCTGATCGGGCGCGTTCGCGAGACGGGACCTGCCGCGGCCGTAGAGCGCGTACACCACCGCGCCCACCACCAGGAACACGGTGAACTGCACCCACGTCGACCAGCCCGTGCCCCAGATCAGATAGAGGCAGAAGCCCAGGCCGAGGAGCGGGCTGACGGGGTGGAGCGGGACGCGGAAGGTGCGGCGCAGGCCGGGGTTCGAGCGGCGCAGGGCGAGCACCGCGACGTTCACCACGGCCATGACCGCGAGCGTGCCGATGGTGGTCAGGTTGACCACCACGTCCAGCGAGGAGAAGGCGGCGGGGACGGCGACGACGGCCGCGACGATCCACGTGCCCGCGACGGGCGTCGACGTGCGCGGCGAGACGCGTTCGAAGACGCGCGGCATGAGGCCGTCGCGGGACATCGACATCAGGATGCGGGTCTGGCCGTACATCACGGCGAGCACGACGGAGGCGATGGCGACGACCGCGCCGAAGGCGATGATGCCGCCGCCGACGGCCGAGTCGGTGACCTGGTCGACGATGAGCGAGAGCGCGGCGGGCTTGTCGGCCACGGCGTCCGGGCCGAGCGCGCCGATGGCCGCGAGCGCGACGGCGACGTACAGCAGGGTGACCACACCGATGCAGATCATGATCGCGAGCGGGATGTTGCGCCGCGGGTTCCTGACCTCCTCGCCGGCCGTGGTGACGGCGTCGAAGCCGATGAAGGAGAAGAAGGCGATCGAGGCGCCCGAGGTGATGCCGGAGACGCCCGCGCCCGCGAAGGGCGTCAGATTGCCGTCCTTGAATGCGGTGAAGGCGATGGCCAGGAACAGCAGCAGGATGCCGATCTTCAGCACCGCCATCGCGGCGGTGGCACCGGCGCTCTCGCGGATGCCCCGCACCAGGAGCACCGCGGCGAGCAGGATGACGACGACGGCGGGCAGGTTCACGGCGCCGCCCTGGCCGGGGCCCGCGGACAGGACGGTGGGCAGCTGCCATCCGGTGAGGCTGTCGAGGAGTTCGTTGAGGTACTGGCTCCAGCCGACCGCGACCGCCGAGACGGAGACGCCGTACTCCAGGAGCAGACACCAGCCGACGAGGAACGCGACGCGCTCGCCGAGAGAGGCGTACGCGAAGGAGTACGAGCTGCCCGACACCGGGATCGCGCCACCCAGCTCGGCGAACGAGAACGCGGTGAAGATGCAGGTCACGGCCGCGAGGACGTACGAGACGGCGACGGCGGGGCCCGCCTCGGCGACGGAGTCGGACAGGCCTACGAAGATGCCGGTGCCGACGATGGCGCCGACACCGAAGCACACGAGCTGGAAGAGCCCCATGGTCCGCTTCAGGCCGTGCCCTTCCAGGTCGGCGCCGGATTCGGCGACGAGCTGGTCGGGGGACTTGACGCGCGACCTGTGCGGGTTGGCGGGGCTCATGGGTGGTTCTCGATTCTGGTGGTGCGTGGAGCGTGGTGCGTCGCGCGTTCGTCGTACGGCAGGTCAGGCGAGGGTCGCGACCAGTACCGCCTTGATGGTGTGCAGGCGGTTCTCGGCCTCGTCGAAGACGACGGAGTGCGCCGACTCGAAGACCTCGTCGGTGACCTCCAGGGAGGTCAGCCCATGGCTCTCGTATATCTCGCGGCCGACCTCGGTGCCCAGGTCGTGGAAGGCCGGCAGGCAGTGCAGGAACTTCACGTCCGCGTTGCCGGTGGCGCGCAGGACGTCCATCGTCACCGCGTACGGCGCGAGGGCGGTGATCCGCTCGTCCCAGATCTCCTTCGGCTCGCCCATGGAGACCCAGACGTCGGTGGTGACGAAGTCGGCGCCCCGGACGCCCTCGTCGACCGCCTCGGTGAGCGTGATCCGGGCGCCGCTGGCCGCGGCGAGCTCGCGGGCCCGGGTGAGGACCTCCTCGGCCGGCCAGTAGGCCTTGGGCGCGACGATGCGGACATCCATGCCGAGGAGGGCGCCGGTGACGAGGTAGGAGTTGCCCATGTTGAAGCGGGCGTCACCCAGATAGGCGAAGGCGATGCCGGGGAGCGGCTTGGCGCTGTGCTCCGTCATCGTGAGGACGTCGGCGAGCATCTGGGTGGGGTGCCAGTCGTCGGTCAGGCCGTTGTAGACGGGCACGCCCGCGTGGGCGGCGAGCGTCTCCACGGTCTCCTGGGCGTCCCCGCGGAACTCGATCGCGTCGAACATCCGGCCGAGTACCCGGGCGGTGTCCTTGGTGGACTCCTTCTTGCCGATGTGTGAGCCGGACGGGTCGATGTACGTCGTGAAGGCGCCCTGGTCGGCGGCGGCGACCTCGAAGGAGCAGCGCGTACGGGTGGAGCTCTTCTCGAAGATCAGGGCGATGTTCCTGCCGGAAAGGCGCCGTGTCTCGGTCCCGGCCTTCTTCGCCGCCTTCAGCTCGGCGGCCAGGCCGATCAGGCCGCGGAACTCCTCGGCGGTGAAGTCCAGCTCCTTGAGGAAGTGGCGACCGGTGAGGTGTGTGGCCATGGTGACGCTCCTGGGACGCGAGAACGGGGACAGGGGAATTGAAACTATATACGATCCTCGACATTTATATGCAGGCATGCGGGCAGGTGAGACTCCGTGCACCCGGGGCCGCAGGCCGCGGCTAGGCCCCCGGCACCGCGCCCCTCTCCACCGGGCAGCTCATGCACCGCGGCCCGCCCCGGCCGCGCCCCAGCTCGCTGCCCAGGATCTCGATCACCTCGATGCCCTGCTTGCGCAGATACGTGTTGGTGGTCGCGTTCCGCTCGTACGCGACCACCACGCCCGGCTCGACCGCGAGGACGTTGCAGCCGTCGTCCCACTGCTCGCGCTCGGCCGCGTGCACGTCCTGCGTGGCCGTGAGCACCCGGATCGCGTCGAGGCCGAGCGCGGCGGCGATGGCCCGGTGCATGTTCTCGGGTGGATGGTCGGTGACCTTCAACTCGCGGTCGCCGACGCCCGGTTCGATGGTGTACGAGCGGAGCATGCCGAGGCCCGCGTACTGCGTGAAGGTGTCGCCGTCGACCATCGTCATGACCGTGTCGAGATGCATGAACGCGCGCCGCTTCGGCATGTCGAGCGCCACGATCGTCCGCGCCGAGCCCGCCGCGAACAGCTTGTGCGCGAGCATCTCGACGGCCTGCGGTGTGGTGCGCTCGCTCATGCCGATGAGCACCGCGCCCTTGCCGATCACCAGGACGTCGCCGCCCTCGATGGTCGAGGGGAAGTCCGCCTGGCCCTCCGACCAGACGTGGTAGTCCTCGCCGCGGAACAGCGGGTGGTGGCGGTAGATCGCCTCGAAGTGCACGGTCTCGCGCTGCCGGGCGGGCCAGCGCATGGCGTTGATGGAGACGCCGTCGTAGATCCAGGCGGAGGTGTCGCGGGTGAAGAGGTGGTTGGGCAGCGGGCGGAGCAGGAAGTCGTCCAGGTCCATGCAGTGGAAGCGCACGGACGTCGGCTCGGGGTGGGCCTCCAGGAACTCCCGCTTGGTCATGCCGCCCACCAGCGCCTCGGCGAGCTCCACCGACGGCATCGTCTCGAACGCGACCCGCAGGTGGTCGGTGGCCAGCGGGCCGTACTCCTTCTCGTCGAAGACCCGGTCCAGGACGAGGAGGCGGGCCGCGGGCACGTCCAGGGTCTCGGTCAGCAGGTCGCCGAAGAGGTGCACCGCGACGCCCCGGTCGCGCAGCACGTCCGCGAAACCGTCGTGCTCCTGGCGGGCCCTGCGCACCCACAGCACGTCGTCGAAGAGCAGGGCTTTCCTGTTGCTCGGAGTCAGCCGCTTGAGCTCCAGATCGGGGCGGTGCAGTATGACGCGGCGCAGCCGCCCGGCCTCGGAGTCGACATGGAATCCCATGGGGTCCATCTTTCCCCGGCCGGACGGCGTACGCGCGGTCAACGCCGTACGCACGGCCGACACCATACGCGCGGTCAACGCCGTACGCGGTGGCGCTCAGAGCCTCGGGTCCACCGGCTCCGACTCCAGCGCGAGGACCGCGAAGACCGACTCGTGGACGCGCCACAGCGGCTCGCCCTCCGCGAGGCGGTCCAGGGCCTCCAGGCCGAGCGCGTACTCGCGCGTGGCGAGCGAGCGCTTGTGGCCGAGGGAGCGGTCCCGCAGCTTGTCCAGGTTCTCCGGGCGCGTGTACTCCGGGCCGTAGACGATCCGCAGGTACTCGCGGCCCCGGCACTTGATGCCGGGCTGCACCAGCCGCCCCTGGTCGTTCCTGACGAGGGACGCGACGGGCTTGACGACCATGCCCTCGCCGCCGCGGCTGGTCATCTCCAGCCACCAGTCGACGCCCGCCCCGACGGACGACTCGTCGCCGGTGTCGACGTAGAGGCGGCGGGTGGTCCGGAGCAGGCCGCTCCCGTCGTGCTCCACCATGCGGTCGATCAGGGCCAGTTGCTCGTCGTGCGGGAGCGCGGCGAGGCTGCGGCCCTGGACGGCCAGGATCTGGAACGGCGCGAGCCGTACGCCCTCCAGGCCGTCGGTCGGCCAGCAGTAGCGGCGGTAGGCGTCGGTGAACGCGGCGGCGTCGACGGCGCGTTCGCGCTGCCTGGCGAGGAGCGGGCCCGCGTCGACGCCGCGCGCCGTCGCTGCCTCCAGGGCGGCCAGCGCCCCGGGGAAGACGGCCCGGGATGCGGCGCCGACGGCCGCGTACTGCGTACGGAGCAGGCCGGACGCCTTGAGCGACCACGGCATCAGCTCGGCGTCGAGCAGCAGCCAGTCCGTGTCCAGCTCCTCCCACAGGCCCGCCTCGGTGACGGCGGCGCGCAGCCGGGCGAGTATCTCCTCGGTGACGGACGCGTCGCTGAAGAAGGGGCGGCCCGTGCGGGTGTAGAGGGAGCCGGTCGGGCCCTCCTCGACGCCGAAGCGCTCACGGGCCACGGCCGCGTCGCGGCAGACCAGGGCCACCGCGCGCGAGCCCATGTGCTTCTCCTCGCACACGACGCGGGCGACGCCGTCCCGCGCGTACGACGCGAAGGCCTCGGCCGGGTGCTCCAGGAAGTCTCCATCAGCGGCTCCGCCGCGGGGTCCATCAGCGGCTCCGCCGCGGGCCTCCCGGCGGGAGGTGGCCGTGGGTGCCATCGTCGGCGGCAGGTACGGCAGCAGGCGCGGGTCGACGGCGAAGCGGCTCATGACCTCCAGGGCGGCGGCCGCGTTCTCCTCGCGGACGGCGACGCGGCCCCCGTACCGGGTCTCGACCACGCGGCGTCCGTGTACGTCGGTCAGGTCGAGCGGGCGTCCTTCGTGGCCGCCGGGCGCCTCGGTGCGCAGCGGCTTGGCGGGCTCGTACCAGACCCGCTCCGCCGGTACGTCGACGAGTTCCCGCTCCGGCCAGCGCAGCGCGGTCAGCTTGCCGCCGAAGACGGCGCCGGTGTCCAGGCAGATGGTGTTGTTCAGCCAGGACGCGGTGGGCACGGGGGTGTGGCCGTAGACGACGGCGGCCTTGCCGCGGTAGTCCTCCGCCCACGGGTAGCGCACCGGAAGACCGAACTCGTCGGTCTCGCCGGTGGTGTCGCCGTACAGCGCGTGCGAGCGCACCCGTCCGGACGTCCGCCCGTGGTACTTCTCGGGCAGACCGGCGTGGCAGACGACCAGCTTGCCGCCGTCGAGGACGTAGTGCGAGACGAGCCCGTCCACGAACTCACGCACCTCGGCGCGGAATTCGTCACTCTCGCGCGCCAACTGCTCGATGGTCTCGGCGAGTCCGTGGGTGTGCTGGACGCGGCGGCCCTTCAGGTGGCGGCCGAGCTTGTTCTCGTGGTTGCCGGGCACGCACAGCGCGGTGCCCGCGGCGACCATCGCCATGACGCGGCGCAGCACGCCGGGGGTGTCGGGGCCGCGGTCGACGAGGTCGCCGACGAACACGGCCGTACGGCCTTCGGGGTGCCGCCCGTCGACGTAGCCGAGCTTGCCGAGGAGGCTCTCCAGTTCGGAGGCGCAGCCGTGGATGTCGCCGATGATGTCGAAGGGGCCGGTGAGGTGGGAGAGGTCGTTGTAGCGCTTCTCGGTGACGATCCCGGCGCCGTCGATCTCCTCCGCCCCACGCAGGACGTGCACCTTCCGGAAACCCTCGCGCTCCAAGTGCCGCAGCGAGCGGCGCAGTTCGCGCTGGTGGCGCTGGATGACGCGGCGCGGGACGCCGGCCCGGTCCGCGCGCGTGGCGTTGCGCGCGGCGCAGACCTCTTCGGGCACGTCGAGCACGATGGCGATGGGCAGCACGTCGTACTCCCTGGCCAGCTCGATCAGCTGCTTGCGGCTGTCGCTCTGTACGTTGGTCGCGTCGACGACGGTACGACGGCCCGCGGCCAGCCGCTTGCCCGCGATGTAATGCAGCACGTCGAAGGCGTCACGGCTGGCGCCCTGGTCGTTCTCGTCATCGGCGACGAGGCCGCGGCAGAAGTCGCTGGAGATCACCTCGGTGGACTTGAAGTGCCGCCGGGCGAAGGTGGACTTGCCGGAGCCGGTGGCGCCCATGAGGACGACGAGGGAGAGGTCGGTGACGGGGAGCATTCGCCCCGCCTGAGGTGCTTCGGTACTGCTGCTCGTGCTGCTGGTGCTGCTGTCGTCGGTCATGCCGCCTTCACTCCCTGCGTGCTCTCGGCGGGTCCGGTGCCGTCGCGCTTGTCCTCGTTCCGTGTGAAGACCGCCATCTGGGTCGGCGGGCCCACCTCGGGGTCCTCGTCGCCGACCGGTGCGAACTCCACGTCGTACCCGTGGCGTTCGGACACCTGGCGGGCCCAGGACGCGAACTCCTCGCGCGTCCACTCGAAGCGGTGGTCGCCATGGCGGACGTGGCCGGCCGGGAGGGTTTCCCAGCGGACGTTGTACTCGACGTTCGGCGTCGTCACCAGGACGGTGCGGGGCCGCGCGGAGCCGAAGACCGCGTACTCCAGGGCCGGCAGCCGCTCCAGGTCGACATGTTCGACGACCTCGCTGAGCACCGCCGCGTCGTACCCCTTGAGCCGCTTGTCGGTGTACGCGAGCGAGCCCTGGAAGAGTTTCACGCGCTCCGCCCGACGCTCGCCCATGCGGTCCAGCTTCAGACGCCGCGAGGCGACGGTCAGCGCGCGCATGGACACGTCGACGCCGACGATCTCCGTGAACCGGGCGTCCTTGAGCAGCGCCTGCACCAGCTGGCCCTGCCCGCAGCCCAGGTCGAGCACGCGTCCCGCCCCGGCGGCGGTGAGCGCCGCGAGGATCGCCTCACGGCGCCGCACGGCGAGCGGCACCGGCTTCTCGTCGGTGTCGGACTCCTCGTCGACGGCGTTGTCGACCTCGTCGACGTCCGTGTCGTCGGCGTCGGCGAGCCGCACCAGTTCGAGCCGCTCCCTCGCCTCGCGGGTCAGGGACCAGCGCCGAGCCAGGTAGCGGCTGGTGATGAGCTGCTGCTCCGGGTGGTCCGCGAGCCAGCCCTCACCGGCCCGCAGCAGCTTGTCGACCTCGTCCGCCGAGACCCAGTAGTGCTTGGCGTCGTCCAGGACAGGCAGTAGGACGTACAGGTGCCGGAGCGCCTCACCCAGGGTCAACTTGTCATCCGGGGCGTCGAGTACGAGGCCGACGTACCGCGAGTCACCCCACTCGGGGAACCGCTCGTCCAGCGGTACGGGCGTCACCGCCACCGTCCAGCCCAGCGGCTCGAACAGCGCCCGCACCAGCTCACCGCCGCCGCGCGCGGGCAGCGCCGGCACCTCGACGCGCAGCGGCAGCGGCTGCCGGGCCCGCTCGGGACGCGCCTTGCACACGCCGTGCAGGGCGCTGGAGAACACCGCGCTCAGCGCGACGGCGAGCAACGACGAGGCGGCGTAGGGCCGGTCGTTCACGTACTGCGCGAGCGCCGCGTCGGGCGCCCCGCCCCGTCCCTTGCCCTTGCCGCGCCGCACGAGCGCGACGGGATCGACCTCCAGGAGCAGCGCGGCCGTACAGCGTTCGGCGGTCGCCTCGGGGTAGAGGACGTGCGCGGTGCCGTAGGAGGTGGAGAAGGCCTGCGCGTTGTCGGGGTGCTTGTGCAGCAGGAACCCGAGGTCGGTCGCCGGGCGTTCTGGGGTGCCGGTGGTGCTGATCGTCAGGAACACGGTGGGTCGGCCTCGAAACGGGGTCAGGGCTGAGGGGGGTGGTCAGGTCCCTCAAAGTACAGCGCCCGCCGCGGGCACACCCGGGAATTTTCCCTCGTCAGGCACCGCGTGGGAGTCCCCGGGCGCGCACATTCACTCGCGTCCGCCCACGCACACTGACGTCTGCTCACGTCCACTCGCACGTCCACTCACGTCCGTAAACGTCCGCGTTGATCCATCGGTAATCGTTTATTGATCGACCTCGCTCACCCTGTGCCCGTCGATATTCGGGGGAAGACAGGGAAAACCAGTGTCGGATACACGCATATCGGTGGCCGTGCACGCCGCCGACCCCCTCAGTAGGGCCGGAGTGATCAGTCACCTCCGCCACCAGCCCAGCGTCGAGCTGGTGGACCGTACCGAGGACACATCGAAGACACCCGGGGCCACGCACGAAGCGGCGCCGCCACCGGAGCGGGTCGCCGTCATGCTCGTCGACCGGCTCGACGACCCCGCGGGCACCGAGCTGCGCCGCCTCGCCAGGTCCGCCGAGCAGCGCGTCGTGCTGATCGCGAGCGAGCTGCGCGAGCCGGAGCTGCTCGCGGCCGTCGAGTGCGGCGTACGGGCCATCCTCTGGCGGCACCAGGCGACCCCGCAGAAGCTGCTGCGCGCCGTGCACAGCGCGGCGCGGGGCGAAGGGGAGCTGCCGCCCGACCTCATCAACCGGCTCATGACCCAGCTGGGGCGGCTGCGGCTCTCGGCGCTCGACGGCACCCCGTCGGCCGCCGGCGCGCTCGTGCCGACGCTGGGCATGGCGCCCCGCGAGGTGGACGTGGTGCGGCTGATCGCGGACGGCCTGGACACCAAGCAGATCTCGGAGAAGCTCGCCTACTCCGAACGCACCGTCAAAAACGTGCTGCACGCGCTGATGACGCGCCTGCAGCTGCAGAACCGCGCGCATGCCGTCGCGTACGCGCTGCGGGAGGGATACATCTGATGCCGCCGACCCACCACCACCTCCGACGCCCGGCCGGGCCCGGGGCGTCGACGTGATCCACGAAGTGGACGAAGCGCTGCGCCGGCTGCTGCGGGGCGCGCTCCCCGAAGGGACCGGCGACGTCGTCTTCGAGGCGCCGAACCGCGACTGGGCGGCGCGCCGCAACGCGCCCACGCTCAACTCGTACCTGTACGACATCCGCGAGGACGTGGCCCGGCGCGAGCGCGGCGCGTACGCGGAGCGCGGCCCGGACGGCGTCGTGCTGCGCAGGCGGCAGCCGCCGCGCTGGTTCCGGCTCTCGTACCTGCTCACCGCCTGGACCAACCGTCCCGAGGACGAGCACCGGCTCCTCTCGGCGGCTCTGGGCACCCTGCTCGCGCACGAGCTGCTGCCGCCCGACCGGCTGCCGGACGCGCTCGCCGCGCTGCGGGTGCCGCTGCCGCTCAGCGTCGCGGTGCCGCCGCCCGAGTCCCGGTCCATCGCGGACATCTGGTCGGCGCTCGGCGGCGAGCTGAAGCCGTCCCTGGACGTCGTCATCACCGTGCCGTTCCCGGTGTCCGCGACGTACGACGTCGCGCCACCGGTCACCGAGGGCGCCGTCGTCGTACACGGCATCGACGGCGAGCCGGGCGACGCGCGGCCACGGCGGATGCGGACCCGGTCGCGCGACGGGAAGGACGCCCAGTGAACGCGTCCGAGCCGGTGAACGCGTCCGGAACGGTGCTGGCCCAGCTCGACGTGTTGCGCGGGCGCGTGGCCGAGCTGGTCGGGCTGCGCGGCGCGGCCGACCCCACGGCGGCGGATCCGCTGCGCGGCCTGTACGTGTCACCGGAGACGGCCCACCGGCTGGCGACAGCTCCGTCTCCGGTCCCGTCCCGCACCTTTGGAGAGCGGGAACTCGGCGGCTCGCTCGGCGAGTTGGCCGCTCTGTTCGGGCTCACCTCGCTGGACCTTCGTATTGTGCTGGCCGCCCTCGCGCCCGACGTGGACCGCCGCTTCGAGCCGCTGTACGGCTTCCTCAACGACGACGTGGGGCGGCGTCGCGCCACGGTCGCGCTGGCCCTCGACCTCGCGGGCACCGGGCCGTACGACCCGGCGGCCCGCGCCCGCTTCCATCCCCGGGCGCCGCTGCGCGCCGGGGGGCTCCTCGTCCTCGACGAGGAGGACCGGCCGCTGCCGGGGCGCGCGCTGCGGGTGCCGGAGCGGGTGGTGGCGTGGCTGCTCGGTGACGACGAGCTGGATCCGGAGCTGATGGGCCGCGCTGTCGAACTGCTGCGTCCGGAGGAGTCACGGGTGGCGGATCCGCTCGCCGCGCGCCTCGCGGACATCGCCGTCGCGCGGCCCGTCCTCGTCCATCTGCGCGAGCGCAGGGAAGGCACCGCCGCCGAGCCGGTGATCGCCGCGCTGCGCGCCGCCGGGCTGCCCGTGCTGCACCATCTGCCCCCCACCGGGCCGGGGAGCGCGGATGCCGCGACCGCCGTCGCGCTGCTGCGCGAGGCACGGCTGCGGCGGGCCGCACTCGTCGTGGCGCCGCTCCCTCCCGAAGCGGCGGCCCTCGTACGCTCGTTGGCGACCGGAGACGTACCGGTGGTGTTCGTCGGGAGCGAGCCGTACGACCCCGGATGGGCGCCCGACGCGGGACTGCTCGCCCTGGACGCGCCGCCGCGGGACGACATAGACGCGCCCCGCGTGTGGCGCACCGAACTCGCCCGACACGCACCGCCCAGCGAGCCGGTCCGCGGCCCCGACCCCACCTCCGGCACCGGCCTCGACCTCGCCACGGCCCCCAACTCCGCCCCCGGCACCGGCCCTCGCTCCGGCCTCAGCTCCGACCTCGGCACCGGCACCGGCCCCGACCCCGGCACCGGCCCCCGCTCCGACCCTCGCCCCGGCCCCGGCACCGAGCCCGGCTCCGACCTCGGCTTCGACCCCCGCTCCGCCCCCGGCACCGGCCCCCGCTTCGGCCCCGGCTTCGAACTCGGCTTCGATCTTGGGGAAGCCGTCGCCCCCTATCGGCTCGGTGAGGTGCAGATTCGCCGGGCCGCTCGGGTCGCCGCCGGACTGGCCGCGTTCGACGGGACCGTGCCGACCGCCGCGCACATCCAGCGCAGCGCCCGCCTGCAATCCGCGCCGGTCCTCGACAAGCACGCCCGGCGCATCCGGCCCGAGGTCGGCTTCAAGGATCTCGTGCTTCCCGACGAACCACTCGCCCAGCTACGCGAGTTGGCCCTGCGCGCCCGGCACCGCGACATGGTGCTCGGCACCTGGCGGCTGCGCACCGGAGGCGGGCGCGGGCGCGGGGTGATCGCGATGTTCGCCGGGGGCTCCGGCACCGGGAAGACCCTGTCCGCCGAGGTGGTGGCCGGTGAACTGGGCCTGGATCTGTACGTGGTGGACCTGTCGGCGGTCGTCGACAAGTACATCGGCGAGACGGAGAAGAACCTGGAGCGGATCTTCTCCGAGGCCGACCGCACGGACGCCGTACTGCTCTTCGACGAGGCCGACGCCGTCTTCGGCAAGCGCTCGGAGGTCAAGAGCTCCCACGACCGGTACGCCAACCTGGAGAGCGCCTATCTGCTCCAGCGCCTGGAAGCCTTCGACGGGATCGCCGTGCTGACCACCAATCTGCGCGCCAACATCGACGACGCGTTCACACGGCGTCTGGACCTCGTGGTCGACTTCCCCTTCCCGGACGTCGAGCAGCGCGTCACCCTGTGGCGGACCGCCCTGGCGGGCGCGCCCGGCGCACCTGGCCTGGAGGAGGAACTCGCCCTGTGCGCCAAGGAGTTCGAGCTTTCCGGTGGCGGCATCCGGTCGGCGGCCGTCACCGCCGCCTATCTGGCGGCGGGGCGCGGCGGCCCGGTCTCGGGAGCCGACGTACGGGCCGGGGCGCGGCGGGAGTACCGCAAGATGGGCCGCCTGGAGCCGGGTGGGTCACTGCCCTGGCAGTGACCCGACACGGGGAGACCCGCGGACCCGCGGACCGCGGACCCGCGAACCCGCGGACCCGCTACTGCGGCCAGTCGGAGATCGTCCAGCCCATGCTCGTGCGGTCGTCGCACTTCCACGTGACCGCGCTGGTGTCGTTCTGCATGTCGACGAGGCACTCGCCGGAGCCGACGGCGACGATCCGCGTCAGCCCGTCGTCACGCCTCTCCAGCTTCCACTTCTGGTTGTCCGGCAGCCGGCCGGTCCTGATGTTCTCCGGCGGGGCACGGAGGATCTGGACGATGTTGGTGTTGACCTTCTGGTCCATGACGGTGCCCGGGGCGCTGGCGGGCTCCAGGGCGTAGGTGTCGGACTCGGGGTAGTGGTGCAGGACCCAGTCCTGGTTCTCGCCGAACTCGTCCGTGAGGGAGGGGTTCTGGCCGACGTAGGTGCCGTCGGCCTGCTCCCCCTTCTTGACCTCCAGATACCAGCCGCTTCCCTCGGCGCTGCGGATGGTGTGCGTCTCGGGGCCCTTGGGTGTGTCGTCCTTCTTCTCGTCCTTCTCGGCCTTCTCGCCGCCGCCCGGCTCGGACTTCGGCGCGTCTTCCTCGCCGTCGTCCGGGGGCGCGGGCTTCTCCTTCTTCTCCTTCTCGTCGGCGCTCGGCTTGGGGCTCGGCGCCTGCTTCATGCCGTCGCCCTGCGGGAGCTGCTGCTGCTTGCCGGGCTTCTCCCTGGCCTGGGTGGTCACGTTCGGCTTGTGCTGGAACCACAGCACGGCCGCCGCCACGCCCAGCGCGACCAGGACGGAGAACACCGCCATCACCCAGCGCGGGAACACCGACGGCTGTACGTAGGTGCCGCGCAGCTCCACCGGATCGGGCACCCCGGCCCGGAGCACGGAGACGGTGAACGGATGCTTGCGGGTGCCGCCGACCCAGCTCACCGCGCCGGGCTTCAGGCTCAGCTCCGCGAAACCGGCGCGCCCCGGGGCGACTTGGACCGAGCCGGGCTCGGCCTCCACCTCCAGCTCCTCGCCGTTCTCGCGGCCGGAGAAGGAGGCGGTCAGCTGCTGGTTGCCGAGGTTGTCGACGGCCACCGCCGCCTTGGCGCGCAGCCGGCCGCGTACGACCAACGGAAGCAACTCCGTGCGGAGTTCGGTGAACGGGGCCACGGTGACCTGGCCCTCGACGACGTCCGCGGTGTGCGGCGCCTCGCGCGGGCGCACACGTACGCCGAACCGCACCGGGCCCGCCTGCGCGTCCGGGGTCCGGGGCGGCGCGAGCACGACCTCGGCCGTGGCCTCCGCGCCCGGGTACAGGCGCAGCACGTCGGGCTGGACGCGGGACCAGCCGGCCGCGTCGCCGACCATCTGGAGGCGGTACTCCTCGACGGTGTCGCCGGTGTTGCGCACGCGCAGCCGCACGGTCGCGGCGGAGCCGGGCTCCACGGTGGTGGCGTCGGGTTCGAGTGCGGTCCACATGCCGCTCACCGCCCCGCCACGCCGGGGCTCTTCACGCTTCCGCCGACCATCGCCCGGAGGGTCGCGGTGTCCGCGACGCCGGTCCGGGGGAGGCCGACCGCGCCCTGGTACTCCTTGATGTGGGCGGCGGTGTTGCCGCTGTACCTGGCCGTCGTGGGCGGGGTGCGGCCGTTCTCGAAGTAGGCGACGCCGTGCTGGGCGTACGCCCGGTCGCGGGACAGGTCGTCGTCGCTGATGCCGGCCTGCGAGGCCCACCAGAACGCCGCCTGCACCTGCACGACCTCCCAGCTGTCGGCGCCGGAACGGACGTCGGCGGCGCGGACACCCTGTGCCCACAGGGAGGTGAGGGTGGCCCGGCCGAGCGTGCCCTTCTGGTCGGTGGCGAAGATCTGCGCGGTGTTGTCGCCGCTGCTCCGGCCGCTACGGACCACAGCTTCTTGGTAGCAGATCAACGAGTCCTCCGTGTTGGCGTCGATGACGCCGGGGGTCCAACGGCCGTCGAGCGTGCAGGCGTTACTGGAGCCGAGGGCGGCGAGGCGGCGCTGGGCGTACTCGACCACGACGTCCGGCTTGTAGCCCCGCTTCCACGGCGGTCCCGCGTGGGTGGCGCCGCGCTTGGCGCCGGGCCTCGGCCTGTCACCGCCGGTCGCGTCACCGGCGGTGACACCGCCTCCATCGCCCCCGCCTCCTCCGCCGCCGCCGGACGAGGACGACCCACCGGAGCCACCGGAGCCGCCGTCGTCACCTCCGCCACCGGGCCCCGCGCCCCCGCCGCCGGTACCACCACTGCCTGGGGCGTCACCGGTCTTCTTCTCCTTCGGAGGCGGCGGGGCGTCGCCGAGTTCGTCCTTCTCGCCGCCCTGCGGGGCCGCGTCCGGCGCCGCGGCGGCCTGGTTCTCACGCGCTGAGCCCGTCATCTTGGGCGTGAAGGAGAACCAGAGCACCACGGACGCGACGGTGAGCGCCACGAGGACGCTGCCGAGCGCGAGGAGCCCGCGCGGCAGGAGCGCACGCTGGTCGAAGCTGCCCGGCAGCTCGTGGGCGGTCTCGTCGCCGGAGCGGCGCACGGAGACGGTGAGCGGGTGCGCCTGCGCGGGGCCCGTCCACCGCACCTGCTGCGGACGCACCGCCAACTTGGCGAACACCGCGCGACCGGGGGCGACTTGGACGCTCGTGGGCAGGACGTCGAAGGTGAGCCGGTCTGCGTCGTCGCGGGCGGTCAGCGATGCGGTGAGCGGGGTGTTGCCGAGGTTGTCCACGGCGACGGAGGCCCGGCCGCGGACGCGTCCGACGATGGTGGGCGGAAGGAGTTCGGCCCGTATCTCGGAGAAGGGCGTGACGGTGACCTGGCCCTCGACGACATCGCGGACCCCGGGCTGTTCCCGGGGCTCGACGCGGACGCCGAACGGCGTCGGCCCGGCGGTCGCGTCCGGCGAGCGGGGCGGCGCGAAGGAGATCTCGGCGGTGCCCTCGCTGCCCGGGTAGAGGCGCAGCACGTCCGGTTCGACGCGGGACCAGCCCGCCGGGGTGCCGACCACCCCCAACCGGTACTCCTCGACCGTGTCTCCCGTATTGCGTACGCGAAGCCGTACGGTCGCTCGGCCACCGGGGTCAACGGTCACCGCGGCCGGGTCAAGGGAGTTCCACCACGTCATACGGGCACGGTAAAGGGCGCCGCGGGGTTGCTCCTTGTACGAAAGGGCCACGTCAGGGGCAGCCCGTACTGCCCTCCCGTACGGCCGGCGGTGCAGGGTCCGTACGTACGCGCCGCCGACCGCCTCCTCGCGGCCCGGGGCGGCGGCTCAGCCGTGGGCCGAGAGCACGGGCCGGGGCGTGCCGGTGCGCGGCTTCCACTGGGCGAGCAGCTCGGCGATCTCGGCGGCCTCCATGGCGCCGCGCCGGTCCATGTCGCGGTAGGCGATCAGCAGGGCGGCCCTGGCCCGGTCGAGATCCCCGAGGGCGAGCAGCGCCCGGCCCCGCGCGGCCATCGCCAGGGCGTGGCAGAACGCGTCGCCCAGCTCGCCCTCGACTGCCAGCGCCGCGTCCGCGCGGTCCATGGCCCTGCCGGGGCTGCCCAGGTCCAGTTCGCAGGCGGCGAGGCGGGCCCAGCACAGCGCCTCCCAGCGCGGGTCGCGCGACCGGGCGTGCAGGCGCCCCGCCTCGCGCAGCCGGTCCGCGGCCTCGGCGGCGCGGCCGTCCCTCAGCAGGGCGCAGCCCGACTGGTAGAGGACGTGCGCGAGTGTGGACGTACTGCCCGACTGCCGTGCCTGGCACACCGCTTCACGGA
Organism: Streptomyces sp. NPDC003032; assembly: GCF_053591415.1. Taxonomy (NCBI): domain Bacteria; kingdom Bacillati; phylum Actinomycetota; class Actinomycetes; order Kitasatosporales; family Streptomycetaceae; genus Streptomyces; species Streptomyces sp. NPDC003032. The sequence continues at coordinate 113,606 of NZ_JBSFTT010000017.1, read as the reverse complement.
GCGCGGTGTCGGCTTCCGCGCGCCGCCCGAGGGTGACGTACACGCGGGCCATGTGGGACAGCACGCGGATCCGGTCGCTGTGCCCGCCGAGCGCGCCGAACCTGGCGCAGGAGAGGCGCAGTTGCTCCAGGGCGGCGTGGGGGCGGCCGGTTCCCATGAGGACGATGCCCAGCTCGTGGCTGCCCTCGGCACCGACCAGCGGGTCACCCGCCACCGCGGCCAGACGCAGACTCTCCCGCAGCATCCGCTCGGCACGACCGTAGGTCTCGGTGCCGTAGTGCGGCGCCCCGAGGAGCCGCAGGGCACGGGCCGCACACAGATCGTCACCGTGCCGCCGAGCGGTCTCCAGTGCCAGCTCGGCGAGGGGCTCCAGGTCACGGTGGCGAGCGGTACCGGCCAGGAGATGGGACCAGGCGGTGAGCAGATCCACGGTGGGCCGCAGCCCGGGGGGCGCGCCGCCGTTGCCGTGTGTGCCGGGGTGGTCCGGGACGTGGCGCAGGGCGTTTTCGGCTGCCGCGTACAGGCGGGAGTGGGCGACGACCAGCCAGTCGTGGGCCGCGGCCTCGTCGGGGAGGGGCTTGCCCGGGGAGGCCGGTTGGTGCAGCAGGGCGGGCAGCACGCTGTGCGGCTTGGTGCGGCGGATCGCGGTGACGACGGTGGCCAGGACGTAGTCGAGGAAGCGGAGCCGGGCGTCGGCGCGCTCCCGCGCGCTCTCCTGGCGCTCGCACTGCTGCCGGGCGAAGAGCCTGACGAGGTCGTGGAAGCGGTAGCGGTCCTCGCCGTGCAGCTCCATGAGGCCCGCGTCGACCAGGCGTTCCACCGCCGTCTCCGCCTCTTCGTCGCCCACGTCGAGCAGGGCGCCCGCCGCGCCGCGGCAGAAGGACGGCATGTAGCAGAGCGACGCCATGCGGAAGGCGCGGGCGAGGCCGGGGTCGAGGGCCTCGTAGCCGAGCCGGAAGGTGGCCTCGACGCCCAGGTCGTCCACCCGCAGCTCGTCCAGCCTGCGGTGTTCGTCGCGCAGCCGGGTGGCGAGGTCGGCGACGGAGCGGCCGGGTCTCGCGGCCAGCCGGGCCGCGGCGATACGGACGGCGAGGGGCAGTCCGCCGCAGGTGGCGACCAGTTCGCGGGCGGCGGTGCGTTCGCCGGCCACGCGGTCGCGGCCGATCATGGCGGCGAGCAGGCCGAGCGCCTCCCTCTCGTCCATCGTCTCGACGTCGACGAGGCGCGCGCCGGGCAGCGTGATGCTCCGCGAGCGGCTGGTGACCAGGACGGCGCAGCCCGGGGTGCCGGGGAGCAGCGGCCGTACCTGCGCGGTGTCGCGGGCGTTGTCGAGCAGTACGAGGACGCGGCGCCCGGCGAGGAGCGAGCGGTACAGGGCGGTCTGCTGGTCCAGGCCGTCGGGCACGGCGCTCTCGGACACGCCGAGGGCGCGGAGGAACCCGGTGATCGCGCTGCCGCTCTCCACGCCGGGCGCCGGGTCGGCGCCGCGCAGATCCACGTACAACTGCCCGTCGGGGAACTCCTCGCGCAGGGCGTGCGCGACATGCACGGCGAGCGCGGTCTTGCCGACGCCACCGAGCCCGGTGAGCGTGGCCACGGCCATGGCGTCGCCGGACGCGGCACAGCGCAACGTCTCGGTGAGCTGACGGACTTCGGCCTCGCGGCCGACGAAGTCAGGGGGGTCGGGGAGGAGTTGCGCTGGGACGAGGGGGGTGAGGGGGACGGGACGCGCGTCCCTCACCCCGGTACCCGAGGGGCCGGGGTGTGCGGGGTCCGGTCGGCTGGGTGTGCGGTGCCGTCCGGTGTCCGCGAGGGGCGGCGTCGTACGGAGCGGTGGCCGCGGGGCGGCGGCGGCCGGTGGGAGCGGGTGGCCCGTCAGGAGGCCCGCGTGCAGCGCGGCGAGTTCCTCGCCCGGGTCGACACCCAGCTCCGTGGCCAGCGTGCGGCGCGTGGCCTCGTACACCGCGAGGGCGTCCGCCTGCCGGCCGGCGCGGTGCAGGGCCAGCATCAGCAGGGCCTGGGCGCGTTCGCGCAGCGGGTGTTCGGCGGCGAAGACCCGCAGGGCGCCGGTCGTCTCACCGTGGCAGCCCAGTTCGAGGGCGCAGGCGAACAGCTCTTCCTGAGCGGTGACGGACAGTTCGGTGAGCCGGTCGCGCTGACGCTCGGCGTAGGGTCCGGGCAGACCGGCCAGCGGGGCGCCGTCCGACAGGGCGAGCCCCGCGGTCAGCTCCCCGTACGCGTCGGCGTGCCGGCCGCTGTCGCGCAGCCGCCGCGCCGCGGCCACCCGGTCCTCCAGCTCGCGGGCGTCGAGGGCGCCGCGCGGCACCCGCAGGGCGTAGCCGTCGCCCGCCGACACCAGGACCCGGGCGGGCGCGCGGGAGCGCCGGCCGGGTTCGAGCAGGGCGCGCAGCCGGGACACGTACGTACGCAGCGTGCCCACCGCACGCGTCGGCGGCTCCTCGCCCCACAGGGCGTCCACCAGTTCGGCGGCGGAGACGGGCCGCCCGTCGCGCAGCAGCAGCACGGCGAGGGTGGCGCGCTGCTGCGGTGAGCCGAGCGTCAGCGGCTGCCCTTCGCGCCAGGCCCGCACCGGTCGGAGGACCTGGAACCGGAAGGCCCCGCCGGGTTCGTCCCGGTCAGCTCCCCTCACGCCGTTCCGGCCCGGTTCGCCGTCCGCGTCGCCCCGCATCGTCGGCCCCGCACCCCCACCCCTTGCCCCGTGACACACCACGCGCCTGCCCGTTCGTACCGGCCACGGATGTCCATCAGCACCAAACGTTACGACAGTCGCACCGGCCTCCCGAAGGCCCCGGGGCACTTGCGCCACCTTGTTGACCAGGTATTGACGCCGCTGAAGCATGGTGCGGGGCATATGCGCCAAGGAACATTCACATTCGGCCTGATGCGGCGGCGGACGGAACGCGAACCGCTTTCCGCCACTCCCCCGCGTCGGCGCGGGTGTCCGGACGGGCAACGCCCGCTGCCCCCGCCGACATCCTCCCGACACACCGGGGCCCGCTCCCTCTTGTCGCGGTGACCGGCCGGGCGGCCGGGCGGCCGAACGGGCAGCGGCATCTGCCCTCGTTGACGTCCGTTTGTCTCTACGCACCGGCACGCGCGTGGGACATCGTTTTCCTTCTTCCCTCCCGTACCTCCCCCTTCTCGTTTCTTCCCCTCCAGTTTTCCGCCCTTCCAGGAAGAGAGACCAGGCCCACATGCCCACGTACCTGTCCCCCGGCGTCTACATCGAAGAAGTGGCCAGCGGTTCGCGTCCCATCGAGGGCGTCGGCACATCCGTGGCGGCCTTCGTCGGTCTGGCGCCGCGCGGGCCGCTCAACGAGCCGACGCTGGTGACCAACTGGTCCCAGTACGTGGCCGCGTTCGGCGAGTTCACGGACGGGTACTACCTGGCGCACTCCGTGTACGGGTTCTTCAACAACGGCGGCGCCGCCGCGTACGTCGTACGAGTCGGCGGCACCGACACCACCGGCCCCCGGGAGCAGGCGCCGGCCCCCGCGCAGGCGCCCAAGGAGCTGACCGCGGGCGAGCCCGTGGCGCTCGGCGCCTTCGCGGTGTCCGCGATCGCGGCGGGCTCCACGGGCGGTGGCCTCACCGTCGAGGTGCAGGACGGCGAGGGCGAGAACGCGGCGGACCGCTTCAAGCTGGTCGTCAAGGACGGCGAGAAGGTCGTAGAGAGCTTCGACGTGAGCGCGAAGAAGACCGCGCGCAACTACGTCGTCACGCAGGTCAAGCAGCGTTCCAAGGCCATCGTCCTGGAAGAGGCGTCGCCGGCGGCGGGCGGCCAGTTGGCCAGGCCCGAGGCGCAGACCGTGACCCTCGCGCCGCCCGCGCCCGCCGCCGCCGTGACGGCGTCCGCGGCGCCCTCGGCGGACAGCGGCGTGGCCCGCGTCGAGACCGCCCAGTTCATCGGCGACTCCGCCGACCGCACCGGGTTCGGCGGCCTGGAGGCCCTGGACGAGATCAACATGGTGGCGGTGCCGGACCTGATGGCCGCCTACCAGCAGGGCCTGATCGACGAGGAGCAGGTCAAGGCCGTCCAGCTCGGACTGATCTCGCACTGCGAGCTGATGGGCGACCGGATGGCCATCATCGACCCGCCGCCGGCACTCAACGCCCGCCAGGTGCGTCAGTGGCGCCAGGAACTGGCGGGCTACGACTCGCGTTACGCGGCGCTCTACTACCCGTGGATCAAGTCCTTCGACCCGGCCAGCGGCCAGTCCGTGATCGTGCCGCCGTCCGGCCACATGGCGGGCGTATGGGCGCGCAACGACTCCGAGCGCGGCGTGCACAAGGCGCCCGCCAACGAGATCGTGCGCGGCGCGGTGGACCTGGAGCTCCAGATCACCCGGGGCGAGCAGGACCTGCTCAACCCGATCGGCGTCAACTGCATCCGCGCCTTCCCGGGACGCGGCATCCGGGTGTGGGGCGCGCGGACGATGGCCTCCGACCCGGCCTGGCGCTACCTGAACGTGCGCCGCTACTTCAACTACCTCGAAGAGTCGATCCTCATCGGCACCCAGTGGGTGGTCTTCGAGCCGAACGACCAGGCCCTGTGGGCGCGCATCCGGCGCAACGTCTCGGCGTTCCTGGTCAACGAGTGGCGGTCGGGCGCGCTGTTCGGCTCGCGCCCCGAGGACGCCTTCTACGTCAAGTGTGACGCGGAGACCAACCCCGTCGAGTCGGTCGACGTCGGCCGGGTCGTCTGCGAGATCGGCATCGCCCCGGTCAAGCCCGCGGAGTTCGTGGTGTTCCGGCTGGCGCAGTTCTCCGGCGGGGGCGGCGAGCTGGAGGAGTAGACCGCGTACTCGACCCAGGTACCCCAGAACCATCACAACAGGAGTGAAACCCCTTGTCCCTTCAGCCCGGTGACGCCCTCACCACACACAACTTCGGCCTGCAGATCGACGGCGTCATGGTCGAGTACCTGCAGGAGGTCAGCGGCCTCTCCATGGAGCAGGACGTCATCGAGTACCAGCAGGTGTCGGCGGACGGGAAGCCCGTCGTCAAGAAGATGCCCGGCGTGAAGAAGGCCGGCGAGTGCACGGTCACGCGCGGCATGACGCAGAGCCCCGTCTTCAGCGAGTGGATCAACAAGTCCATCGCGGGCGACATGGGTTCGGCGCGCAAGAACGCCACGATCATGATGATGGACTACCAGAACACTCCGGTGAAGCGGTACAACCTGCGCAACGCCTGGTGCAGCAAGGTGGAGACCAGCGGGGTCAAGGCGGGCGACGCCGCCGCGCTGACCGAGCAGGTCACCATCGTCTTCGAAGAGCTGGTCATCGAGTAATGCGGCGCGAAGGCCCGGCGGGGGCGGCATCGGGAGCGGCATCGGGTGCGGCTGCCGCCGCGGGCGGGGCGGCGGGGAGCCGTGAACCGCTGCGCACGGAGTTCGAGTTCGAGTTGCCGCGCGGCTTCGTGGACGAGTCCGGGACCGTGCACCGCGACGGCGCGATGCGGCTGGCGACGGCGCGCGACGAGCTGGTCCCGCTGCGGGACGTGCGTGTGCGCGAGAACCCCGCGTATCTGTCGGTGGTCCTGCTCGGCCGGGTCATCACCCGGCTCGGCACGCTCGGCTCCGTCCACGACGGCACGGTGGAGAACATGTTCGCCTCCGACCTCGCCTTCCTCCAGGACTTCTACCGGCAGATCAACGCGGAGGGGCACACGCGCGCGGCCGTGGCGTGCCCGCACTGCGAGGAGTCCTTCGAGGTGGAGCTGGCCGGGAGCCGCCTGGGGGAATCGTGACGTACGCGGCCGACCGCATCGAGGAGGAAGTCGCGTACCTCGCCTATCACTTCCACTGGGGCATGGACGACATCCTCGACCTCGAACACGGGGACCGGCGCGCGTACGTGTCGCGGACGGCCACGTTGGTGGAGCGGGCCGCGGCGAGGGAGTGAGTGACGGGCGGGCGGCGGTGTGATGCGGGTGCCGTCGGACGCGGGACTGTTGGGCCTTGGGGCGTTGGTGAGTCGAGGTAAGTGATGGGCTTGTTCGGGTGGCGACGTGGGGCGCGCGGGCGTGCGGTGTCCGGGCGTAGGACGTCCGGGCGCGGGGTCGTGGAGTCGGCGCCGCGCGGTGGCGTCGACGCCGGTTCCGGCATCGGTTCCGGCCTCGGTTCCGGCCTCGGTTCCGGCCTCGGTTCCGGCCTCGGGGCCGATGCGGTGGCGGCGGGCGCGCGGGGTGGTGGTGGCGGCTGGGCCGTCGTGCCGCCGGTCCAGCGTGTTCTGGCGGCGCCGCGTACGGTCGCCGAGCGCGGCTTCGGGGCGACCCTCGCCACGCACCAGGACCCTTCCCTCGGCGGGGAGTTGGGCCATGCGGTGACGGCCTCGGCGCCGGGCGGCCTCCTCCACGACGTCCTCAGGCCCGTGGCCGGGCGGCCGACGAGGCTTGACCTGCCGGTGCTGAGGCTGCCTGTGCGTGGGCCGGCGGAGGGTGAGGGTGAGGGTGAGGGTGAGGGTGAGGGTGAGGAGGGGCGTGCGGGTTCGGTTCAGCGGCCGGCGGTTCTGCCTGCGGCTTCTGCTTCGGCTTCTGCTTCGGCTTCTGCTTCGGCTTCAGCTGCTGGAGGGCGCGAGGCTCCCGCTTCGGGTGGCGGTGCGCGCAAGGGGCGGGGCGCGGGTCTCGGCGACCACAGGGCACCGTCCTCTGGGTCAACTGCCTCTGACGGTACGTCTGTCCAACGAACCGCCCCCCGCGCCGGAAGCCCCACCCCGGGCGCCCCCGAAAGCAACACGCCCCCACTCGCCGGCGCGCCCCAGAACGGACCCAGGCGCGTCCTGAACGACCCCTCCAGCACTGCCAACCCCCCGACCCCGCTCACGCGCACCCCCAACGCACCACAACCACGACCACATGGCGAAACGCCCAACACCACGCCCCACCCGGTACAACGCAAGGCAACCACCCCAAGCCACAAGCCGGCCCCTGCCCAGACGACGACCAACACCACCGCACCACTGACCGGCACCCGAACGCCCCCAGCAGCGCGCCCAGGCCAAGCCCAGTCCGACCGTGACCCCAACGCACCTCACCCACACCCCACCGCCCCGGCGCCCGGCACGGGCCGGGCCCGGCCCAGCCACAACGCACTGCCCCCGCAGCCGCGGCCTCGTGGCGGGACGCCCAACGCCACCACCCCGACCACGGGCACGGACCAGCCCAACCACGGCCACAACGCACCACTCCCGCAGCCAAACGGCGGAAAGCCCAAGGCCGCCACCCCGGCCCCCGGCACCGGCGGAGACCAGCCCCATCACGCCCGGACCACACCTCACCCGCAGCCAAACAGCGGAACGCCCAACGCCATCACCCCGGCGCCTGGCACAGGCCGAAGCCGGCCCGACCACGCCCACAACGCGCCACCCCCGCAGCCGCTTGACGGAACGCCCAAGGCCGCTGCCAGCCGCACGCCGAACGCCACCACCCCGGCCCCCGGCACATCCCAGCCCGTGCGACGCAGGACAGTCAGCCCCGGCCACAAGCCCACGCCCGCCCAGGCCACGACGCCCACCGCACCACTCACCGGCACCCGAACCCCCACCGCCCCCAGCACGGGCCAAGGCCGGCCCAGCCACAACCCACGGCAGCGGCACGCCGATACGCCCGATGCCCCGACCGTCCCGGCCGTTCAGCGCTCCGTGGCCTCCGGCTCCGCCGCGTCAGGTATGTACTCCGTGCCCCTCGTGCGGCCCACGCCCGCAGGGCGTTCCCCCTTGGTGTCCGCCGCACCGAGCACCGTGCCGCAACGGCAGCTGTTCGCCGTCGGGGCCGCACCCACGAACAACCCGGACGCCTCCGTCCGGGGCCACGATGTCCCCGGGCCGGTGCCCCCCGCCGGCCCGGGGATCTCTGCCGCCGCCGCTTCCCGTCCAGGGAGCGTCACGGCAGCGGAACCCGTCGCTGTGCGGGCGGATTCCCCCGTCCAGCCCGTACAGCGACGGCCTCTCGTACGCCGGGTCCGGCGCACCGCCCCAGACGGCGGACACCCCCGCACCGGACTCGGCCGGCCGCTGAGCCGGCAGAGCCCCGACCCGGCGCCGCAGGGCAACATCGGCCGCGCGCCGCTCACCCCCGCACAGCAATCCACACCCACCACCCCGGCACCGACGCGCCCCCCATCCGCCGACACCAGCACCGCCCCCACCCCGGCAGCCCCGCAGAGCGGTACACGCCACGCCCCCATCGGCGCGCCAATCACCCCCGCACAGCAATCCACACCCACCACCGCAACACCGACACAGCCGCCCTCCGCCGCCCAAAGCAACACCCCCCGCCCCGCACCAGCAGCCCCGCAGGGCGGTACACGCCGCGCCCCCATCGGCGCGCCAATCCCCCCCGCACAGCAAGCCACACGCACCACCCCAACACCGACGCGCCCCCCATCCGCCGCCCAAAGCAACACCCCCGGGCCCGCACCAGCCACCCCGCCAAGCACCCCCAAACCACTGCCCATCGCGCCACTCAACCGCCGTATCGCCCCCGGCAGTTATCGGCCCGCGGCGGCCCGCGCCGGCGCTCTCCCCCTCACCTCCTCCCGGAGCCTTACCGTCCAGCCCGCGGCAGCGGACCGCGGCGCTTCGGCCACGCGGCCTGCCTCGCAGCCGGCCCCCGCCCCCGTGCCGCTCCAGCGGTCCCAGGGAGCCGGTCCGCACGGCGGAGGCGGCTCCTCCGTGGGGGCCGCCGCTCCGGTCGTCGTGCCTCTGGGCGCATCCGGCCACCGCGCACCGCGACGAGCACCCGTGCCGCCCGTCGCCCCCGTACGCCCCACCGCTCAGCCCCCGGCAGTCGGCCGCCCCGCAGCCGCCCGCCCGTCGACCGTCCAGCGGCGCTCGGCCGAGCCCGCCCCCAGGTCAGTCCCCGTCCCCGCCGCCGCGCCGCCGCCCCCTCCCACCCCCGCCGCTCGCACCGCCACCCCCGCGAACAACGACGGCGGAAGCACCAGAACCGGAACCAGCGACGGCCGCACCGGGCCGGAGCCGTCGGCCCACCCCGCACCCGAAACCGGCCCCGCCGACCTCGACGACCTCGCCCGGCGCCTCCTCGCCCCGCTCTCCCGCCTCCTGCGCGCAGAGCTACGCGGCGACCGTGAGCGGATCGGGCGGCTGCGCGACCACGGCCGGTGATCACCCGCCCCTCCCGACCGCCCCCTTCAGCCCACCTCCTCCGCCACAGGAAAGAACCCATGCCCTCGACCCTGGACCCCGGCTCCACCGTCTTCTTCAAGCTGACCATCGACGGCCAGGACCTCGGCCTGTTCAACGGCTGTGACGGGCTGTCCTCCGAGGTGGAGGTGGAGCAGCGGCAGGAAGGCGGCAACAACGGGTTCGTCTGGCAGTTGCCCACCCGCGTGACCTTCTCCACCATCCGTCTCACCCGGCCCCTCACCGCCGACACCTCCCGCGTGGCCGCGTGGATCTCCTCCATCGCCACCGGGATCTCCCGGCCCACGGCCCAGATCGCCGCCCTGCGCGCGGACGGGTCCGTCGTCGCGCAGTGGGGGCTCGTCGAGGTGCTGCCCGTGCGCTGGCAGGGGCCGAGTCTCAGCCCGGACAGCCCGAGCGTGGCGACGGAGACGCTGGAGATCGCGCACCACGGGTTCACCGACGCGGGAGGTGCCTGAGATGGCCGCGCCGACCGGCGGCAAGGCGGGGGCGAGTCTGGTGCGGGCCGCGCTGGCCATCCACCAGCCGCCCACCGATCTGGGCGGGTCGCTGGGCGGGAAGATCGGTGAGGTCGAGTTCCAGTTCAACCCGACGCAGTTGCAGATGGGCCGGTCGGCGCAGTGGCGCACGCAGCCCGCGGTCGCCTATATGCGGGGCGCCCCGCCGAAGTTCACCGGGTCCGTGCCCGCCACGCTCCAGCTGGAGGTCTTCCTCGACTCCTCGGGGGCGCCGGCCTCCGGCAAGGTGCAGAAGCAGGTGGACCTGCTGCTCTCCTGCTGCGAGGTGACGCCGCAGAGCGTCACCTCCAAGCGGCCGTCGCCGCCGTGGGTGCGGTTCTCCTGGGGGTCGTTCAACACCGTGCAGTTCGTGGCGTATGTGACCAGTGTCAGCGCGACGTACACCCTGTTCAATCCGACCGGCGAGCCGATCCGTGCCACCTGCGCGCTGTCGCTCACCGAGGTGGCGATGCCCACCAAGGGGCAGAACCCGACGTCCGGCGCGCTCTCGGCGCGCCGGGTGCACCGCACCGTCGCCGGTGACTCGCTGGCGTCGCTGGCCTGGCGGGAGTACGGGGACGCCACGCGCTGGCGGCTGATCGCCGAGGCCAACGACATCGACGACCCGATGCGGCTGGCACCCGGCACGGAGCTGCTGCTGCCCGCCGCCGAAGAGGCCCGACCCGCCCCCGCGAACGTGGAGACCGCATGAGTGAGAAGAAGACGTACACGCGATGAGTGAGAAGACGTACACAAGCGTCCTGCACGCCGAGATCGGTGGCTCCGTGCTGCCCGACAAGCTGGCCGCGCTGCTCGTCGAGGGCTGGGTGGACGCCAGCGTCAACGTGCCGTCCGCCTTCCAGCTCACCTTCGCCGACACGGGCGGCGACATCCTGGAGAAGTTCCCGCAGATCAAGGTGGGCGCCAAGGCCGTCCTGTGTCCGTTCACCGACGGCGTGCGCGGCAAGCCGATGCTCACCGGTGAGGTGACCGCCCTGGAGGTCGACGCCGACGCGGGCGGCAAGTCCCTCGTCGTACGCGGCTACGACCCCGGTCATCGGCTGCTGCGCAACCGCCGCGTGCAGGGCTTCCCGAACATGACGGCCTCCGACATCGTGCGGCGCGTCGCCGCCCTCAGCGGGCTGAAGCTCGGCAAGGTCGACGCGACCCCGACCGTGTACGAGCTGGCCACCCAGCCCAACATCACCGACTGGGACTTCCTCTCCCGCCTCGCCCAGGAGAACGACACCCATCTGTCGTTCGACGAGGACGGCAAGCTGTGCTTCGCGGCGCTCGCGCCCGCCGCGGGCGCGCCCGCCGACACGACTCCCGCCGCGCAGAGCCCGTACGTCCTGGAGTTCGGGCACAACGCGCTGCACAGCCGCGTCGCGGTGACCGCCGCCGGGCAGGTCGCCACGGCGGGGGCGCGCGGCTGGGACATGCGGGCCAAGCGGGCCCTGTCCGCCCGGTCACCGGCGGCCATGAGCAAGGACATCGTCACCGACATCACACCCGCCCAGCTCTCACGCCCCTTCGGCACCTCCGAACTGACCGGGACGCAGACCCCATACACTACGCAGGCCCAAGTGACGCACGCGGCGCGGGCGTTGGCGGACGACGTGGCGGGGTCCTTCGCGGAGGTGGAGGTGGCCGTCACCGGCAATCCCGAGCTGCGGCCGGGGCGGCCGGTGGCGCTGAAGGGGGCCGGGTTCCCCTTCGAGGGCAAGTACACGGCGACGGGTGTGCGCCATCTCTTCGAGTCGGGGCGGCAGTTCACGACGTGGCTGACCGTCTCGGGGCGGCAGTTCCGCTCGCTGTACGGCCTCGCCTCCGGCGGCGCCGACGCCTCCCCGCCGATGCCGGGCGTCGCGATGGCCCTGGTCAGCAACGCCAAGGACCCGCTCAAGCTGGGCCGCGTCAAGCTGCGCTTTCCGTGGCTCTCGGACACGTACGAGAGCGACTGGTGCCGCGTCGCGCAGCTGGGTGGAGTGCGGGGCGGCGGGCTGATGCTGCCCGAGGTCGGTGACGAGGTGCTCGCCGCCTTCGACCGGGGCTCGCTGGAGCATCCGTATGTGCTCGCCGGGCTGTACAACGGCGTCGACAAGCCGACACCCGACCCGGACGGCCTGCCGGCCGTCGACCCGACGAGCGGCCGGGTCAACTGGCGTTCCCTCGCCTCGCGCAGCGGTCACACCGTCGAGCTGGTCGACGCCAAGTCCCGTATGAAGAGCGGAATCCGGCTGCAGACGGGGAACGGGCGGCTGACCGTCCACATGGACGAGACGCGCACCAGCGTGACCATCCGCAGCGACGGGTCCGTGTCCATCTCGGGGACGCGGAGCGTGGACATCAGGGCGGGCGGCAATCTGTCGCTGACCGCCGGGGGGTCGCTGACGCTGAGCGCCGCGGGGGCCGTGGACATCAAGGCGGGCGGGAAGTTCGGCGTCACGGCGGGCGGCGCGGCGGACATCAACGCGACCGGCCTGGTGGGCGTCAAGGCCGTCGGCCCGGTCACGCTCACCTCGGTCGCCACCGTCTCGCTCATGGCGCCAGCCGTGCTGCGCAACGCCCTGCCGTTCTAGGCGGGTTGAGGTTCCCTGGTCTCGCGTCCAGGGGAGTTTCAGTCGGAGTTTGGAGTCGAAGTCCGTGTCCAGGGGAGTTGAGGGTCGTGAGTGAGCAGTTCGTCGGCGCGGGCTGGACGTTCCCGCTGCGCACGGACGCGGGCGGCGGCATCGCGCTGGCCCGCCGCGAGCGCGAGATCGAGGAGTCGATCCGGCTCGTGCTGGCCACCGCGCCCGGCGAGCGGCCGATGCGGCCCGAATTCGGCTGTGCCGTACACGACTTGGTGTTCGCCCCGGTCAACGAGGCGACGGCGGGCCGCATCCGGTACGAGGTGCGGACCTCCCTCGACCGGTGGGAGCCGCGCATCGAGGTCCTGGACGTCGAGGTCAGCCCGGCGCCCGACGAACCGTCCGTCCTGTTCATCGACGTGAGCTACACCGTGCGCGGCACCAACAACCCGCGCAGCCTCGTCTTTCCCTTCTATGTGATCCCGTCCACGGAATCAGAGAGCGGAGTCTGAAGTCCGATGGCCCTGCCCGCACCCCACCTCGACGACCGGCGCTTCCAGCAGTTCGTCGACGACGCCAAGCGCTACATCCAGCAGCGCTGTCCGGAGTGGACCGACCACAACGTCTCCGATCCGGGCGTCACCCTCGTCGAGGCGGTCGCGCACATGGCCGACCAGGTCGTCTACCGCCTCAACCGCGTGCCGGAGAAGAACCACCTGGCCTTCCTCGACCTGCTCGGCGTCACCCTCTTCCCGCCCTCCGCGGCCCGCGCCGACGTCACCTTCTGGCTCTCCGCGCCGCAGCCCGAGCCGGTGGTGCTGCCCGCCGGGACCGAGGTGGCCACCAGCCGCACCGAGACCGAGGAGGCGGTGGCCTTCGCGACCGAGGCGGACCTGACGGTGGTGCCCTGCGAACTGGAGGCGGTGCTGCGCCAGGAGGCGGGCGGCACGCCGCAGGACTGCGGGCAGGACGTGTTCGGCGGGCGTGACGTCGGCGTCTTCGCCGAGGCGCCGCGGCCCGGCGACACGCTGCTCTTCGGACTCAGCGCCGCGGTGCCCGCCTGCGTGGCCGTGCTCCAGCTGGACAGCCGGGTGGACGGCGTCGGCGTCGACCCGCGCCAGCCGCCGCTGGTGTGGGAGGCGTGGACCGCCGACGGGTGGACGCGGTGCGAGGTGGAGGAGGACTCCACCGGTGGCCTCAACCGGCCCGGCGACGTGGTCCTGCACATCCCGGTCGGGCACATCGTCTCCCGGGTGGGGCGGCAGGACGCGGGCTGGCTGCGCTGCCGGGTGGTCGAGGCCGCGCACGGCCAGCCGTTCTACAGCGCGTCGCCGACCGTGCGGGCCGCGTCCGCGTTCACCATCGGCGGCACGACCGCCGTCGCGCACGCCGATGTCGTACGCGATGAACCCCTCGGTGACTCCACGGGCGTGCCGGGGCAGCGTGTCCGGCTCGCGCACGCGCCGGTCGTCGCCGACCGGCCGCCGCTGCTCCTGGAGGTCTCCGACGGTGAGGAGTCGGGCTGGGACGCGTGGCACGTCGTCGACCACTTCGCCGCGTCGGGACCGTACGACCGCCACGTCACCCTGGACGCCGCGACGGGCGAGATCGCCTTCGGCCCCGCGGTACGTGAACCGGATGGCACCCTCCGGCAGTTCGGTGCGGTGCCCGCCAAGGGCGCCGCGCTCCGCGCCACGCGCTACCGCACCGGCGGCGGGCGCGCCGGCAATGTGGCGCGCGGCGCGATCCAGGTGCTGCGCAGCTCCATCCCGTACGTCGCCCGGGTGGAGAACCGCGAGGCGGCGCGCGGCGGTGTGGACGGCGAGACCGTGCGGGAGGCGAAGGTCCGCGCGCCGATCGCGCTGCGCGCGCAGGAGCGGGCGGTGACCGCGCGCGACTACGAGGAGCTGGCGCGGCGCGCGGCGCCCGAGACGGCCCGCATCCACTGTCTGGCCGCGGAGTCCTCCGAGGCGGGCGAGAACGCGGTCCGGGTCCTCGTCGTCCCGCAGGCCGTGCCGGACCGCGGCGGCCGCCTCCGCTTCGAACAGCTCGTCCCCGGCGACGAACTCCTCTCCCGCGTCACGCACTTCCTCGACGACCGCCGCCCGCTCGGCACCCGGCTCGCCGTCGGCCCGCCCTTCTACCAAGGCGTCACGGTCGTCGCCACGCTGCACTCCTTCCGCGCCGCGCAGGCGGAGCGGGTACGCGCCGACGCCCTCGACGCGCTCTACGCCTACCTGGACCCACTGACCGGCGGGGCGCACGGCACGGGCTGGCCGTTCGGCCGCCCGCTGCGCTCCGGCGAGATCTTCGCCGCACTCCAGCGCGTACCGGGCGTGGAACTGGTCGACGAGGTCCTCCTCCACCCCGCCGACCCCCTGACCACGCGTCGCGGCGACGCCACCGACCGCATCGAACTGACACCGTCCGCGCTGCTCTTCCCGTTCGACCACCGCGTCCGTGTGATCGAGGCGCGATGACGGGGCGGGAGCCTGGGGCGGGGTCCCTACGGAAGGCGGAGGTGACCGGTCCGGGCCGGGGGCCGCGGGCGGGTGCGGCGTCGGGTGCCGGGGCGGCGTCGGCGTCGGGTGCCGGGGCGGCGTCGGCGTCGGGTGCCGGGGCGGCGTCGGCGTCGGGTGCCGGGGCGGCGTCGGCGTCGGGCGCGGCTTCGCCGTCGGGCGCCGGGGCGGCGTCGGGTGCCGGGGCGGGGTCGGCTTCGCCGTCGGGTGCCGGGGCGGGGTTTGGCTCGGGTTTTGGGGCGGGATCGGGACTCGGTCCGAGTAAGGGCTTCGGCTCGGGGTCAGGGGCGGGTGGCGGGTCCGGCTCCGGGCGCGGCGGCTCGGGGGCCGGTCCTGGGCCGGGCCCCGGGAGTGGGTCGTGTCGTGGATCGCTGCCGGGGATGGTTTCCGCGCATCCGCTCGCCGAGCAGCTGCCCGCCGTCTTCGCCGACGACGACTTCGCGCTGCGGTTCGTCTCCGGGCTCGATGTCGTGCTCGCGCCCGTCTTCACCGTTCTTGACTGCCTGGACGCGTACTTCATGCCCGCCCTGGCACCCGAGGACTTCCTCGGGTGGCTGACGGACTGGGTCGGCACGGAGCTGGACGGCAGCGAGCCGCTGCCGGTGCGCCGTCACGCGGTGGCCTCCGCCGTCGCCCTGCACCGCGTCCGCGGCACCCGCCGCGGCCTCTCCGCCGCCGTCGAACTCGCCTTCGGCGTACGGCCGCACATCAGCGAAAGCGGCGGCGCGACCTGGTCCGCGCGCCCACTGGGCGCGTTCCCCGGCACCCCGCGCCCCGCCCTGCACGTCACCCTGCACGTGCCCGACCCTGCGGTGGTCGACCCGTACCGCCTGCGGTCCGTCGTCGCCGCCGCCCGCCCCGCGCACCTCCCCTTCACGGCCGAGGTGACCGCCACGCCTTCCCCTGAAGGAACCTGAGATGCCCGAGCAGCCCGAGCAGTCCGAGACGGACAAGACGCACGAGACGGACGAGACCGACGAGATGCCCAACTCTCCTTCCACCACGCCCCCGTGCCCCGAGTGCGGCACCCCCGCCCGGCAGCGCGGCCAGTCCTTCTGCGACTCCTGCGGCGCCTTCCTGCGCTGGGACACCCCGGCGGGCGTCGCCCACGCGCCCACGGGGGAGGCCGACGCACCCGACCGGCCCCGGACCGCCACCGCCCCGGACCCCGCACCGGCTCCGGCTCCGGCTCCGGCCCCTGCGCCTGCCCCCGCATCCGGCGGCACCGACACCACCGTCCCGCTCCCGGCGACGACCACCGGGCCCGCGGAGCCCACCAGCACCTCCTCGTCCAGCACCTCCTCTTCCGGCACCTCCTCTTCCGACACCGCCATACGCTCGCTGCTCGTCCCCGTACCGGAGGCCGCCGAGGCCGTCGCGCCACCGGAGACTCCGGGCGGCGTACTGCCGGGCAGGCCCGACGCGGCGCGCCCGAGGGTGCGGCAGGCCGCCGTGCCGGCCGAGCCCGAGACCGGTGCGGCGTGCCGCAGCTGCGGGACGCCCAACGCGCTGCGCCGGCACTTCTGCCGCAGCTGCGCCAACCCCTTGAAGGACTCCGCCGCCCCGACCGCCGAGGGCCCCTACGCGGGTCAGCGGCCGCGCCTGCACCGGGACCGTACCCGGTGGATCGCCCGCGCCGTGGGGATCGCGGTGATCGCCGGTCTGGTGGTGGGCGGCATCTTCGGCGGGCCCCCGGCCGCGCGGGCCGTGCAGGACCACTTCGCCAAGCGGGTCCCCGTCCACCCCACCGGCTTCAGCGCCTCGCACTCCGCCCCCAAGCAGGCCGCGAAGCTCGCCTTCGACAGCTACTCCAACACCTGGTGGGGCACGGGCTACGCGGGCGACTCGGCGGGCCAGTGGCTGCAGGCCGACTTCGGCCAGCCCACCGACCTGCTCAACCTCCTGATCACGCCGGGCAGCTCGGCGCGCACCGCGCAGGCCGCCGCTCAGGCCAGGCCCATGGAGTTCGACCTGGTGGTCAGCGACTCGGCGGGCAAGGAGCACACCTTGCACCGCCGGATCAACGACGGCGGCGTACAGAAGATCGACGTACGGGTACGGGACGCGGTGAGCGCCCGGCTGATCCTGCGCTCCGCGTACGGCGTCGCCGAGGACCGCCAGGTGGCCATCGCCGAGCTGGAGTTCTTCGGCCGCTCGGCAGGGCAGTAGTCCGCAGGGCAGTAGTCCGCAGGGCAGTAAGGGGTTCCACGCCCGGAGGTGACCGTCACGCACGCGGCGCGTGACGGGACCTCCACCGCTCTGTGAGCAAACGATGACAGCCCTCCCGACCAGCGCTTTCATCGGTTTCGCTGGACGACATGAACAGCGATGACAGCACCTCCTCCACCCACCTCCGCACTCTCACCCACCCCCGCAGCCACTCCCGCCCGCGCCACACAGTCCGCCTCACCACCGGCATCGCGCTGCTCGCCACGGCGGGCCTCTTCGCCCTCACCGCTTGCGGCGGGGCGGGCGACGACGACAAGGGCACCGGCTCCCGCAAGGCCGCGGCCGCCACCTCCTCCTCCGCGAAGCTGCCGAGCCTGCTGTGGATGGGCGACTCCATCGGCGAGGCCGAGGCACCGGCCGTCGGCGCCGCGCTGAAGGCCGACGGGACGGCGTTCACATCGATGGCGGCCACGGGCGGCGGTGGCGTCGTCGGGGAGATCGCCGGACCCACCTGGGACGAGCTGCCGAAGAAGCTGAAGTCGGCCGAGCCGGACGTCGTCGCGTACCAGATCACCACGTACGACTGGGGCACACCGGCCGAGCAGCGCGCGGACTACGAGCGGCTGGCCAAGGCCGTGAACGACGCCGGCGCCGAACTCGTCATCGTCTCCGCGCCCCCCTTCAAGATCGACGACTTCTACAAGCCGCACGAGGCGCAGATCAAGACCGCCCCCAAGGCAGCCAAGGAGGTCGCGGACAAGCACCCGGGCAAGGTCCACTTCCTGGACGCGTCGGCCCTGTGGGGCACCGACAACGCCGCACCCAAGGCGCAGCGCAGCAAGGACGGCATCCACTCCTGCCAGCAGGGTTCGGCCGCGTTCGCCCAGTGGCTGACCAAGGAACTGGGCAAGCGGTACTCCTTCACGCCCGCCCCGGCCGACCAGTGGGCCACGGGTTCATGGACGGGGGCCAAGGTCTACGGCGGCCTCGGCTGCAAGTAGCCCGATGACTGTCATGCGTGCCGTGCCGGCACCGGCGACCCCCACGCCGCCCGCCCGCCGCAAGCACCTTGCTCCACTGGACGGCCTGCGCGGCGTCGCCGTCCTCGGCGTACTCCTCTTCCACGCGGGCCACTTCGGCGGCGGCTTCCTCGGCGTCGACCTGTTCTTCGTGCTGTCCGGCTTCCTGATCACCGGCCTGCTCCTCAAGGAGGCCGCATCGGGGAACGGCCGCGTCGACCTCGTCGCCTTCTGGGGCCGGCGGGCCCGCCGCCTGCTGCCCGCCCTGGCCGTCATGGTCACCGGAACGCTGCTCCTCGTATGGGCGTTCGGTCCGCCGCAGCTGCTGCGCCTCGCGCTCGACGACACCCCGTGGGTGCTGGCCAACCTCGCCAACTGGCACTTCATCGCCGACCGGGCCGGCTACTGGAACGCCGCCGACACCCGGGTCCTCAGCCATCTGTGGAGCATCGCGGTCGAGGAGCAGTTCTATCTGGTCTGGCCGCTCGTCCTGTGTGTGGCGGCGCGCGGCCGGCGGGCCGAGGCGCGCGTCGCGGTCGTCGCGGCGGTCGGCGCGGCCGTCTCACTCGCACTCATGCTCGTGCTCTCCGCTCCGGCCGCGGTCTCCCCCGACACCACACGCGTGTACGAAGGCACCGACACCCGCGCCTTCTCGCTGCTGCTCGGCGCGCTCATGGCCACGGCGCCGGCCTCCCGTCTCCTGGCCCGCGTGGGCGAGCGGACGACGGGCCGGGTCTGCCTGTTCCTGCTCTGCGCGCTCGGGGCCTACTGGATCGTGTCGGACGGGCAGAACTCCCCGTCCCTCTTCCAGGGCGGCCTGTTCCTCCACGCGCTGGCCGCCGCCCTGCTCATCGCCTGCCTGGCGCGGGCACCCGGCAGCCCGGCCGGCCGAGTTCTCGCCGGCGCTCCCCTGCGCTGGGCGGGGCTGCTCTCGTACAGCCTCTATCTCTGGCACTGGCCCGTCTTCGTCCTCCTCGACGAGGAGCGGCTCGGCCTGTCGGGGTGGCCCCGCACGGCCGTCGTCATCGCCGTCTCCGTGGCGGCGGCCGGGCTCTCCAAGGTCCTGGTGGAGGATCCGGTACGGTTCCGGGCCCGCTGGGCGCGCGGCCGCACCGGAGCCGCCGCCGTCCTCGCCACGGTCCTCGCGCTCGTGGCCCTCTGGGCGGCCGTCCCCGAGCCGAGAACGGGGGCGGACTCGGTCGACGTCACTCGGCTAACCTCCGACGGTGGCTGACAGCAACGGAGTCTTCGTGGTGGGCGGCCGGGCGCTGCACGAGCGCCTGGCCGCCGGCCTGCCCGCCTACGCCGACCTCGTCCTCGCCGAGGTCACCGCCCGCATCCCCGCGTACGGCCTGCTGCCGGCCGAGGAACTGGGCGGCGACATCAGACGCGTGATCGAACAGACCCTGCGGTCCTTCATCGACGTACTGCGTACGAAGGAACTGCCCGCGCGGGAGGAGCTGGACTTCCTGCGCGAGTCCGCCGCGCGCCGCGCCGAGGAGGGCATTCCGATCGACGTGGTGCTCACGGCGTACCACGTGGGGACGCAGGTGATGTGGGAGTCCCTGACGCCCGAGGTCCGGCCGTCCGAGGTCGTCGACGTGATGGCGGCGAACACCCTGGTCCTGCGCTATCTGGAGCTGGTCGCGCCCGCCGTGGGGGCGGGCTATCTCGACGAGCGCCAGACGCTGTTCGACGACGAGCGCTCCGCGCGGTACACGCTGCTCTCCGCGCTCCTCGAAGGCACCCCGGCCGAGGCCGCGGCGTCCCGGGCGGGGCTGCGGCTGCCGCCCGGCTATCTGGTTCTCGCGCTCGCGGTGGGGCCGCACGCCGACGAGACGGCGGCGGGCGTCGATCCAGCGGTCGCCGGACGCCGCAAACTGCGCCGACTGCGCGCGGAGTTGGAGCGTCAGATCCGTGGTCCCGTCCTGTCCTCCCTCACCTCGCAGGGCGGCATCGCGCTGCTGCCGAGCGAGGTGGCGGCCGCCGAGCTGACGGCGGGCGACTGGGCCCGCCTGACCCGGATCGTCGCCGACGTCGGCCGGGCCGCCGGAGCGGACGTCACGGCGGGCGCCACCGTGGCGGAACCCTCCGCGGTGGTACGGGCCGCCGCCACCGCCCGCGAGATCCTCGACGTCGCCGTGCGGTTCGGGCGCCCCCACGGCCTGTACCGCCTGGGCGACGTCCTGCTCGAATACCAGCTCTCCCGCCCCGGCGAGGCCCTGGACCGTCTCGCGGCCCTGCTCCACCCCGTCGAGGCGGACGAGGATTTGCTGCGGACGCTGGAGGCCTATCTGCGGTGCGGGAGCCGACGGCCCGCGGCCGCCCAGCTCCACGTCCACCCGAACACGGTGGACTACCGCCTCCGCAAGATCGCCGAACTCACCGGCATCGACCCGGCGCGCACCCCCGACGTCCCCCTGCTCCACGCGGCGCTCGCGGCCCGCTCCGCCCGGCGCGGCTCAGCCGCCGAGGACCGGCAGGACGGGGGTTGAGCAGTCCGGCCCGCGCGCGGTGCCCGGATCGAGCGCGTTGAGCACCTCGCGCAGCGGGCCCGTCGAGGAATTGCGACCTGTGCGGGGCGACCACCGGGTCGTACTTGGTCGCGAGGGTGGTGTAGCGCGCCCCGGGGACCGTGTCCGGCCGGGGAAGACCCTGAACAGCGCCCTGATGCCCTTGTCGCGGCCGAGCGCGGTCGAACCGTGGCTGGTCGGCGCGAGCCCGACGAGGTCGTGCACCTTCGGGGCACCGCCGAGGAACTTCACGTAGTACTGGGCGAGGGTGCCGCCCTGCGAGTGGCCGACCAGATCGACCTCGGCGGCGCCGGTCTCGCGCAGGACGCGGTCGACGAAACCGGCCAGTTCACCGGCGGAGGCGGGAATGTCGCCGGTGCCGCCGACTGCCCGAGCTTCAGGCCTCCGTAGTTGAGCGCGAAGACGCAGTAGCCGTCGTTCTTGAGCAGCGGGGACAGGGCGTTCCAGTTGATGGCCATGTTGACGTGGGTGCCGTGCAGCAGGACCACGGGGCGCGGGTGCTTCGCGCCGCGACAGGACCAGTCGTCGGCACCGGGCGGGGCGACGCCCGGCCGTGCAAGCGAGGCGGCCACTCCTGGGACGGAGTGGTAGACGACGGGGAGCTTGTTGTCCCTGTCGGCGGGTGCGGGTGAGGTGGCGGGTGGGGCTGTGGCTGTGGCCGACGGGGCGCCGGTCAACGGCCTCGGGGAACATCGGTACAGCGGTTGGCACTGAGCTTGATCATGGTCGGCTAGCACACCGGTTGGGGCGTCTGCTGGGGTTCGCGGAAAGATCGCCGGGTGGGGGCCGGGGCTGGCTACGGTCCGCCTTGTGCCGGTGGAGTGTCTGACTGATGAGCAGGCTGAGGCGTACGGAAAGTTCGCCGAGGAGCCGACCCGCCCCGAGCCGGAGCGGTTCTTCTTCCTGGACGACGTCGACGGCGATCTGATCGCGCGGCGCCGCTCCACGCACCACCAGCCTCGGCTTCGCGCTATAGATGTGCACCGTGCGCTACATCGGCCGGTTCCTCCCGGACGACCCGCTCGACGCGCCGTGGCCGGTGGTCGAGCACCTGGCCGCGCAGCTTGGCATCGAGGACTCGTCGGTGGTGAAGCGGTACACCGAGCGGCCGAAGACGGCGTGCTACGGGTGGCCCGGGCGCGAATGATCTAGCCCGGGCCACCCCATTCAGCGGTTCTGGAGCCACCAGGTGATCCATGCCAAAAGCGCGGCTCCCCCCGCCGATGCGAGCCCTCGTACTGCGCTGAACATCGCCGCGCGGGCCAGCCTCCGAGCGGTGCCGGCCTTACCCCTCTTGCCCTTTTCCCGCCGCATTGGGCTTCTCCCCTCGTTGTCGATTCCGATACTCGGATTCGACAACGACCCAGGTCAGCATGTCTGTAGCCTCGGACAGACCCGGCTGCGTGCGGCTGCTGTCGGCTGGGCTCGGCCACTCTCGGACGGTCAGCGCCTCGGAAGACGAGGGGAGAGGAGCAGTTCTGTGGGGGAGAGCGATGATCTGGTCGAAGCCTTCGTGGCCGACCTCCGCCAGTTGCGCCAGGACGTGGGCCAGCCATCCTTCCGATCCCTGGAGGTCCACGCGCGGAAGGCCGGGAGCCACCTGCCAGCTTCGACTGCATCGGATGTCGTGCGCGGTCGACGGCTTCCAAAGTTGCCAGCGGTGATCGCGTTCGTCCTAGCCTGCCGACACTATGCGGAGGAATGCAAGATCCCCGTTCCCGCCAGGGCCAGAGAGATGTACTCCTGGCAGGAAGCCCACAAGACAGCATCGCTGACACTTGAGGTCACAGCACCGGTTGGAGCAGGCGACGTCACCGGGCCGCCCCTAACCAACCAGCAGCGGCTCCAACCCGGCCACGGTAAGAACTTCTGGATTCCTGAACGGCAGCGATGTTCCTACCTGCTGATCGGGTGTAGTGATGTCGCTGGCCTCCCTCCCCTGGCTGGCGTACCACGGGATTGTCAGCGCATGACAGAGGCGTTGCAGAGCGCCGCTCCATGGATGTCCTTGACGACATTGTTCAATCCCACGAATCAACAAGCTCACCAAGCGGTTCGCCGCACCTTCATGGCGCCGTCAGAACTGGTGGTACTACATGTGGTTGGGCATGGCTTCTTGAACGAGTCGGCGCGCCTATCTCTGCCGCTGAGTGACTCCCAGGAAGACAACCTGCTGCAAACGTCTCTCGACCTTGAGGGCCTGCTTGCTCAAGCAAGTCAGCAGTCGCGGGAACGCGCGGTGGTCCTCATCGTCGACACCTCTTACGCCGGCGCCGTTATCCCGAACGCTCCGCCGGAACTGGAGCACTGGTGTGTCGTGGCTGCGACAGGGGCCCACGGCCAGGCAGTGGATGGAGAAGGATCGTTCACTGGCGTGCTTTCCCGGACTCTCAGCGAAGGGGTAGCAGCCTGCCCCTTCCCTATGCTCACAGTGACAGACCTGGCCAGAGAAGTGCGGAAAGTGGTATTGGAGCGCAGTAGCTACCGCGCCCGCCTCCCCCTTCACCTCGGCGGCAACGGCTACGGCATCGGCGGCCCTCAGCACGTGACTTGGGGCAGCACCCAGAGCATGGAGACGCTCGCGCTCGCCTTCAATCGCGCGGCATGAGCTGCTGTGAGTCAGGAAGCTCAGAAGCACACCAGATGGAATGGCGCCGGGGATTCGAGGCAGCACGAATCCAATCAGATCCGATGGTGATTGCTGACAGGGTTTGACGACAGGCAAGGTCCATTCCTCCATACGGAAGGGGCCTTCAGTGGCGAACCTGGTGTATAAGCGTGTCTCGACCGACCAGCAGTCCACCGCCCGGCAGAACCTCGTCCTGGAGGAGGCCGGGATCGAGGACCCAGTCGTCTTCGAGGAGAACCCGGGCACCTCCAGCCGCCTCCACCCGCTCCAGCGGCCGAAGTTCCGCGAGCTGCTGAACTACGCGCGGCCGGGCGACACGGTGCACATCTCTGAGATGTTCCGCCTCGTGCGCGGCACCGGCCACATCCTCGACGTGCTCGATGTCCTCCACCGTGACCAGGTCGCCCTGCGCATCCACGATGGCGCGTTCTCCGCCATGGACCTCACCGCCCGCCACCCGCGCACCGGCGAGCTGCTGTCCACCGTGAAGTTCATGGTGCAGGCCCTCGCCGCCGCCGGCGAACTCCAGCGCGACCTCCAGCGCGAACTGACCTACGACGGACTGCGCGCCGCCGAGGCCAAGGGCAGCAAAGGCGGGCGCCGCCCCGCAGTGACAGCCGCGAAGACCGCCGACGTACGCACCGCGTACCTGGAAGGCCGGTCCATCGCCGCTCTCGCCCGTGACCACGGCGTCAGCCGCGGTGCGATCCGTACCGCCGTCGCCCCGGCCCAGCGCAAGGCCCGCCGAGAGTACGAGAACCGGGTCAGCACACTCACGCCCCGACCATGACCGTTCTCAGCGCCAATCGCTGTACCGATGTTCCCCGAGGCGGTACACCACCTTGCCGGGCCCTCGGTCATGATCCAGTTGGTGATTTGGGCGACCTGGTGGGGCAGTAGAGGCAGTAGCGGCGAAATTCCACCTGGATGCACCTGGATGGTGGCGCTCTGACCTGCATATACCGCTCTGACCTGCACAGCTTGACAAGCTATTCAGTGGGGGTGGAACGTTTTTCAGCTTGCTCTGCAAGTCCTGGCCCAACTCCTTAAGGCGAGTTGGGCCTTTGTGCTGTCGAGAGGCCCTGTTCTCCGGAGAAGGAGGGAAGGGCCCTCGCATCCGCGGCGGGCCTTGGATGAGGGCCTGCCGCGGGATGTCGAGTCGCGGCGGGCAGGCCCGCGAGGCACAAAGGCCAGGAATGACCATACCGATCGACGCAGCCGCAGGGCTGATCTTCCTTGTATCCGGCGCCGTTGGCTACGCCGTGTACCGGCACACGCTCAGGGTCAGCGCCACCACGCCTCCGACCGGAGACCTGGGTCTCGCCTTCACTGCTGGCTCAGTGACGCTCGTGGCGCTGGCCTTCCTTTTCGGTGTCGCTCCTGGCACATCGGGCAAACAGCCCAGGAAAGTCCGGCTCCTCCGCCGATGTCCACCTCATCGCCCGTCACTGGGTCCACTCCAAGTACGACAAGCCCCACTCCCTGAAGATGTCAGGGAAGCGAGCGCACCGAAGCCGCGATGGCGGCCCTGACCTAGCCGTGCGCGTCACAAAAGCCGGCATAACTGTGAGCAACTAGCCGCTCTGGGCCGCATCCACCCTCGGCTCGGACGTTCTGGCCCGTCTGTAGACGCAGGGCTGAGACCCTGTTTCGTATGGCGACTGAATACGGAAAGCCGTTGCGTGGTGTACGGAAAGAGCACTGCGATGACTGCCGCACATCCACGGAGATGATCCATGTCCGCTTCGAGGACGACGGAGAGACCGATGTCCGTAGATGTTCGGACTGCGGCACAGAAATGGACTTCGAGACACGCGTCACGGCGCCCCCGGGGGAAGCGACCATGCACGACGTGTGGTGACCGCTCCGACTTCGGGTGCATGGACTCCGGACATGTGAGCGGTGGCCGCAAGGCGTCTTGGAACTGACCAGTTGCCGGGCGGCGTCGCTTGGATCAATACGACGTCTGCTCCCGGACGCGTGCGAGGTTCAGGGCGGTGCGAGTGACGACGGTGAGCACCGTGCAGGAAGTGGGGGAGCCGTGGCACAGGGGGTGATCGCGGGCAGGTATGAGCTGCAGCAGTTGCTGGGCCGGGGCGGGATGGGGGAGGGGTGGGCGGCCCACGACGGCGTGATGCAGCGTTCCGTGGCGGTCAAGTTGCTCCAGCCGCATCTCGGGACGGCCGAGGGCGAGGAGCTGTTCTTCCGGGAGGCCCGCACGGCAGGGGCGCTGAGTCATCCGGGCATCGTCACCGTCCACGATCTCGGACGGGACGGCGACGGCACTCTCTACCTGGTGATGGAGAACGTTCCCGGGCGGAACCTGGGCATCGTGCTGCAAGACGGCCTGCCGCCGTCGCGAACGTCCTGGCGTGGACCGCGCAGACCGCCGCCGCGCTGCACGCCGCGCACAGCGTCCGGATCCTGCACCGTGACCTGAAACCGGCGAACCTGATGCTCACCCCGGCGGGCAGCGTGAAGATCCTCGACTTCGGAATCGCCCGCTACATCTCCACCCTGACCGTTGCCAGCCGCGTCGTCGGCACGGTCGCCTACATGCCGCCCGAGCGGCTCCGGGGCGAGGTCGGCGACGCCCGCGGGGACCTGTACTCGCTGGGCTGCGTGCTGTACGAGCTGCTGACCGGCCGCACCCCGTTCGGCGGCCTCGAGTCCCTAGCTCTGATGTACGCCCATGTAAACACCCCGCCCGCACCGCCCTCCAGCCATCGTCCTGGCCTGCCGCCCGATCTCGACGCGTTGCTGGCCGAACTCCTTGCCAAGATGCCGAGCGATCGGCGAGGACTTTGGAGTGCGGCGCCCAGCCGCCCTGCTTGGCAACGACGATCTGGTCGTGGCCCTTGAGGCGGGAGGACGTGGCGAGGCCGCGGCGGGGGCTGTGGCCGGTGAAGCGGATCTCGATCCCGGCGCGTTCGCCGGCGCGGGTGACGATGTCGCCGATGGACTCGGGCTGCAGTCCGCTGTCCAGGACGGTGTGCCATCGGTTGTGCAGGCGACGCCATGCGTAGCCGTCGGGGTCGGCCCCGGTGTCCTACCCCTGCCCCCTGGTGCGGCCGAGGTCAGTGCTTCCGTGCGGGATTGCCGATGGGGATAGCGAAGTCGTCGGGGCTGGGTTCAGTGACGACGCGTGTCAGGTCGAAGGTCTTGTCGATGCCGCCGGAGTCGGTGGCGAGCCAGGTGTCGACGGTGCCTGACTGATAGCCCACGTAGAGCGAGGAGAAGGCCGGCTTGTCCTTGTCTGAGGACTCGTCGCGCTCAATGGCGAGGGACGCCTCGTCGTCAGCGGCGTACACAGTGCGGCTGACACTGATGCTGCCGACCCGCCAGCCGGGGCGTAAGCCGCCATTGTTGTGGCGCAGGCGGATTTTGAGGGGGCGTCCGATGTGCGGGCTGGGGATGCTGTAGCCACTGGTGGATCCCCGCTCGAAGTCGTTGCCGATGTTATCGAGTTCAGTCTCGGGAGTCTGGCCCTCCTCTCCGATGATCGTGGCGTACACCGCGGCGTCGGTGCCCGCGTCGGCGACGTCCGCCGTGTGGATCCTGACGTAGTAGCGGCCATTGCGCAGGCCCGGGTCGTAAGCCATGACGCCTCCTTGGGGAAGATCAGCAGACCGAATCCCGATCACTGTCCGACTCGGCGGCGACGCCTGGCAAGGGCACCAGTTCCGCCACGGCCGGATCCGTGCCCCCAGCCCGCTCGGCGAAGAGGCTCCGTACGCAGCCCCGCGAGGCCCTCGGGCCCTGACGCCGGAGGCCAAGTCGGAACGAGCCGCCGTCAGGTACCGCTCCGGCCAGTTGAACCCACAGGTTGGATCCGGCATGAGGGCCGAGCGCGGTCACCACCGCGCGGAGGTAGGCGAGGACAGGTCCGTCAGGGAGCGAGGGGGTGTCCATGCTCGACACGGTGCCGAGCAGGACCGACTCGAATGTCCTGACACGCCGTCCAAGAGGCACTCACACCCCATGATCATTCTCAGCGTCAACGGCTGTACCGATGTTCCCCGAGGCCGGTGAGGCCCGTGGGTTCAGGGAAACCGAAGTCTGTTCAGCGGGAACTCGCGGGGCGGTCCGTGTGCATCAGCTGGGCGAATCCGTGGGTTCGGCGGGAACCGCGGGGTGGGCTGTGAGGCGGCGGGCTTCGGCCGTGACCTCGGCATCGACCTGGTCCACGGTTCTGTCGCCGTATTCGAGGATGTCGTACTCGTCGTCGAGTTCGGCAAGGCGCTCGGTCAGGGGCAGCTCATGTCCGTAGCGCTGATGAATCCGGAAGGTGAACTCCCGAGGCGTGAGCTCTCCGGCGAGCATGCGGCCTGCGAGGGCTCGGGCGGCGGCTTCCTGGCCGGCCTCGCTGCCGACCGGATAGAAGGCGAGGCCGAGTTCGTCGAGTGCCGCGGGAAGCAGGTCGTGGACGTCGTAGTCCGCCTCGCCGCGAGTGCAGGCGGCGAGGATTCGAAGACCGGGGGTGTCGAGTCCGGCGACGAGCGCACCACAGGCGGCATTGACGACATCGCTCGCGCGGATTTCCCCCATGCTCCAGAGGGCGGCATGGTCCTGTAGAGCGATTACTGCTGCTTCGGTCGACGTCACTCGTCCATGATTCCCTTCACGGTGCGTCCGGGTCGAGCAGATTTCATCGAAGGTACTGTTCAGCGGCCTGTTCCAGCAGGGCTCGTGCAGAGTCCGCGTAGCGCATCGCGGTCTTTTCGTCGAGTCCGAAGACCTCGGCGAGATGGAGCGCGTCGGGCCCGTGGGTCAGGGCCTCTTCGAGTTGCCGGTCGACGCGGAGCCGCTCCAGTGTCGCGTCCTGTCCCCGCAGAGGGGCACTGATCCAGTGGTTGCTGGCGCGGCTGGTCTTGGTGGCGGTCTGGTTGTTGATCAGCAGGTGGAGGTTCGCGGTGTTCGGCCACCGGCTTCGCCGGTGCTCCAGCCAGTCCAGCAGCAGTTTCAGGGTGAGGTCATCGAGCGGGCGGACGCGTCCGGCGATGGTCAGTCGGCGGTTGCCGAGGTCGACGTCGTCGAGCATGAGGGTGGCGATCTGGGCGACCCGGGCGGCGTGGACCGCGGCGAGGGCGAGGATGAGCCGCGTCGCCGGGGTGGTGGCCACCGCGACGGAGCGGTCGACCTGGGCGGGGACGAGCGGTTGCAGCACGGCGTACTCGTACTGGCCGACCTTGATCCGGCTGGTCGGGTTGCGGAAGATCAGCCCGTTCCGTTTGGCCCAGGTGAACAGCGAACGCAGGGCCACGAGTTCGTTATGCCGCTGGCGGCCGTGCAGTGTCTTGACGTAGGTGAGGACGTCGTCGCGGGTCACTTCCCGCAGGTGGTCGTAGCGGTTCGACCACTCCAGCAGGGCCGGACGGACTCGGTTGAGGGAGAGCCAGACCGTGCCTTCCCGTCGCGGGAGGCTGCGGGGGCCGCCGTCGTGCAGGACGCGGGTCCAGCGCTCGGCTCCCGAACGGATGCCGGGTGCGAGTCCCTCCAGCCTCTCGGTGAGCCAGCCCTCGAAGGAGGGTTCGCTGTCGTCCTCGAAGATGCCCATCTCCTCCAGGACCGTGACCACGTGGCCGAACCGCAGGTCCAGGGCCCGCAGCGGGGCGAAGGTCTCCGTGTGCCGGATGACGTCGCCCTCGACGTAGCCAGTGAGGACAAGGGCGAGGCCGCGGTTGACGGCGAAGCGGATGCCGCGTCCCCAGCCACGGGCCTCGGCGAGTTGGTAGGCGAGGTACTTCGCCCAGGCCAGCCAGGGACTGGCCAGGTCGAAGTCGGTCGGGTCGAGACGGCCGTAGTCACGCGGGACCTGTCCGAACAGCGGTAGCTGTCTCCAGTCGGCAATCGGCCGCCAGGCTGGCGCGGGTGGCGGCTTCCGGACGGCTCCCCGCCCTCCTCCGCGTCGCGCGACGACAGCCGCAGATCCTCTGCGGTAGTGCAAGCCCATGAAGAACAGTTGGTGGTGCCGGACGGCGTTGAGTCGGGCTGTCACCTCGGCTTCGGCCGGCGGCCGACCGACCATGGCCTTGGCGTGAAGCCGGGCCTGGCACCAGCACAGACGGCAGTAATCCCACTTCAGTGGCTGGGTGCGGCGGCAGCCGACGCAGACGGCCGTCGCGTGGCTGCGGCCGAACATGTAGCAGGCAGGGCAGAGCCGTCCGCTGAAGTCGCCCCAGGCCAGGCAGCTGTCGCAGGAGTCGGTGGGCTTGCGGTAGCCCTTCGGATATCGGCTCATGTAGGCGGCAGTGACCGGCCGTCGCGGCGCTTGGGCACCACCGCCGGAACCGGTCCGGCGGCGCCGACAGCGGTTTGGGTGACGCTCTCCTCGCCGGGGCGGGTGACCTTCTGCGGTTCCGGGATCAGCAGGTCGCCGATCTCGCAGCCGAGCGCGACGCAGATGACGTCCAGGTCCTCCAGCTTGAGGGAGACCGGCTGGCCGGACCACAGCCCGGACATCTTCCCGGCCGAGATAACCAGGCCGTGCTCGGCCAGGCTCCGCTGGAGCTCGGACGCCTTCCAGATACCCTTGTTCGCGGCGGTCAGCCGCAGGTTCCACCTCATCGGGCCAGTCCTTCCAGCCGCTTCGCGGCCCGTTCCATCCCGGCGACCCAGGCGTCCTCGACCCGGGTCTGCTGCACGTGGATATACCGCATCGTGGTGGCGATCCAGGAATGTCCCAAAACCTCCTGGATTGCAAGCAAGTCCAGCCCATTCCCATAGAGTTGGGACGCGCAGAAGTGTCGCAGGACGTGCGGTGTCAACTTGTCCGTCCAGCCCGGCAGATGAGCCTCGACCGCGTTGTCGAGACCGTTGCGCAGGGCGTCGTCACCGACCCGGCGGGCGGAACCGTCGGTGTTCTTCCGCTCGCTCGGGAACAGCGGGGCGCCGGGCCGGGTGTGGTCGTCGTCGAACTGGCCCCACACGTCCTCGATGAACCACCGCAGCGTCCGGTCGGCACCGTTGATCAGCGGCACCATCCGCTCGCGCGGCCCCGAGCCGCGGGCCCCCTTGCCATGGCGGACGTGGAGCTTGCCGAAACGGCCCAGGTCCCACTTGATGTCGTCCAGGTCGAGCCCGCATGCCTCGCTCACCCGCAGGCCGACCTGGGACATCAGCTTCGAGGCGGTGTAGTTGCGGGCCGTCGGGGCGAACTTCCGGCAGGTCGCCAGCCCGCCGCCCCAACCCGTGAACAGCGTCCCGATCTCCGGCTCACTCGGCGGGATCCGCAGCTGAGCGTCCTTGGCCCCGCGCGGCCGGTTCATCTCGTCGATCGGGCACTCGACCACCCGGCCGGTCATCCGGTGCAGCTCGACCTTGTGCCGCAACTCCAGGAACATGAAGTACGTGCTCAGCGCCTGTGACCGGCCCAGCCGAGTGCCGCTGGGCGAGTGCCGCAGCACCTTCCCGAAGTACATGTCCGCGTCGGCGGGCTCCATGTCCCACAGCGGCCGGCCGAACCAGGACCTGATCTGATCCAGGTGACCGACGTCCCCGCGGATCGTGCCGTCCGCCAGCCCTGCCGAGGCCCGCGCGAGAACGAACCCGGACAGCACGTCGGTCTCGAACCGCTCCAGCTCCTCCGCCGACGCGGGCGCCCAGTGCTCACGCAAATCCCGTACGACCGCCAGCGCCGCCAACCCGGGCCCCCTCACCTTCGGCCCGACTGCGGATCGGTCGGACAGGATGAGAACGCTTCAAAAATCCCGAAGTTACGTCACGAGACCACAGAGCACACGAAGGAGGAACAACCCCCTGGCCGCGGGGGCAGGGACTCAGCGGGACTCAGGGGAACTCACGGACTGTCGCACACAAGGCCGCTCCGACCAGGGCGGTCGCCGAGACGAAGAGGGCCGCCGTGCGGCGCACGGAACGCCTCGCTGTGTCGCCGGACCGCCTGGCGTTCCGTGCGCCGGATCGCATGCCCGCGCTTCCGGATCGCATGCTCGCGCTTCCGGGTCGCATACCCGCGCTCCCCCTCAACGGGCCGCGGCGGCGACGGCGTCGCCATAGACGGCCATGCCCTGCTCGTTCGGGTGCAGCGGAGCTGCCGGGTGCGCGGGGATCAGGCCCTCCAGGTAGCGGTCCTTCGGCGCGGCGCAGATGTCGTGCCCCACCGTGAGCGCGGCGACGTCGACGAACCGCGCGCCGCGCGCCTCCGCCTGGTCCCGGACCGCCGCGCTGATCTTGTTCATGACGCCCTGCAGATAGTCCCCGTCACGGGCCCAGACCGGCTGCTTCGGATGGCAGCCGCCCTCGCGTATGTACGTGCCGTACCCCGTGACGACGATCCTCGCGTGCGGGGCGCGCCGCTTGATCTCCCCCAGCGCGGCGCCGAACGTCGGCGCCCACTTCTCGACGGCCTCGCCCAGCCGGTCCTTGCCGCCCGCCGTGAGCCGGTCCGCGCAGGAGAGGCCGACCGGCTCGGGGAGGAAGTTGAGACAGCCGAGCGCCTGCTGGAACAGGCCGCTGTCATTGGCGCCGACCGTGACCGATACCAAATCGGTGCTCTTCTTCAGCGCGTCGAACTGCGGCGGCAGCAGCCCGAGCCTGCGGCCCGCGAAGTCCTTCGTCGTGGCGCCGGAACAACTCACGTCGGTCAGCCGCGCGCCGAGCGCCTTCGCCGCCACGGCGGGGTAGTTGCGGTTCGAACGCAGGCACAGCAGGTTGATGTCCTGCTGCGGGATCAGCGGACCCGCCGCCGCGGAGTCCCCCATCGCCACGTACTCCAGGGGCTCTCGGGGCACCCCTTCGGTGGCCTGTGCCGGTGTGGTCACCGCGGCGAGCGCCGCCCCGGCGGCCACCGCCGCACACCCCGCCCCGAAACGTCCACGCAGCCTCATACCGACCTCCGTCATCCTCGACCGTCCGAAGTACCGCGCCTCACATCCTGCGGTCCTGCCGCGGAAACGGAGGTGGAACGTACTCCAGAGTCAGTGAGCGCCCCTTGTGACGCGTCACAGAATCGACATCAGGGAGGAAGGGGAGGAGGAGTGGCCGCCGGACACCGGAGGGGTGCGCCCGGCGGCCACGTCTGGGGGCCACCTCGGAGGGGGCCAGTTGTGGGGGGCCGCTTGTGGGGGGCCGCTTGTGGGGGGCCGCTTGTGGTTGCTAGGACAGTTGGGACTGCACCTGTGAGGAGATGAGCTCCAGGTGATCCAGGTCGGCCAGGTCGAGGAACTGGAGGTAGACGCGGCCGGCGCCGATCGCCTCGTACCGCCCGATCTTGTCGACGACCTCGGCCGGCGAACCCGCCAGACCGTTGGCCTTGAGTTCGTCCACCTCCCGGCCGATGACCGCCGCGCGCCGGGCGACCTCCGCGTCGTCCTTGCCGACGCAGGCCACCAGCGCACTGGAGTACACCAGGTCGCTCCCCTTGCGCCCGGCCTGCTCGGCGGCGGCGCGGACCCGGCCGAACTGGCGCTCGCTGTCCTCGATCGAGGCGAAGGGGATGTTGAACTCGTCGGCGAACTGCGCGGCCAGGCGCGGGGTGCGCGTCGCGCCGTGGCCGCCGATGAGAATCGGCACCTTGGGCTGCGCGGGCTTGGGCAGGGCCGGGGAGTCCGTCAGCTGGTAGTGCTTGCCGTCGAAGTCGAAGGTCTGGCCGGTCTCCGTCGCCCACAGGCCGGTGACGATCTCCAGCTGCTCCTCCAGGCGGGCGAACTTCTCCTTCGGGAAGGGGATGCCGTACGCCCTGTGCTCCTCTTCGAACCAGCCCGCGCCGAGGCCCAGTTCGACGCGGCCGCCCGACATCTGGTCGACCTGCGCCACCTGGATCGCGAGCACGCCGGGCAACCGGAAGGTGCCCGCGGTCATGAGCGTGCCCAGCCTGATCCGCTTGGTCTCGCGCGCCAGCCCGGCCAGCGTGATCCACGCGTCCGTGGGTCCGGGGAGCCCGTCGACGGAGCCCATGCGCAGATAGTGGTCCGAGCGGAAGAACGCGTCGAAGCCGAGATCCTCCGTGGCCTTGGCGACGGTGAGCAGAGTGTCGTAGGTCGCCCCTTGCTGGGGCTCGGTGAAGATTCGAAGATCCATGGCTCCATCCTGCACGCTCGAAGGCCCACCAACCCCGCCGGTCCCGCCGATCCTCGGCCGCCCCGGTCGGGTGAAAGTCCGTCCACGGGACGGCCGGCGCGGGCCCGCGCCGGCGGCTCGCCCCGCCGGAAGACCATCCGCACGGACGGAACCGAACCACCCACCACCCACACCGACGCCCGGGCGGGACCCACACCATATTGACGCCCGGCAGAACCGGAACACCGCCGCCTCCCGACAGCCCCACCCGCACCAGCCGAGCCCGCGCCACATAGGCCCCCGTCGGGGCCGGAACACCGCCGCCTCCCGGCACCCCCGCCCGCGCCAGCCCGCCCCGCGCCACATAGACGCCCGCCACGGTCAGAGCACCGCCACCTCACGACGACCCCGCCGCCGAGTCACGCTCCGGCAGGGCCCGCTCCCGCACCGCGAGCCTGCGCAGCATTTCCAGGACGCGGTCCCTCGACTCGTCGGCGGCGTCTATCGCCTCCATGCACTGCCAGTACACCCCCTCGTCGGCGGCGCCCATGGCGACCCCCACGAGTGCGATGCCGACCTCGCCGAGCAGTTGGTCCAGCGCGAGCAGGACGTCGTGCGCGTCGCCGGTCTCCGTCAGGCGTGCGGCCCGGATGTCCTCCGTACCGAAGTGGGGAGCGTCCAGCACCCCGCAGGCTCTGCCGCCGACTTCGCTCAGGCCCAGCGCCTCGCCCCGTAACTCCGGCGGGCCCGCGACCGCGAGGCGGCTGCCGATCGCCTGCGCCAGCGCCTGCGACTGCCACACCTCCATGACGATGCCGACCGGGTCCTCGCTCAGCGCCAGGGCGCGCCGGTTCGCCTCGATCAGCCGCATCGCGTTCATGCGCAACCCCCCGTCCATCCCGCGCGCACACGCCGCACGCTCGCCCGAACTCCCACATCCACTACCCAGAGTGATACTCATCCGGTCGAAAAGCCAGGGGAAGCCGGAAATCTGTGGACAAGTAATCGAAATTCGACAAGCCGTCCACTCCGGAGAGTGACGAAAATGCCGGGAAGGGGGACTAACCCGGGGTCCTACCCGGGTCCTACGGGCCGTCAGGCGCCGGAAAACGCCGCTCGTTCCGCTCGATCTTCGCCGCGAGCGCGGCCAGCGCGTCGATACCCAGGACTTCACAGAACTGCAGCAGGTACGCGAGGACATCAGCGACCTCGTCCGTCACCCGGTGCGCGGAGTCCGGGTCCTTCATCACCCGCTCCGACTCCTCGGGCGTCAACCACTGGAAGATCTCGACCAGTTCGGACGCCTCCACGCTCAGCGCGGCGGCCAGGTTCTTCGGGGTGTGGTACCGCCCCCAGTCGCGGGCCGCCGCGAACTCGGCCAGCCTGCGCTGCAGTCCCGCTACATCACATCGTTCCGTCACGGCTCCAGGTCTACCACCGAGGCGCCGGCGACGCCGGCCGCCCACCTGGCGTCCCGCACCGCCCCGACCAGGCGGATGTGACCACGCGCGCAGGTCCGCGCCGCCAGTTCGCCGAGCGCGCGCGACTGCCGCGCGTCCAGGCGGCGGTCGAAGCCGTCGGCGAGGACGGTAAGGCTCTGATAGGCCTCCGGAACCTCCGCCACCGGATCGACGGCGAGAACGCCGGGCCCGGTGAGCAGGACGAGCGCCAGGGCCAGATACCTCAACTCCCCGTCCCCAAGCCGAGTGAGAGGCGTGCGCACCCCGTCCCCCCGGTCGACGAAGGCGTGCACCGAACCGTCCTCCGCCTCCTCGGCGAACACGTCGACGACCGGCCCCGCACATCCGTCGCGCACCGCCGAGACGAGCATCGCGTGGCGGACCGCGCACTCGGCCCGGGTACGCCACAGGACCTCGGCGAGGTTGTCGCAGCCGCCCAGCAGCCGGCCCGGACCGATCAGCCCCGCCGGGACCGGCGCGCGCATGCGGCCGGGCCGCGGGTCGCAGGGGAAGGCCGAACGCAGCGCGACCACGACCTGCTCGGCCGCCGCGAGCACCAGGCGCTGCCCGTCCGTCTTGCCCGCCACGCGCAGCGGCACGAGCGCCGTGCCGAGCCGGTCGTCCGGCATCGGGGCGCGGGTCACGGGCGCCGCGCCCGCGGTGTGCCAGGCCGCCTGCACCATGCGGCGGCCTGGGTCGCGCAGCGCCGTCTCCAGGAGGACGAGGCCGCCGCGCGTCAGCCGCTCTCCGACGATGCGCAGTTCGGGTTCGGCCTGGACCGCGAGGTCGAGCCGGACATTTCCGGCGGGCCCGTCGACCGTGCAGCCGATGCGGAACCCGCGCCGCCGCTGACCGTCGGCGCGGGCGCGTTCGGGCACGCACGCCACGGGGTCGTCGAAGACGTCGACCAGTTCGGCACCGGCGCCGAGTCGCGCCAGTGCCTCGTACGCACGGAGCGCGCTGGACTTGCCGCTGCCGCTGGAACCCGTGATCAGCGTCAGCGCGTCGAGTGGGAGCACCGTGCCGCGGTGCCCCGCGAAGGCGGACAGCCGCAGCTCGGTGACCTGCGGTCGGTCCTGGCCTGCCGCCGGCCGCGCGGCCGGCATCGGAGTGTGCACCGTCATGCCGGGAAGCTAAGCGGCGCCGCGCCAGGCGAACCGTTACGCCCAGCCGACCTTCCTACGATCGGGGGATTCACCCACAAGATCTCCCACGTCGGCCGGGGAGGGGATACGGGCGGACGCCGGGCTGCCCTAAGGCTGCGCGACCGCGTCCACCAGACCCTGCACTTCCGTGCCCGGCGGCGCCAGCAGGAAGACGTTCTTGTCGACCCGGTGCATGCCGCAGCCCAGCCCCAGCACCACACCGCTGCTGAAGTCCAGAACCCTCTTGGCCACTTCCGTCTCGGCGCCCGTCAGGTCCAGCAGGACCGGGATCTGCGACATGACGGTCTCGGCGACGTCGCGGGCGTCCGAGAACACGTTGACCCGCATCACCACGAAACGCCTGCGCGTCTCGGTCTCCGCGTCGGGCAGCGCGCTGTGTCCGGGCCATGAAGGCCATTCGTTGCGGCTGCGCAGCGGTACGACCTGGGCGAGCCCTTCCCACTGTTCATCGGTGACGTCGTGGCGCTGACTGCTACTCACTGACCCACCCCGTCCTGGCTCGTAGTCGTTGTCTGCACCGGGCAATTCTTACGCCAAGTCACCCGTTCAGCCCAACTGCGACACGGACGCACGGGCGGAGCACCGCGGACTCCAAGGGTGCGGAGGGGTCGATCGAGACGGCGTCCCCAAGGTGGACGATCAGGTCGCCCGGCTTATTGCAAGGTGCTCGCAATAAGGGCACGCCGCCTGGTCACCAGTAGAGTCGGGCTGCGCAGCCCTTCCCGAACCCCGAGGTCAGGTACCAGCAGTGACCCCCGCATCCCCGCCAGGCATACCGGCCGTCACCGTCGTCGGGATCGGGGCCGACGGCTGGGACGGCCTCCCCGCCGCCTCCCGCGCGGCGCTCTCCGACGCCGAGGTGCTCATCGGCGGCCCCCGCCAACTGGGTCTGCTGCCCCCTGGGCCATGCCCCGGCGAGCGCGTCGCCTGGCCCTCGCCGCTGCGGCCCGCCGTGCCCGGCCTGCTCGCCGCCCACGCGGGACGCCGGATCGCCGTCCTCGCGAGCGGCGACCCCATGTTCTACGGGATCGGCCGCGCCCTGAGCGAGGAGCTGGGCGCCGCAGGCACACCGCACGCACCCGCGCTGCGCGTACTGCCGCACCCGTCCTCCGTCTCCCTCGCCTGCGCGCGCCTCGGCTGGCCCGTCGAGGAGACCGAGGTCGTCACGCTCGTCGGACGCCCGGCCGCACGTCTGGCCGCCGCGCTGTACGACGGGCGCCGCGTCCTCGTGCTCAGCGCCGACGCGCACACCCCCGGCGAGGTCGCCGCCCTGCTGCGCGAGCGCGGCTTCGGCCCGAGCCGGCTGCGCGTACTCGAACAGCTGGGGTCCGATCGCGAGTCGTCGTACGAAGGTGTCGCCGACGCCTGGTCGCACGCGCCCGGCGCCGCGCTGAACGTCGTCGCCGTGGAGTGCCGCCGCTCCCCCGACGCCCTGCGGCTCGGCGCCGTGCCGGGGCTGCCCGACGCGGCGTACGAGAGCGACGGGCAGCTCACCAAGCGGTATGTCCGGGCCGCCACGCTCGCGGCGCTGGCGCCCGCGCCCGGCGAGCTGCTGTGGGACGTGGGCGGCGGCTCGGGATCGATCGCGGTGGAGTGGATGCGGGCGCACCCGTCGTGCCGCGCCGTCACCGTCGAGAAGAACGCGGTGCGGGCCGGCCGCATCACACGGAACGCCGATCGCCTCGGCGTCCCCGGGCTGCACGTCGTCACCGGCGCCGCACCCGCCGCCCTCGCCGAACTCCCCACGCCGGACGCCGTGTTCATCGGAGGCGGCCTCACCGCGCCGGGCCTCCTCGACGCCTGCTGGGCGGCCCTTCCACCGGGCGGGCGGCTCGTCGCCAACACCGTCACGCTGGAGTCGGAGGCGCTGCTCACCGACTGGTACCGGCGCCACGGAGGCGAGCTGGTGCGCCTCGCGGTCGCGCAGGCCGTGCCCGTGGGCGGCTTCACCGGTTGGCGGCAGGCCATGCCGGTCACCCAATGGTCCGTCGCCAGGCCCGTACCCAAGCCCATCACCAAGACCCCATAGAAACACAGGAGTTGACAGCAGATGACCGTGTACTTCATCGGCGCGGGGCCCGGCGCGGCCGACCTGATCACGGTGCGGGGCGCGCGGACGCTCGCCGCCTGCCAGGTCTGTCTGTACGCGGGCAGCCTGGTGCCGCGCGAGCTGCTCGCCGAATGCCCGGACGGCGCACGCCTGGTGGACACCGCGCAGCTCAACCTGGACGAGATCGTCGCCGAGTTGGTGGCCGCGCACGAGCAGGGGCTCGATGTGGCGCGGCTGCACTCGGGCGACCCGTCCGTGTTCAGCGCGATCGCCGAGCAGATGCGGCGGCTCGACGCGGCGGGCGTCCCGTACGAAGTGGTCCCCGGTGTCCCGGCGTTCGCGGCCGCCGCCGCCGCACTGAAGCGGGAGCTGACGGTTCCGACCGTCGGGCAGACCGTCATTCTCACCCGGGTCGCGCAGCGGGCCACGGCGATGCCGGAGGGCGAGGACCTCGCCACGCTGGGGCGCAGCGGGGCGCTGCTCGTGCTGCATCTGGCCGCCGGGTATGTCGACCGGGTGGTCGAGGAGTTGCTGCCTCATTACGGGGCGGACTGCCCTGTCGCCGTGGTCGCGATGGCCAGCCGTCCTGACGAGGTGATTCTGCGGGGTGCTCTCGGCGATATCGCGGGGCAGGTGAAGGAGGCGGGGATCGTGCGAACCGCCGTGATCATGGTGGGCCGCACGCTTGGCGCCTCGCAGTTCCGTGACAGCCATCTGTACTCGGCGGAGCGGGACCGGCACGTCTGCTGACGGCTATCGGCGCTCAGCCGGTCGCCTCGGCAGCAGGACCAGAGTGGCCGCCAGTGCCGCAAGGGCCGCCCCGTACCACCGCGTCGTCGCGCTCTCCCAGTGCTCGACCTGGGACGGGTCGACGAAGAAGGCCAGGTCGTCGGGGAGGAGAAGCAGCGTCAGGACGATGACGATCAGACCGGAGGCCGCCACAGGGCCACCGGCCCGCCCCTGTGTGTAGCGCAGGCCGACGAGGGTGAGGGCCACCGCGAGCAGGGCGAGGGCCAGGGTCTCGACGGCCACGTCCAGGTGTGGGAAGGCAGGACGCAGTTCGTCGTCGAGAGCAGCGCTGACGAGCACCGTGTCGATGGCCCAAGCGGTGACCACCACGAGGAGGCCTCCCGCGACGCGCAGCGAACGGCGCAACCACCACGGGGATGGGCACTGGGAGGTGGTGGTGGCCGCCGGATCGTCCAGAACGAAGGCCAGACCCAGACTGCCGAGGACGGCGGCGAGGTGCAGCAGCGCGGCTGCCGGACCGGACCCGACTGTGATCGAGAAGACGCCGGGTACGGCGCAGACGGTCACCCCCAGAGCGGCACCGCACCAGAGCGGCAGGGTACGGGCCGCGCGGAACTCCGGCCGCAGCAGCGGCATCACGGTCAAGTGCGTACGCATGTGGCGCCGTCCCAGGTCATTGGATCGAGGGTGGGTGTCGTCATCTGTTGGCGCATGCGCTGTCCTTCTCGGTCGCCGGATCGGTCACCGGGCCGCGGATGCCCAGGAGGTCGGCGGCGCGGGTGGAGGTGGTGTCCGGGTCGGTCAGCACCTGCCAGTGCCGGGCAAGTGCCGCCGCCACGTCGTCGGCGGGGCGATCGAGCAGGCGCAGGGCCGTATCGGCATCTGCGAGTTCCGCGTCCATCGTGGTCAGGGGCCCGAAACCGAAGGTCACGAGCCCGCCGAAGTTGCGGTCCATGCGGTCGCGGATCGCGGGTGCCGTCTCCGGGGTGGCCTGAGCCGCCAGCCAGAGCGTGACAATGCCCTGCGCCCCGCAGACCAGCGGTTGGTCGAGGGTGGGCGAACCGGTGGAAGGGGTCCGTCCCTGCACGACACGCTGGGCGAAGGCGGTGGCCAGGCCGCTGGTGGCGTCGTTCGCCGCGTCGTCTCCGTTGCCCCAGTCGGTGCCGACCACGACAGCGCCCGGAGTGCCCGCGCGGCGGTCGTCCGCGGCCCACTGCTCCACCGGTACATCGTCCTGGCCGAAGCCGCCCGAGGTCACGAAGGGTGTGATGTGTTGGCGTACCGTGTAGTGCCTATCGCGGGCCGACTCCGGCACGCGGCGCAGAATGCCGTCCGCGACCTCGGACCACTCCTTGCTCCGGTCGAGGAACTCGGGGAAGGCGCAGTACGTGACCTCTTCCCGCCGCACGCACCGCTGGTCCCCGGACGGTGCCGTCGCCGCGCGCTCGCGGGCCGCG
Source organism: Streptomyces sp. NPDC003032 (assembly GCF_053591415.1). Taxonomy (NCBI): domain Bacteria; kingdom Bacillati; phylum Actinomycetota; class Actinomycetes; order Kitasatosporales; family Streptomycetaceae; genus Streptomyces; species Streptomyces sp. NPDC003032. The sequence continues at coordinate 73,581 of NZ_JBSFTT010000017.1, read as the reverse complement.
GTGACCGACTCCGGCATGGACCGCAGTTGCGCCGTGCCTGCCCCGAGCGTCCCGACGAGCGCTACGGCCAGCACGGCCTGGACCGGGCGTCGGCCGCCCCGCAGGCCGGAACGCAGCAGCGTGGCAGCGGCGAGCACGACGCTTACGAGGGCGATGTAGAGCAGATGTAGTGCCGCCGGGCGTGCGAGGAGTTCGGAAGGGAGGGAGGCGTGGGTGTCGTCCTCGATGGCGATGAGCCCCCACCAGCGCACACCGGAGTGGACGGCCAGTGAGCCCGTGACCGTGGCGACGCCGAGGACGCCGACGGCGATCGGGCCGAGCGCGACCGACCGGGAGACCGTGCCACTCAGCACCGCCAAGGCACCGGCGAACAGCACGAGCACGGGACCGGTCGCGAGCTCGGCTGCGGACGCGGTGCCGACGGCACCGGGCAGCAGCGCCAACCAGAGCGTGCGGAACCCGGCGAGCACCGCGGCCAGGATCACCGCCGGGAGAAACGCGAGGAGGTGGGCCGCCACCCGCTGCCACCGTTCGAGGACCAACGCCTGGAACCAGGCGTCCGTGCCGTCCCTGGCGGGCCGCAGGACGGCCAGGTGCGTGGCGAGGAAGGTTCCGGCGGCCACGAGAAGCAACTCGGCCTGGAGGTAACGGTCTTCGTCGTGCAGTACCGGATAGTCAGAGGATCCCGCGACCACGGTCTCGTAGACCCACAGGCACACACAGAGTGCTGACGAGCCGAGGAGCGCGGGGTGGCGCAGGAGGCGCAGCGCCTCGGACCGGGCGAGGGCCCGCACGGAAGCAGCCGGAGAAGGTGACTCGACGGTGGTTTCGGCAACCGGCCTGGTGACTGCGCTCGTGCCGCGGTTCACGCCACGGCTCCTTCCGACGACTGCGAGGCGCTCGGCACGGCGGAGGAGTTGAGAAGCAAGTAGCCGTCCTCCAGCGTCGGTTCGACGAGCTGCGCCCCCTCGGGCGGGGTGCCGATGTTGCGGTACGTGCCGTTACCGGTGCGCCAGCCCGCGGCGGCTCGCGGGTCGCGGTCCTGGCTGAACCAGACGCGGCCCCGTGCGACGTCGCAGAGCCCCTGGGGCGTCGCGTCGTGGCGTATCTGCCCGCCCGCGAGTACGACGACACGTCCGCACAGCGCCGCCACGTCCTCCGTCTGATGGGTGGACAGCAGCACGGCACGCCCCGCTCCGATGTCGGCGATCAACTCACGGAAGCGAAGACGCTGTTCGGGGTCGAGGCCCACGGTAGGCTCGTCCAGGATCAACAACTCGGGCTCGCCGATCAACGCGGAGGCCAAGGCCACCCGCTGACGCATTCCGCCGGAGAGCGCCTTCATCTTCTTCCCGCGTTCGGCGCCCAGCCCCACCGCGTCCAGGACTCGGCGGACCTCCTCGTGCCGGGCGGCGCGCACCGTGTGCTCCTTGAGGATGGCGACGTAGTCGACGAACTCGAACGCGGTGAAGTGCCGGTGGAAGCCCGGTGACTGAGGCAGGTACCCCGTGCGGCGTCGGATCTCCTGCCGCTCTCGTGGGAGCAGCGGGTCCATTCCGAAGACCCGGATCTCGCCTCCGGTCGGCACCAAGGCGGTGGCGAGGGCCCGCAGCAGCGTCGTCTTGCCCGCGCCGTTGGGTCCGAGCAGCCCGGTGACCCCCTTGGACAGGCTTAGGGAAACCCTGTCGAGAGCAAGCGACTTGCCGTACCGGACCGTCAGTTCGCGTACGGAAGCGGTGTCAGGTGATGACATCATGCGCGGATCCCTTTCTCGAAGTCGACGTCGAAGTCGGCGCGCAGCAGCACCAGAACAGTCGCGGAAGCGAGCAGCAGCGCAGCGAGCACCGTCTGCCCGGCGACGGAGAACAGCACTGCGGATTCGCGGGTCAGCGCCACCGATGCCAGCCAGGCGAGCCCCGCGGTGACGGCGGCGGGCACGGTGCCGAGGCGGGGCGACAGCACGAGGCTCAGAGCCGTCACCAGGCAGGACGGCAACAGCCAGCCGAACGCGGCGATGCCCAGATGCGGCAGCACGAGCGAGGCGGCGGTCGTCAGCGCCGTGGTGACCGCGAGGACCGCCACGGTACGCAGCATCACCAGCCGGAAGGCGCTGGGCGCGGCCACCTGCCCCAGTTCGTGTGCGGGGTCCCAGCGGCGGCCCAGGGACCCCGCGACCCCGGCGGCAGGCAGCAGCGGTGCCACGGCCAGGAAGGGAAGCGGGGTTCCGTCCGGCTGGACCAGGCGCGCGGTGAGCGCCGCGAAGAGGAGTGTCACCACGGTGCCGCACAACCAGGAGAGGCGCAGCGCCGGGGTGGCCGTCAGGACTCGCGCGACGTGGTCGGGGACGCGCAGGGCGAGCAACACCCGTTCCCAGAAGCCGGCTCTGGGCAGATCGACGGCCAGGTCGAGCCGCTGCCACACCCGATCCAGCGCGCCGGCGTCCGTGAAGGGGACGAGGCGTGAGCGACAGTGCGGGCAGACGTCCAGATGAGGCTCGGCACGGTGACGGGAGTCGGGGGCGAGCGTACCGAGCGCGTATCGGCGCAGCACTTCGCCGGGCAAGTGCACGGGGGTGGTCGGCCGGTCGGTCATCGCTGCTCCCTCTCTTGTCGCTCTTCGCGCGCAAGCTCCTCGCGGAGGTGCTTGCGGGCCCTCATGGCGCGGGTCTTGACCGTCCCGGTGGGCAGGCTGAGCAGCCGTGCGGCCTGACGTGTCGTGAGGCCGTCGAGGACGGTCGCCTGCACGACGTCCCTCAGATCCGGCGCAAGCCGTCCGAGTGCCGCTTGCAGTGCCCCGAACTCGCCTGTTTCCAGAGCCTGTTCCTCTGCGGACGGCCGCGGGCTGTGCCGTAGAGCCGCGAGCGCCTGCCGTAGCCGACTCTGCGCACCGTGGACACGGGCGGCGTCCACGACCCGGCGTGCGGCGATCCGCCACAGCCACCCCGCGAAGTCCCGTACTTCGGGCTGCCGCCCCTCTTCGCACCGGTGCCATACGGCGAGGAACGTGTCCTGGACGATGTCGTCGAGCTGCGCGGCATCCGCGCACCGGTACCGAAGCCGTGCGCTCAGCCAGGGCGCATAGCGCCGGTACAACATCTCGAAGGCCGCCCGGTCACGCTCCCGCAGCGCATCCAGCAGCTCGGCGTCAGAGGGCTCCTCCCCCATGCTCACTTCCACGCCTGGTCGTCGGACGACGGGCGGCGACCGGTTCGCGACCTGCATGTGATCTGAGACACATCGCGGTCATCCGGGTGTGCGGCGTTTACGGTTCCGCTTCTCCAGGGAGGGCCTGACTCTGGGTGAGCGCGATTCTGGATGACCATTCCAGATGCGAAGTGAGTTATGGAGTTCCACATCATCGAGTGAATTCCACGGTTCCACATACGCCCCTCCAGCCCTTTCTGCATGCCTGCATCGTCTTGCTCGCACATCTGCTCTACACCTAACGTAAAGGAGTCAACTCACAGGAACGGAGAAAGAATTGTCCTCGTTGAAACGCGGATTAGCACTGTTCGGCACGGTGACGGCACTCACCATGGGCTCCATGGGTACCGCCTCCGCTACCTCGACCGGCGGGATCGGCGCCCAGGCTGCCCCGCCGAGCTGCGTCAAGTCGTGGACCACCACGAACTACGCCTACGCAAAAAGCAGTTGCAATTCGGCCTACACCATCAAGTTTGTCTGGTCGGCCGGTAGGGACAGTGACTGCTTCACCATCAGGAAGGGTGAGCAGTGGCACAGCGAGCGCCCGAATCGGCTTGCAGGATTTGACGGACTGCGCAAGTGCTGATCCGCAGTGTCTGATATAGACGCTCTCAGATAAACAGGGAGTGGCTTCCCGAACTCGACCTTCGGGAAGCCACTCCCGTTCATTTTAGGACGCTCGTCAACCACCGTCACGGGCACCTGGCAGAGAACGGAACAGCGTGCATGCCTCGACACGTCGGCGATCGCCGGAGCCGGGGACTGGCTGCCGGGGTGGCAGCCATGGCCCTAACTGTTGGTGGCGACGCCGCTGCTGTGGTTGGGAAGAGGTACGCGGCGAACACCTGGGACGTCGCGAAGGTGGCTGGAACGGTTCGCGGGACCGGCGCTCCGGCTGGGGATGCTCGGCGCCATGGCCTTGCGGGCGCACGGCAGCGTCGGAGCGCTTCGTGCCGTCGGCTTGATCCTCGCTCTGTTCACTCTGGCCGTGCTCCATACGGTGGCGACCCAAGGCCGGGCTCCCGAGCACTGCTCGCCCTGCCTCCCGTGGTGCTCGCCGCCTTCTATCTGCGTTACGGAGCCGTGGGAAACCTGTGCGCGATCGCTCTCGGCGCCCTGATCGCGGACGGACCGCGGGCGTGGCTACCCATGGCCGCGGCCTCGCTACCGCCTGCGCGGTCATCGGGCTGGGGCTGCTACCCCCCTTCCCTCTATGCCACACAAGTGGCCGGGTCCCCGGCGGCAGGCCCTGGGGTACGGCCACCGTGGTCACGGTTTCCGCCTAGGCCGGCATGCTGATCCTCGTCGCCGCTCCCTGGCTGCCGCTACGACCAGGATTCCCCGCAGCGGCCTTGGGTGGACCTGCTCGGTCAAGCAACTGACTTGAGGGCACTTCGCCCCACCACCGCGCCCGCCCGGTCGATGCAGATGACGTCCACCGCGACCGGGGCGCCCCGCAGTACGCCCAGTGCCTCGTCCCGCGCCGTCGTCGCCACCAGGTCGCCCAGCGGTACGCCCGCCGCCTCGCACAGTCGCAGGGCCTCAAGGCCCGTGTTGGCGGCGGCCACCCGCGCCGCCAGTGCCTCGCTCGCGCCGCCCGCGCGGGCCAGTTCCGCGAGGAAGTTCTTGTCGACCTGGGAGCGTGCGGAGTGGAGGTCGAGGTGGCCCGCCGCCAGTTTCGACAGCTTCGCGAAGCCGCCGCAGATGGTGAGGCGGTCGACCGGGTGGCGGCGTACGTACTTCAGGACCGCGCCCGCGAAGTCGCCCATGTCGAGGAGGGCGTCCTCCGGGAGGCCGTACTCCGCGACGACCGTCTTCTCCGACGTCGAGCCGGTGCAGCCCGCGACGTGCGTGCGCCCGGCCGCCCGCGCCACGTCCACGCCCCGCCGGATCGAGTCGATCCACGCCGAGCAGGAGTAGGGCACGACGATGCCGGTGGTGCCGAGGATCGACAGGCCGCCGAGGATGCCGAGGCGGGGGTTCCAGGTGGAGCGGGCGATCTCCTCGCCGTGGTCGACGGAGAGGGTGATCTCCACGTCCGGCGCGGTTCCGGCGCGCTCGGCCACCAGCGTCACGTGGTCCCGCATCATCTGTCGCGGCACGGGGTTGATCGCGGGCTCGCCGACGTCGAGCGGCAGGCCGGGGCGGGTGACCGTGCCCACGCCCATGCCCGCCTTGAAGACGACTCCCGAGCCGGGCGGCAGCCTCCGCACCGTGGAGCGCACCAGCGCGCCGTGCGTGACGTCCGGATCGTCACCCGCGTCCTTGACGATGCCCGCCATGGCGTACGCGTCCGTACGCTCCTCGGCGGCGAGCGCGAAGGCGGGCGTCTGGCCCTTGGGGAGCGTGATGGTCACCGGGTCGGGGAAGTCGCCGGTCAGCAGCGCCGTGTACGCGGCCGTGGTGGCCGCCGTCGCGCAGGCGCCGGTCGTCCATCCGGGCCGCAGACCGGTGTGCTTGAGTTGAGCGCTGCGCCCGCCCTCTGCCCCGCCCGACCCGCTTGACTTGCCTGGCTCGCTTGACTTGCTTGGCTCACTCATGAAGGAAACCGAACTCCGTGCACGTACTGATTCTGGGGGGAACGACCGAGGCCCGCCGCCTGGCGGAGCTGCTCGCGGGCGAGGCGGGGCCGCGCGTGACCAGTTCGCTGGCGGGGCGGGTCGCGGCGCCCCGGCTGCCGCCCGGCGAGGTCCGCGTCGGCGGGTTCGGCGGGGCGGAGGGGATGGCGGCGTGGCTGCGGGAGCACCGCGTGGACGCGCTCATCGACGCCACCCATCCTTTCGCCGGGACGATCTCGTTCAACGCGGCGTCGGCCGCCGCCACCGCCCATGTTCCCCTGCTCGCCCTGCGCAGGCCCGGCTGGGTGCCGGGTGAGGGCGACGACTGGCATCCGGTCGACTCCCTCGCGCGGGCGGCGCGGGTCCTGCCCGCGCTGGGCGAGCGGGTCTTCCTCACCACCGGGCGGATGGGCCTCGCCGCGTTCGCCGGGGACCCGGAACTCGACGCTCTCTGGTTCCTCGTACGTTCCGTGGACGCGCCCGAGCCGCCGTTCCCGGCCCGCATGGAGGTCCTCCTCGACCGGGGCCCGTTCACTCTCGACGGCGAGCGGGAGCTGCTGCGCCGCCACCGCGTCGACGTCGTGGTGACGAAGGACAGTGGTGGCGCGGCGACAGCACCGAAGCTGACGGCCGCGCGCGAAGCGGGGCTCCCGGTGGTCGTCGTGGAGCGGCCCCCCGTGCCGGAGGGGATCCCGGTGGCGGCCACCCCCGAGGAAGCGGCCACCTGGCTACGCCGGTTCAGCCGCTGAGCGCCCCGTCCCCGGCGCCGGCCCCGCCCTCCGGATAACGGCGGGGCGTCCACACGATCTGCTCCGCGCCCCCGCGCCGCCGCACCACCCTCGTCTGCGAGGAGCCGACGATCAGCAGCGTCCGCATGTCGACGTCCGCCGGGTCGAGATCGCCGAGCCGCACGACCCGCACGCTCTCCTCGGGTCCGCCGACGTCCCGGCCGAGGACGACCGGCGTGTCCGGCGTCCGGTGTTCGAGCAGCAGTTCGCGCGCCTTGCCCACCTGCCAGGTGCGGCTGCGCGAGCCCGGGTTGTAGAGCGCGAGCACCAGGTCCGCGGCGGCCGCCGCGGCCAGGCGTTCGGCGATGACCTCCCACGGCTTGAGGCGGTCAGAGAGGGAGATGGTGGCGTAGTCGTGGCCGAGGGGGGCGCCCGCGCGGGCGGCGGCGGCGTTGGCGGCGGTCACGCCCGGGAGCACCCGGACCGGGATGTCCTCGTACGCGTCCTGCGAGGCGGCCTCCAGGACGGCCGTGGCCATCGCGAAGACACCGGGGTCGCCGCCCGAGACGACCGCGACGCGCCGCCCGCGCCGCGCCAGTTCCAGGGCGAACTCGGCGCGTTCGGACTCCACACGGTTGTCGGAGCCGTGGCGCCGCTGTCCGGGGCGGTGCGGTACGCGGTCGACGTACGTGGTGTAGCCGACCAGGTCGTCGGCGGCGGCGAGCGCGCCGCGCGTCTCGGGGGTGAGCCAGAGCGGGCCGGCCGGGCCGGTGCCGACCACGACGACCTCGCCCCGGCGGTCCGGGGCGGGCTCCGGCGCGGGGCCGCCCGTCAGCGGCGCCACCCGGCTCGGCAGCACCGCCACCGAGAAGTAGGGCACCGAGTCCGGGTCGACGTCGGCGAGTCGGCCGGTGCGCTCGCCCTCCATGGTGGCGCGCTCCACGTACCGCGCCTCGTCGAGGCGGCCGGCGCGCTCCAGGGCGCCGCGCACCTTGCCGAACGTACGGCCCAGCTTCATGACGACCGCCGAGTCCGTCGCCGCGAGGCGCGCGGCCAGCTCCTCCTCGGGGAGGGTGCCCGGCAGGATGGTGAGGACCTCCTCGGCCTCCACGAGGGGTTCGCCGAGGCGGGCGGCGGCGGCGCTCACCGAGGTGACGCCGGGGATCACCTCGGTCGGGTAGCGGTGGGCGAGCCGCTTGTGCATGTGCTGGTAGGAGCCGTAGAAGAGCGGGTCCCCTTCGGCGAGGACGGCGACCGTGCGGCCGGCGTCGAGGTGCGCGGCGAGGCGGGCGGCGGCCTCCTCGTAGAAGTCGTCGAGGGCGCCTCGGTAGCCGCCGGGGTGGTCGGTGGTCTCCGTCGTGACGGGGTAGACCAGCGGCTCCTCGATGTGGTCGCCGCGCAGGTGCTTCGCCGCGATCGAGCGGGCGATGGAGCGGCCGTGCCGGGCCGAGTGGTAGGCGACCACGTCGGCGGCGGCGATGACCTCGACGGCGCGCACGGTCATCAGGGAGGGGTCGCCGGGCCCGAGCCCGACTCCGTACAGCCGTCCTCGCGCGTTGCTCTCGGTGTTCACTCCGCCTCGCTAGCGATCGCGTTGATCGCGGCCGCGGCCATGGCGCTGCCGCCACGGCGTCCCCGTACGACCAGGTACTCCAGGCCGGCGTGGTGTGCGGCGAGCGCGTCCTTGGACTCGGCGGCGCCGACGAAGCCGACCGGGATGCCGAGGACGGCGGCCGGGCGCGGGGCGCCCTCCTCGATCATCTCCAGGAGGCGGAAGAGCGCGGTGGGGGCGTTGCCGATGGCGACGACGGAGCCTTCCAGGCGGTCGCGCCACAGCTCCATGGCGGCGGCGCTGCGGGTGGTGCCGAGCTTCGCCGCGAGGTCCGGGACGGACGGGTCGGCGAGGGTGCAGATCACGTCGTTGCCGGCGGGGAGCCGCTTGCGCGTGACGCCGCTGGCGACCATGTTCGCGTCGCAGAGGATCGGCGCGCCGTCGCGCAGCGCCTTGCGGGCGTCGGCCACCAGGCGCGGGCTGAAGGCGAGGTCGCGGACGAGGTCGACCATCCCGCAGGCGTGGATCATCCGCACCGCGACCTGGCTGACGTCGGCGGGCAGACCGGCGAGGTCCGCCTCCGCGCGGATGGTGGCAAAGGACTCGCGGTAGATCGCCGCGCCGTCCTTCTCGTAGTCGAACACTGTGCTCTCGCTCATCTCGTGGCCGTTGTTGTCGTGATTACGGATGTCGTCGTACGTGCTGTAGTCACCGTCTCGATCAAGGTGGTGCCGCGCACGGGCGCCGCCGTGTCGCCCGTGCGCACCGTCACCTCGTACCGGCCCTCCCCGGTGGCGAGTACGTCCACCCAGTCGCCGCGCGGATGCCCGCACCGCCGCTCGCAGCCGGACCAGTGGACGGGCAGGCCCCCGGCGCCGGGGACGGCGTCGGCGCGGACGTCGGCGAGGGACTTGCCGCAGCCGGGCCGCCCGGCGCAGGCGCCGACGCCGAGCCAGGGCGATGCGGGGTCGGTGAGGTAGCCGACGTCGGCCAGCGCGCGCAGACGTTCACGCGCCGCCGCCTCGTCGGCGAAGCCCGGGATGACGAAGCCGCGCCAGGGGGTCACCCGGATCTCCCCGCCGGGCGCGGGGAGCAGCGCACGCCACTGCGCGGCGCTCACCCGACCGAGGGGGGCGCTCACCACGACGGCGCGCCCGACGACGCCGGGGGCGGGCGGGGCGCTGCGCGCGAGCGACACGGAGGCGGGCGGGGCCGCCGAACCGTCGATCGAAGCGGGGTCACTCGGCGAGGCACCCGGAGAGCCGTCCGCGACCGCCACGGCATCCGGCGCGGCCTGAACGGCACCCGGCGCCGCGAGCACGGCCTCCGCGGCGTCCGGGGGCGCGGGCACAGCCCGCACGCCCGCCCTGGCGAGCGCTCCCGCCAAGTCCACGCTCCGCCCCTCGGGCAGTTCCCTCACCCGCCAGGCGCCGTTGCCCGCCTCGTGGGCCGCGGTGAGGAAGGCGCCGGCCGCGGCGAGGGCGGCGCGCGGGGCGTCGGGGCCCCGCAGCCGCTGGGCACCGTCCCCGACGCGCACCAGCACCGTGCCGCCCGATTCTGCGATCAAGGTCACATCGCCGCCGAGCCCGGCCACGTCCCCGCGCCCGTCGTCCAGGATGAACAGGAAGCGGCCGGAAAGTGCTGTCGTCCACTCCTCGGCGCACAGGAGCCGGTCCAGCTCACGGGCCCACAACTGCACGTCGGCGTGGCCGAGTCGGTCGAGTCCTGCCAGCGGGGAGGCCACCACGTTCCGGACGCGTTCATGGCGTGCGGAGGGCAGCAGGCCCGCGTCCCGGAGCAGCGCGGCGAGCGCCCCGCCGCAGTCGTCGCCGAGGCCGCGCAGCTCGACGTTGCCGCGTGAGGTGACGCTGAGATTCCCGTCCGCGAAGCGCTCCGCCGCGTCGGCCAGCGCCGCCGCCTGGCGGGGGGTCAAAACGCCTGCGGGTACGCGGAGTCGGGCCAGCGCGCCGTCGTCGGCGCGGTGCAGGCGGAGGGCTCCGGGGCAGGCGTCACCCCGGTCGCGCATCCGGCCACGTATGGGGGGTTCGCCCTGTTTTGTGGGAGTTGCTCGGATGGGCGGCATGGCGGCGAGCATACCCACGCCGATCCGGCGGGTCGCCTCCCGAGGCGGGCCATCCCGGCAGGCGGCCGCCCCACCGGAGGTGGGCAGGACTTACTATGCAGGCGGCGGGCCGCCAGGTCCGCCGACGCCAGCGACGGCGTGGGTCCACCAGGACCCTGGGGAGGAAGGCCGGTGCGAATCCGGCGCGGTCCCGCCACTGTGAGCCCCACCGACGTGGGGTGAGCCAGGAACTCCTGCCGTCCATACGACCACCCGGGGCGCGGACACCCCGAGGAAGGCCTGCGCCCGCATGCTTCTGCTGCTGTCGACCTCCGACACCGATCTGCTCAGCGCCCGCGCGGCGGGGGGTCCGGTCGACTACCGGTTCGCCAACCCCTCCCGCCTGGACCTCACCGAGCTGCCCTCACTCCTCGACGGCGCCGACCTCGTCGTCGTACGCCTCCTCGGCGGCGTCCGCGCCTGGCAGGACGGCCTGGACCAGCTCACCGCCAGCGGCCTGCCGGTGGTCGTACTCACCGGTGAACAGGCGCCCGACGCCCAGCTCATGGCCTCCTCGACCGTGCCGATCGGCATCGCCGCCGAGGCGCACGCCTATCTCGCGCACGGCGGCCCCGCGAACCTGGAGCAGCTCGCCCGCTTCCTCTCCGACACCGTGCTCCTCACCGGCCACGGCTTCGACCCGCCGGCGCCCGCCCCGTCCTGGGGTCCGCTGGAGCGCACCGCTCGCGCGGTCGAGGGCCCGACCATCGCGGTGCTCTACTACCGCGCCCACCACATGAGCGGCAACACCGCCTTCGTGGACGCCCTGTGCGGCGCCATCGAGGACGCGGGCGCCCGCCCGATGCCGCTGTACGTGGCCTCGCTGCGCGCCCCCGAGCCGGAGCTGATCGACGAGCTGCGCGCCGCCGACGCCATCGTCACCACCGTCCTCGCCGCCGGTGGCACCAAGCCCGCCGAGGCCTCCGCGGGCGGCGACGACGAGTCGTGGGACGCGGGCGCGCTGACCGGCCTCGACGTGCCGATCCTCCAGGCGCTCTGCCTGACCGGGTCGCGTTCGGCCTGGGAGGAGAACGACGAGGGCGTCTCGCCGCTGGACGCCGCGAGCCAGATCGCGGTGCCGGAGTTCGACGGCCGGCTCATCACCGTGCCGTTCTCGTTCAAGGAGATCGACGAGGACGGGCTCCCCGCGTACGTCGCGGACGCCGAGCGCGCGGCCCGGGTCGCCGGGATCGCCGTACGCCACGCACGTCTGAGGCACATCCCGGCCGCCGACAAGCGCCTCGCGCTGGTGCTCTCCGCGTACCCGACCAAGCACTCGCGGATCGGCAACGCCGTGGGCCTGGACACCCCCGCGTCCGCCGTCGCGCTGCTGCGCAGGCTCATCGGGGAGGGCTACGACTTCGGGCCCACGGAAGACATTCCGGGGCTCGTCTCCGGTGACGGCGACGAACTCATCCGCGCGCTGATCGACGCGGGCGGACACGACCAGGAGTGGCTCACAGAGGAGCAGCTGGCCGCCAATCCCGTCCGCATCCCGGCCGCCGCCTACAAGCGCTGGTACGCGACGCTGCCGCGGGAGCTGCGCGACTCGGTCGAGCGGCACTGGGGGCCGCCGCCCGGCGAGATGTTCCTGGACCGCTCGCGCGTGGGCCAGGGGGGTGACCCCGAGGGCGACATCGTGCTCGCGGCGCTGCGGCGCGGGAACCTGCTCATCCTCATCCAGCCGCCGCGCGGCTTCGGCGAGAACCCCATCGCGATCTACCACGACCCCGATCTGCCGCCGTCGCACCACTACTTGGCGGCGTACCGCTGGATCGCCGCGTCCGCCGACGACGGCGGGTTCGGCGCCGACGCGATGGTCCACCTCGGCAAGCACGGCAACCTGGAGTGGCTGCCCGGCAAGAACGCGGGCCTTTCGGCGGCCTGCGGCCCCGACGCCGCGCTCGGCGACCTCCCGCTGATCTACCCGTTCCTGGTCAACGACCCGGGCGAGGGCACGCAGGCCAAGCGCCGCGTGCACGCCACCCTCATCGACCACCTCGTGCCGCCGATGGCCCGCGCCGACTCCTACGGCGACATCGCGCGCCTGGAGCAGCTCCTCGACGAGTACGCGCAGATCAGCTCCATGGACCCGGCGAAGCTGCCGGCGATCCGCGCGCAGATCTGGACGCTCATCCAGGCCGCGAAGCTCGACCACGACCTGGGCCTTGAGGACCGTCCGGACGACGACGGCTTCGACGACTTCCTGCTGCACGTCGACGGCTGGCTCTGCGAGATCAAGGACATGCAGATCCGCGACGGACTGCACGTGCTCGGTACCGCCCCGGCGGGCGCCGACCGCGTCAACCTCGTCCTCGCGATCCTGCGGGCCCGCCAGATCTGGGGCGGCACGACCGCCCTGCCCGGCCTGCGCGAAGCCCTCGGTCTCGACGAGTCCGCGGCGACGCGCACCACCGCCGACGCGGCGGAGGAGCAGGCCCGCGCGCTGGTCCAGGCGATGGACGACGCGGGCTGGGACCTCGCCGCCGTCCCCCGCGACCAGGGTGAACAGGTCGCCGCCGTACTGGAGTTCGCGGCCCGCGAGGTCGTCCCGCGCCTTGCGGCCACCACCGCCGAGCTCGACCACTCCGTGCACGCCCTGAACGGCGGCTTCGTCCCGGCGGGCCCCTCGGGCTCCCCGCTGCGCGGCCTGGTCAACGTGCTGCCGACCGGCCGCAACTTCTACTCGGTCGACCCCAAGGCCGTCCCGTCCCGCCTCGCCTGGGAGACCGGCGAGGCCCTCGCCGACTCGCTCATCGAGCGGTACAGGAACGACAACGGCGACTACCCCACTTCCGTGGGCCTGTCCCTGTGGGGCACGAGCGCGATGCGCACGGCGGGCGACGACGTCGCGGAGGCCCTCGCACTGCTCGGCGTCCGCCCCGTCTGGGACGACGCCTCGCGCCGCGTCACGGGCCTGGAGGCGATCCCGTACGAGGATCTCGGCCGCCCGCGCATCGACGTGACGCTGCGCATCTCGGGCTTCTTCCGCGACGCGTTCCCGCACACGATCGGCCTGCTCGACGACGCGGTACGCCTGGCCGCCTCGCTCGACGAGCCCGCGGACCAGAACTACGTACGCGCCCACGCCCAGGCCGACCTGGCCGAGCACGGCGACGAGCGCCGGGCCACCACCCGTATCTTCGGCTCGCGTCCCGGCACGTACGGCGCCGGGCTGCTCCAGCTCATCGACTCCCGCGACTGGCGCACCGACGCGGATCTCGCCGAGGTCTACACGGTGTGGGGCGGCTACGCGTACGGCCGCGGCCTCGAAGGCCGTCCGGCCCGCGCCGAGATGGAGACGGCGTACAAGCGCATCGCGGTCGCCGCGAAGAACACGGACACCCGCGAGCACGACATCGCCGACTCCGACGACTACTTCCAGTACCACGGCGGCATGGTCGCGACCGTGCGCGCGCTGCGGGGCACGGCGCCTGAGGCGTACATCGGCGACTCGACGCGCCCCGAGACGGTCCGCACGCGCACGCTGGTGGAGGAGACCTCGCGCGTGTTCCGCGCGCGCGTCGTCAACCCCAAGTGGATCGAGGCGATGCGCCGCCACGGCTACAAGGGCGCCTTCGAACTCGCCGCCACCGTGGACTACTTGTTCGGGTACGACGCCACGACGGGCGTCGTCGCCGACTGGATGTACGACAAGCTCACGGAGACGTACGTCCTCGACCCCACCAACCGGCAGTTCCTCCAGGAGGCCAACCCCTGGGCCCTGCACGGCATCGCCGAACGCCTCCTGGAAGCGGAGTCCCGCGGCATGTGGGCCAAGCCCGACCCGGCGCTGCTCGAAGCGCTGCGGCAGGCCTACCTGGAGACCGAGGGCAATCTGGAGGACGGTGCCGAATCGTGACCGGCAGCGCCGTGCGGTACCTCTATCTCGCCCGGCACGGCGAGGCCACGGACGATGAGAGCGGGCTGACGGAAGGGGGGCGCCGGCAGGCCGCTCTTCTCGGGGAGCGGCTTCGGGGTGTGCCGCTCTCCGCGGTCCATCACGGGCCGCTGCCCCGGGCCACGCAGACCGCCCGGCTGGTCGGGGAGCAGCTCGACGGCGTGCCCCTGCACGGCTCCGACGCCGCGGGGGATTACCTCCCGTACATGCCGCTAAGGGAGGAACTGCCCGAGGAGAGTGCCGAGTCGACGCTTCAGCGCCTGGCGCGGTTCCCCGCGGAGGAGCGCGAGGGCGGGCCCGCGCTGGCCCGCGAGGCTCTGGCGCGGTTCACCGGACCGGTGCCCGGGGACGAGCCGCGCCATGAGCTGGTCGTCACGCACAACTTCCTGATCGGCTGGCTCGTCCGGGACGCCCTCGACGCCCCTCCGTGGCGCTGGCTCGGTCTCAACCACTGCAACGCGGCCCTGACCCTCATCCGCTACACACCCGGCCGCCCCGCCTCGCTGGTCTTCTACAACGACATGCGGCATCTGCCCGCGGAGCTGCGCTGGACCGGGTTCCCGCCGGAACTCACAGAAGGTGGGGAATCGCGACGCTGTTGACCAACGGGCCCTCGACCGTGACTCCTTCCGTGATCAGCGACTCGGTGATCACGGGCAGCGGGCCGGGGCCCTCCACCGCGACAACGAAAAGGGTGAGGAGTCCAAGGAGCATGGCGGTCAGGGCGTGACGGTGACGCATATGGCTGCCTTCTCTGTCGCGGCTGGACGGTGCTGGACGGAGCTGTGATGCGCTGGTGACGGTTCGTCAGGCGACCCGTTCGTATGATCGTCGGTGACTTCTCGGGCTCGGCGGGGGTTACACACGGCGAGCGGGCCGTGCATGGCGGCCCGCGCCCATGGTCCAAGGAGGTCGCGATGGACGGCAGTTGGGTGCAGGCACGTTGGGTGCGGACAGTCTCCCGTTGGGCGGTGGTCGCGGCGGTCACGGCGGCGCCGGCCGTTCTGTGCTCCGGTACGGCACACGCCGACGAGACGAACAAGAACTCGCACAACGGCCCCAGGGTCGCGCTGATCAGCACCGGCCAGATCGACGACCCGATGGAGGACGTGCTGGAGCACACCCTGAACTTCGGGGACGGGTACCAGTGGAACTGACCGGCGCGGCCGCGCGCCGTCCGTAGCCGTCACGGGCTTGTGCGGAACCCGGTATCCGCGCAAGCCCGCAGTGACGCGGCGGTGTTCAGGTCACGGGGCGAGGCAGTTCACGCCCGGGACCTCACTGGGGACCCCGGGGGACGTCGGATCGATGATCCCCGCGATGTCACCGGGCGCCTGTGCCAGGCACTCTACGGTCGCGGCCGGGTCCGGGACGGCGTTGGCGGGCACGGCGAGGATTCCCAGCAGAGTGACGGCCCCGAGGACGACGGCGGCGTAACGGCGCATGTGAAGTCTCCTTCGCTTCGGCGGAGTTGCCAGTGGTCCGGCCTTTCATGCCGGGCCGCTCCGTGACTCCCCAGCCATCGCACCGGATACGCCCTTTATCACTCGTACGTGGATGAGGGAACGATCCGTCACCGCGTGGCCGCTGGGCCCGCCGCCCCGAAGCCTCCTCCTACTGACCGGGCGTACGGGCGGTCAGGCGCAGGCGGAGTCGGCGCGGCTGGTAGACGGTGGCCAGTGGGATGGGCCGCACGTCGACGCCGGGCTCGCAGGTGACCCGCCACTTGCTGAGGATGGTGGCGAGCGCGAGGGTCGCCTCCGTACGGGCGTAGAGGTCGCCGATGCACTTGCGGGCGCCGGTGCCGAACGCCATGAACGCCTGCCGGGCCAGGGGCGAGACCTGGTCGGGCAGCCAGCGGTCGGGGTCGAACTGCCGCTCCTTGGGGAAGGCGTCGGTGTTGAGCGCCACCGCGGCGGGGCTGAAGACGACGGTGCTCCGCGCGGGCAGCCGCAGCCCCGCCACGTCCAGGTCGGTGGCGGTGAGCCGGGTGAAGAGCCAGGCCGGCGGGTAGAGCCGCAGCGTCTCGGTGATGATCCGGTCGGTCAGCCGCAGCCGCGCGACGTCGTCGAACTCCGGGGCCCTGCCCGCGAGGACGTCGTCGATCTCCGCGTACAGCTGCTCCTCGATCCTCGGGTACTTCGAGAGCAGGTAGAAGATCCAGGTGAGGGTGGCGGCGACGGTCTCGGTGCCGGCCGCCATCACGGTGATGACCTGGTCGTGGATCTCCTTGTCGTCCAGCCGGCCGCCGTCGTCGTCGCGCGAGTCGAGGAGGGCGGAGAGCAGGTCGTCGTGGTCGACGCCGTCGCGGCGGTAGTCGTCGATGAGGGTCTGCGTGGTGCGGTGCAGATAGTCGAGGTTCTCGCGGTAGCGGCGGTTGCCGGGGCTCGGCATCCTGCGCACCGCGGCGGGCAGGAACATCTGCCGGAAGAGGCCCTTGAGCACGGCGTCGAAGGCGCGCTCCACGCTGTCGGCGAGTTCCTTGCTGACCGGGGTCGAGTACAGCGTGCGGCCGACGGTGCGCAGGGCCATGCCGTACATCTCGGGGAAGGCGTCGACGACCACGCCGTCGCTCCAGCGCTCCGCGGTGGTCTCGATCTCCGCGTGCATCGCCGAGGCGTACCGCTTGAGCTGGGGGCGGGTGAAGGCCGACTGCATCAGCCTCCTCTGCCGGCGGTGGTCGGCGTAGGGGCAGGTGACCAGGCCGTTGCCCGCGATGTCACGGGCCCGGTCGTAGAAGATGCCGCCCTTGTCGTACTCGTTGTCGCTGGTCAGGACCTGGCGGAGCAGGGTGGGGTGGGTCGGCACATGGGCCTCCGTGGGGCCCAGGCGTATTTTCACCAGGTCGCCGTGCGTGGCCAGTGACGACATGAACTGCAGGGGGCGGCGCATCATCTGCCAGGCGTGTCCGACGAAGGGTGCGGCTCCGGGTGCCGTTCCCGCGACGAATGTCTGCTGGGTCATGGGTGTTCCTCTTCTTCCTCGGAGTCTTCGAGTCTTTCTCGAAGTGCGCTGCTGTGGTGGCCGGTTGGCGGCGCTAGCGGAGGCTGCCTAGCTCCTCCAGGTAGCCCTGGCGGCTGGCGGCCAGCGCGAACTCGGCGTCGTAGCGGCCCGAGGAGCGGTGCCAGTCGTAGGAGCCGCGGATGACGGGGCGCACCGCGTCGAGCCGGTAGCGCTCGACGGCCTCGCGCTCGTGCGCGGTGAGGGAGAAGGCGTCGCAGACCTTCGGCAGGGCGCTCTCCAGGAGCAGGAACTCCTCGAGCCGTAGGCGCACTTGGTCCTGCATGTACGCGATGCTGCGGCTTCTGGGCCAGCCGTGCTCGCGCATGAGGATGAAGACCATGTTGTTCAGTTCTCCGCGCGCCTCCTCCTTCTCCAGCGACGCGATGTCGTTGAGCATGAGGTTGACGTCGACGGCGATCCGCAGCATCGCCGACATCACGGCGCTGTCGAAGACCCGGTGCGGCACCTCGAAGTGTCCCGTGGCCTCGGCGAGGTCGACCGTGGGCTGTACGCCTATGGTGTGGCGCCGCATGTTCAGGTACTCCCGGGCGGAGTCGCAGGGGGTGTCGTCGAAGCGGCCGCTCGCTTCGTCCACGTACCCCTGGAAGTAGGCGCGCCAGTGCTGGGCGCTGCGGGCGCACCACTCCTTCGACATGCCCCGGCGGGAGCGGCGCCAGATGTCGGCGAAGCCGTGGGCTATGAGCGGCGCCGACTCGGGCAGCGGGCCGTCCAGGGCGGCGGCGACCGCGTCGGTGAGTTCCTTGCTCTGTCGCGGGTCCTCGCCGCGCGGGCCGTCGAAGAGGTCGTCGAAGAGGAAGAACCAGGACATCAGGTCGACGCCGAGGTCGAGGTCGGGCCCGCTGGTGGAGGGGTAGAAGCGCGAGGCGAGATCGGCGTAGCCGCCTTTGCGGTGGCGCTCCGCCGCGGCCTCGGTGTTGATCAGGCCGAAGGAGCGGGGCCAGGCGATGTGCTCGGCCTCGGCGCGCGCGTGGTCGGGGCTGCGACGCATGGGCAGGGGTATGGAGAAATCGACGTCCTGTGGCATGGGGGAATCTCCCTGGGCTTTACAGGGGCACGGACTGGCGCCCGAGGTGGGGTGGGATGGCAGGAACCGCCGGACCGGGGGGCGACGCTGCCCGCGGGGCGGTGCGGTGTGGGGCGGGGGCTGGGACGGGGCTGGGGGTCGTGGGGGTGGTCCGTGTGGGGTGCGGTGGGGTGGTGCCGGCCGGAGGGCGGCGGGTGGGGAGGTCCGTCGGGTGGGGCCGGGAGTGGGGCTCCGGGGGCAGGCGGGGTGGTTACATGTCGCGGCCTACGACGAAGCCGCCGAGCGTGATGAGTTCCTCGCGTGCCGCCGGGTCGAGAGCGGTGTCGCGCAGCGCGGCCTCGCCGAGTTCCAGGCGGCGGGCCGCCTCGGCGACGGCCCACGCGCGGCCGCCGGCCTCCTCGACGAGGTCGGCGGCGCGGCGCAGTTCGGCCTCGTCCGGCTCGTCGGGGGCGCTGAGCCAGGCGGCCAGTTCGACGCTCGACGTGCCCTGCTCGTTCAGCGCGTACGCGACGGGCAGCGACTTCTTGCGCGTACGTAGGTCGCTGTGGACCGGCTTGCCGGTGCGGGCCGGGTCGCCCCAGACGCCGAGCACGTCGTCGATGAGCTGGAAGGCGATGCCGACCTGGTCGCCGTAGAGCGCGAGGGCGTCCACGACGGTGACCGGCGCCCCGGCGAGGACGGCGCCGATGGCGGCGCTCGCCGAGAGCAGCGCGCCGGTCTTGCCGGCGGCCATCTCGACGCACTCCTCGACGGTGACGTGCGCCCGGCTCTCGAACGACATGTCCTGGACCTGGCCGCGGATCAGCTCGCGGGTGGCGCGGGACAGCAGCCGGGCGGCGGCGGCCGCGGTCGGCTGCCCGCACTCCAGGAGCACCTCGTGGGCCAGCGCGAGCAGGGCGTCGCCGGTGAGGATCGCGCCCGAGGCTCCCCAGAGGGACCACACGGTGGGGCGGTGGCGGCGCTGTTCGTCACCGTCCATCAGATCGTCGTGCAGCAGCGAGAAGTTGTGGACCAGTTCGACGGCGACGGCGCCCGGCAGGCCGGTCTCCTGCCGGGCGCCCGCCGCCTGCGCGGAGAGCAGCGCCAGCGCGGGCCGTACGGCCTTGCCGCCGCCGTCGGAGGCCGGGGTGCCCGCCGCGTCGATCCAGCCGAGGTGGTAGGCCGCCTGGTGGCGGCTCTCCTCGTCGAGCCGGTCGAGGGCCGCGCTCAGGGCGGGCGTGAGTGTGTCGCGGACCCGGTGCAGACTGCTCGGTGTCGCACTCACGCGGCACCTCCCGTGCGCCACGGCTCGGCGATCTCGTTGTGTTCGGGGCCGGCGCGGGTGATGTCACCCGAGAGGGTGGCGCCCGGCACGACGGCGCCGGACGACGAGCCGGGTATGGGCGTTACGTCCATGTGCGTTGGCTCCTTCTCGGCTGGGCGTGTCGACGTTCAGGAGGCATAGGGGGGCAAGTGCTGCCTTACGTCGGCGAACTGGGCGTCGATCCGGTCCGGGGCGTCGGCGTTGGTGAAGAGGTAGAAGCGGTCGGAGCCCAGGGCCTCCCAGACCGTGCCCGCCACCTCGTCGGCGCTGACCGTGGTGGCGCCGACCGCGTCGCGCGGCGCGACCAGGCCCTGGGTCATGGGGGTGTCGACCCGCCCCGGGCAGAGCACCGAGACCCGTACCGGCGAGTCGCGCAGATCGGCCCGCAGGCTGCGGGCCACGGCCAGGTCGGCGTGTTTGGACGCCGCGTAGGCCGCGGAGCCCGCGCCGACGACGAACGCCGACATCGACGCGGTCTGCACGAGGTGGGCCGGGCGTCCGCCGGCGAGGATGCGGGGCACGAAGGCGCGCGCCACATGGAGGTGCGACCAGAAGTTCACGTCGAGGACGCCGCGCATGTCGTCGAGGGGCACCTCCCACAGCGGCCGGCCCACCGGCCCGACCACACCGGCGTTGTTGCACAGCACGTCCACCGCGCCGAGACGCTCGTACGCGGCGGCGGCCAACTCCTCGACCGCCTCCGCGTCGACGAGGTCGGCGACGAACGTGCTGACGACGTCCGCGCCGGTTTCCGCCAACTCCCTTGCCGCGCGGGCGAGTCCGTCAACGTCGACGTCCGTCATCACCACACGCGCGCCCTCCCGGGCCAGCCGGGCGCCGAGCGCGCGGCCTATGCCGCTCGCCGCCCCGGTGACCACGGCCGTACTCGCCTCGAAACGCATCCGCCGTCCTCCCCGTCATCGAACATGTACGTCGCGAATCGCCCCCTTGCCGCGCCCCAGCGACATTGCTGGGGCGCACAGGAGGGGCTGACGGCCGAAGGGGAGGAGCCCGGATCGTGTGGGCGGGCGGGTCAGAGGGAGTTGCCGACCTTCAGGGCCAGGTCGATGAGGCGGTTCGAGTAGCCCCACTCGTTGTCGTACCAGCCGACGACCTTGACCTGCGGTCCGTTGACACGGGTGAGGCCCGCGTCGTAGACGCAGGAGGCCGGGTCGGTGACGATGTCGGAGCTGACGATGGGCGCCTCGGTGTAGGAGAGCAGCCCCTTGTACGCGCCGGCGGCGGCCTTCGCGTACGCCTCGTTGATCTCCTCGACGGTGGTGCGGCGGGTCGTGGTGACCGTCAGGTCGGTGACCGACCCGGTGGGCACGGGAACCCGCAGCGAGAACGCGTCGAGGCGGCCCTGGAGTTCGGGCAGGACCAGGCCGATGGCCTTGGCCGCGCCGCTGGACGTCGGCACCACGTTGACGGCCGCCGAGCGTGCGCGGCGCAGGTCCTTGTGGGGGGCGTCCTGGAGGTTCTGGTCCTGGGTGTAGGCGTGGACCGTGGTCATCATCCCGTACTCGATGCCGACGGTGTCGTGGAGCACCTTGGCGAGGACACCGAGACAGTTGGTGGTGCAGGAGGCGTTGGAGATGATCGTGTGCCGCTCGGGGTCGTACGTGTCGTCGTTGACACCCAGGACGATCGTGACGTCCTCGTCGCTGGCGGGCGCGGCGATGATCACCTTCTTGGCGCCGCCGTCGATGTGCGCGCGCGCCTTCTCCGCCTTGGTGAAGATGCCCGTGGACTCGATGACGACATCCACACCCAGGTCGCCCCAGGGCAGCTGGGCCGGGTCGCGCTCGGCGAGGACGGTGACCTTGCGGTCGCCGACCCGGATCGCTCCGGGCTCGGCGGTGATCTCTTCGGGAAAACGGCCGAGGACCGAGTCGTAGGTCAGGAGGTGGGCCATGGTCGGTACGTCGCCGAGGTCGTTGACCGCGACGATCTCCAGGTCCGCGTTCCTGGCGGCAACCGCCCGGAAGACGTTCCTCCCGATGCGGCCGAAGCCGTTGATACCTACACGAACAGTCATGCGTTCCTCTCACGATGGTTACGAGAAGGCAGCCGCGCACGGTATGTCGCACCGCGGCGACCACCCGGAACACCATAAGCAACTTGCATAAGCTATCAATACACCGCCACTCCGCAAGCTATAAGCTCCCCCGGGTGCATGCCTCCTTCAACGATCTGAATGTGACTCACTTCACGGACGAGGTACGGGACTTCGTGCGCCGGTCCGGGGCGCCGCGGGTGCGCGGGGCCTGAACGGCCCAGTCGAGCACCGGCGCCAGACTCTCCGGAGCGGGCCAGTCGTTGACGACCGCGAGGAGCCGCAGATACCGGTCCCTGCGGGGGTCGTTCATGCTCTCCAGGTGCCCGGCCAGCCGCCGGCGCAGCGCGTCGCCGTCCGGCAGCCCGACGGTGTGCGCGTAGTGCCCGGCGAGCGCCGCGACGACCGCGTCCGCCCGGGGCCCGGCGGGATCGACACCCTTGGCCAACGCGGGCCCGACGAGTGAGCGGACGGCTTCGGCGAGGATGCGGGGCAGCCCCGTGGCGTCGTCCGGGGCCGGGCCCGGTCGGCGGCCATGTTCCGGGCCATCCCCCGCACGCTGGAGCGGAAGTCGGCGTCCTGGAACAGCTCGGCCAGCTCCACCCACGCCTCCACCTGCTGCGGGGTGGGATCGGCGGGCAGTTCGGGAGTCATCGAGCGGATGACGGCCGGGAAGGCGGGATCGGTGTGCAGCCCGGTGAAGACGGAGCCGAGGAAGTCACAGACCAGCCGCCGCCGTTCGTCCTCGGAGAGCTTGGTCAGCCGGTGCATGAGGTCCAGCTCCTCGGGCGTGGAGCCGCGCTTGGCGGCCACCGTCAGCACGGCCCGGCGCTGGCGCAGGGTGTGTATCTGTACGTCGAGCGCCTCCGCGTGCGCCGAGGCCACCTCGGCGAGCGGTATCTCGCGGTCCACGACCCGGCGGATGGTGGCCAGGTCGAGCCCCAGCTCCCGTAGCGTCCGCACGAGTCCCAGCCGGGCCACGGCGTCGACGCCGTAGAGCCGGTACCCACCCGTGGTGCGGTCGGCCGGTGTCACGACCCCGGAGTCCGAGTAGAAGCGGATGGTCTTGACCGGAAGCCCGGTGCGGCGGGCGAGTTCGCCGATGGAGCAGAGGGTGTCGGCGTCCGTGTCGGTGTCGCCGTGGGCGCGGGTGTCGGTGTCGGTGTCGGTGTCACAAGGCCTGTCGTCGTCCATGCCCCCACCCTCGCGTCTCCCGTTAGGGGAGACTCAAGGCGCGCTCACTCCCCGACGAGCGCGTCGACGACGGCTCGGGCGACGCGGCCGGCCCGCTCCGGCGTCCAGTAGTCCGGGTCCTCCACGGTGGAGACGAAGTATCCGCGGGTCAGCAGGGAGAGCACGTCGGCCGCCAGCTCGGCGTCGGGCACCCCGGCGGCGACGGACGCGTCGAGGAACTCCCGTCGCGACTCGTGCGGCTCCCGGTGGTCGACCGCCTGGGGGTCGACGTGCGCCGAGGAGAGCATCTCGACCCAGAGCGTGCGCAGCAGCAGGTCCTCGGGCTCCGTGCTCAAGTGCCACTCGACGGTGGCCCGCAGGCGCTCCTTGCCGTCCAGCTCCCCGACCCGCTCGTCCAGGTCGGCGCGCCAGCGGGACTCCGCCGCGCGGACGGCGTTGGTGATCAGGGCCGTCCGCGTCGGCACGTAGTTCGTGACCATCGCCGTGGAGCCGCCCAGTTCCTTGGCCACGGCGCGGATGGTGATCGCGCGCGCGCCGTCGCGGGCGGCGACGGCAAGGGTGGCCCGGGCGATTTCCCTGCGGCGTTGG
This sequence comes from Streptomyces sp. NPDC003032, assembly GCF_053591415.1. Lineage (NCBI taxonomy): Bacteria > Bacillati > Actinomycetota > Actinomycetes > Kitasatosporales > Streptomycetaceae > Streptomyces > Streptomyces sp. NPDC003032. The sequence continues at coordinate 50,328 of NZ_JBSFTT010000017.1, read as the reverse complement.
ACTTCGTCGACGTCGATCGGCATGAAGGCAACCTAGCTCAGAGGGGGGTTGACGCAGAACGGACTCAAATGCAACGCTGTTATATCACGTTGTTTTTTAAAAGCTTTCCTCCCTGGAGGGTCCATGAGCCTCGTCGTCCGGCGCGTCACCCCCGAGCCCGTCCCCCGGCACGCGCGCCAGCACATGGTGCGCATGCGGGACGGCGTGTTACTGGCCACAGATGTGTACGGGGCCGACACCGCGACCGGCCCCTCCCCGACGGTCCTTGTGCGCCTGCCGTACGACAAGAACAGCCGGTACGTCTTCTTCGAAAGGGCCGCCGAGCGGTTCACGGCGCGGGGGTACGTCGTGGTGGTGCAGGACGTCCGCGGCAAGTTCCGCTCGCAGGGCCGCACGCTCGCGTGGACCGGCGAGGTGGACGACGGGTACGACACCATCGAGTGGGTCACGCGCCAGCCCTGGTCGGACGGGGTCGTGGGCATGTTCGGGGACTCGTACTACGGCTTCACGCAGTGGTCCGCGGTCTCCAGCCAGCACCCGGCCCTGCGCGCCATCGTCCCGCGCGTGACATGCGTCAACAACGGGCCGGGTGTGGCCAGTTACGACGCCGGGGCGGGCCCGCAGCCCCTGTGGCTGGAGGGCGCCGACTACCAGGCGCACGTCTGGGTGGACAACGACAGCTACGAGTACGAGGCCGACCTCACCAAGCGCCCGCTGATCGCCGCGTACGAGGAGGCCTTCGAAGCCCTGCGGAAGCGCTCGGCCGGGTTCGACCTGGTCGTCGGCGGCATCCGCCTCGCCCCCTACAGCGGGCCGCACCCCTACGACGCGCGACCCGTGCCCGTCCTGCACTGCGTGGGCTGGTTCGACAACCTCGGCACCGCCCACATGCGCGACTACACCGAACTGGCCCGGCGGCCCGGCTGGGCGGCGGTGCAGTACCTCAACGCCGATACGACCGACCACGAGAACTACTCGCTGGAGGACGCCCCGGTCTCCCCCGCCACCGACCACGCCGTCGACGACGCCGCTCTGGAGCGCATGCTCGACTCCTATACGGGACCGGCGCTTGAGTTCTTCGACGTCTTCCTGAAGGGCACCGCCCCGCCCGAGTCGCTGCCCAGGGTGCGCTGGAAGCTCGGGCACGTCGGCTGGCGCACCTCGGCCACCTGGCCGCCGCCGGGGACGCGGCACAGCGAGCTCCATCTCGGAGATCCGGAGTCCGCGACGGGTCCGGTGCCCGGCGGCCGTCTCGCCGCCCGCCCGGCAGCCGACGCGGAGGAGTACGTGGAGTGGCGGTACGACCCCGACAACCTCGTGCCCTCCGCCACGGCCGACACCTTCCTGCGGCTGCGCGACCATCCGGACGAGCGGCCCACCGCCGACCGGGACGACGTCCTCGTCTTCACGGGCCCCGCCTCCGACATCCCGCTCGACCTCGTCGGCCCCGTGCACGCGCGGCTGTACGTCGAGAGCACGGCGCCCACCTTCGACGTCTTCGTCCGGCTCCTCGACCTCGCCCCCGACGGCACGGCACGGCTGATCGTGCGCGGCTGTGTGCAGGCGGACGCCCCGGGTGAGGTGCGGGTCGACCTCGGTCACACCGGCTACCGCGTACGCCCGGGTCACCGTCTCGCGCTGGCCGTCGCAGGCAGCGACTTCCCGAACCACCTGCCCAACTCCGGTTCGCTGGAGAATCCGTGGCTGACGACCGCGCCCAAGGCGAGCCTTCAGAAGCTGCGGACCGGAGCCACCCACCCCTCGCGGCTGTGCCTGACCGTCCTGCCCGCGTCGGCGTCGGCGTCGGCGAGCGGTGACGACGGGGGCCCACAATGACCCTGCGCTTCGTCGCCACCCGTCTTGCCACACTCGTCGTGACCGTCGTCGTCTCCAGTCTGGCCATCTACGGGGCGATGTTCCTGAGCCCCGGCGACCCCGCCACCTTGCTGGTCGGCGGCAGCCGCGACCCCGATCCGCGGGTCCTCGCCGGGATCCGCCGCGAGTACCACCTCGACGACCCGTTCATCGGGGGCTACTGGCACTGGCTGAGCGGCTGCCTGCGCGGCGACTTCGGCACGTCGCTCGTCTACCGCGACAGCGTCGCCGACCTGATCGGCGCCCGCGTCGGCGACACGCTCGCCCTCGTCGGCTACGCCGCCGTGCTCGTCCTCACCGTGGGCACGGTCGTCGGCACGGTCGCCGCGCTGCGCGGAGGACGTACGGAGACGCTGGTCACCACGGTGACGGCGGGCGCCATGGCGGTGCCTACGTTCGTCATGTCGGTGCTGCTCATCTGGCTCTTCGCCGTCCGGCTCCCCTGGTTCCCGGTGTACGGCTCGGGCGAGGGCCTCACCGGCACGCTCTCGCACCTGACGCTGCCCGCGCTCGCGCTCGCGCTGACCTGGATCGGTTACGTCGCCCAGGTCACCCGTACCGCCGTCCGCGCCGAACTGCGCGCCGAGCACGTGGAGACGGCGCGCAGCCGGGGCGTACCCGAACGGACGGTGATCCGGCGCCATGTGCTGCACAACGCCTCCGGTCCCGTCTTCGCGGTGTCCGGAGTCGGCGTCGCCGGGCTCGTCGCCACCGCCGCCGTCGCCGAGCAGGCGTTCGGCACCGGCGGCCTGGGGGCTCTCATGATCGAGGCGGCGTCCAAGCAGGACATGGCCGTGGTCCAGGCCGTGTCGCTGATCTTCATGGTCGTGTTCGTCGTCATCAACACCGCGGTCGACCTGGTCAGCACCGCGCTCGACCCCCGACTCTCCCGGAAGGGGGCTGCCCGATGACCACCGCTCTGTTCGCCCGCGTACCCCGGACCGGGGCGGGAGCCGGACGCCCGAAGGACCACCTGACGCTCTGCGCGGCGTGTGTGGTCGGGTTGTTCGTCCTGCTGGCCGCGCTCGGTCCGCTGATCACCCCGCACGATCCGAACGCCGTGGACGCGCTGGGCGTCAACGCCGGCCCCTCCGCGGCGCACCTCCTCGGCACGGACGACACCGGGCGCGACATCCTGTCCAGGCTCATCATCGGCACCCGCGCCAGCCTCGCCGCCCCGGCGGTGATCATCGCCGTCTCGACGACGCTCGGCACGCTGCTCGCGCTGTCCGCCGCCTGGTTCGGCGGGTGGCTCGACCGGTTCGTGTCGGGGGTGCTCGACGTCGTGTTCGGGTTCCCGGGTCTCATCATGGCCGTCCTCGCCGCCGCCGTCTTCGGCGCGGGCCTTCTCGCACCGGTCGTGGCGCTGTCGATCGCGTATCTGCCGCTGATCACCCGCGTCGTGCGGGCGGCAGCCGTCAAGGAACGCGGTCTTCCCTACGTATCGGCGCTCCAGCTCCTCGGCGCCCCCACGGCCCGCATCTGGCTGCGGCACCTGCTGCCGAACCTGCTGCCGCTGATCCTCGTCCAGGCCACCATCGGGTTCGGCTACGCCCTGCTCGACGTGGCCGCCATCTCCTTCCTCGGCCTGGGCAGCCAGCCGCCCGACCCCGAGTGGGGGCTGATGGTGACCAACGGAGCCCCGTCGATCCTCTCCGGCCACCCCCAGCAGTCGCTGTACGCGGGGCTGGTCATCCTCGTCGTCGTGGTGGCGTTCAACCTCCTCGGGGCCGGTCTGTCCCGACGTCTGCTCGGAGAGAACGCATGAGCCGGACACCTCCCCCTCCCCTGCCCCTGCTCCACATCGACGCGCTCGGCATCGATCTCCCGGTCGACGGAGTCGTACGTACCGTCGTCCACCGCGCCGACGTGACCGTCCCCGAGGGAGCGGCCGTGGCCCTGGTGGGCGAGTCGGGGTCCGGGAAGTCACTGACGGCACGCTCCGTGCTGCGGCTGCTGCCGGAAGGGGCCGGTGTACGCGGGGACCTGCTCTTCGCGGGCGAGTCCGTGCCCGGCATGTCACCGGAGCGGCTGCGCGGCTTCCGTGCCGCCGATGTCGCCATGGTCTTCCAGGACCCGAGGGCCCACATCAACCCCGCCCGCAGTGTGGGGGACTTCCTGGTGGAGGGCCTGACGACCGCACGCGGTGTCCCCGGCGCCGAGGCCGTCGCCAGGGTTACGAAGATCCTCCGCGAGGTGGGCATCGGCGACGCCGACCGGCGGATGCGGCAGCGCCCCCACGAACTGTCGGGCGGTCTGCTGCAACGCGTCATGATCGCCGCCGCGTTGGCCGCCGAACCCCGGCTGCTGCTGGCCGACGAGCCGACCACCGCGCTGGACGTGACCACCCAGGAGGAGGTGATGGCCATCATCGGGGAGGCGCGCGAGGCGCGCGGACTCGCCATGCTGTTCATCACGCACGACCTCGAACTGGCCGCCGCCGTGTGCGACAGGATCGTGGTGATGTACGCGGGGACCACCGTGGAGGAACTCCCCGCGGCACGGCTCAGGGAGAGCGCCTCGCATCCGTACACGCGTGCGCTCCTCGCGTCCCGCCCGCCGGTCGGCGACCCCGGCGCGGAGCTGCGGGCCATCGCCGGAAGGCCGCTGTCCGGTTTCGAGGCGCCGGCGGGGTGCGCCTTCGGTGACCGGTGTCCCCGTGTGCGGGATCTGTGCCGCGAGCAGGCGCCTGAACCGCGGGCGGCCGGCGACGGCACGGCGGCCTGCCACTTCCCGCACACGTCGTTGCCTGAGGAGGCCGAGAGCCATGCTCGACGTACGTGATCTGCGCAAGGTCTTCGGCGACTTCGTCGCGGTGGACGATGTCAGCTTCTCGCTCGCGCGAGGAAGTTCCCTCGCGGTCGTCGGCGAGTCGGGGTCGGGCAAGACGACCACCGCCCGCATGATCGCCGGGCTCGAGACGCCCAGCGGCGGCCGGATCGTCGTCGCGGGCGACGAACGGCCGCCCGGACGGCCCCGGTCACGGGAGCGCCGCGCCCGGAGCCGTCAGATCCAGATGGTCTTCCAGGACCCGTACTCGTCGCTCGACCGGCGCCAGCGCGTGGGCGACGCGATCGCTGAGGCGGTCCGCCTCCACCGGGCACCGTCCTCGGCCGCGCTCCGGGACCGGGTGGCGGAGCTGCTCGACATGGTCGGCCTGGACGACCGGCAGGCACGGGCGCTGCCGAAGGCGCTGTCGGGCGGCCAACGCCAGCGCGTCGCCATCGCCCGCGCGCTGGCGGCCGAACCGCGGGTGCTGATCCTCGACGAGGCGATCGCGGCGCTCGACGTGTCGATCCAGGCCCAGATCCTCGGCCTGCTCGCACACGTCCGCGCCACCACCGGGACCGCGCTCCTGTTCATCACGCACGACCTCGGCGCCGTCCGGCACATCAGCGAAGAGGTACTGGTGATGCGGTCGGGACGAGTCATCGAACGCGGCCCCGTCACCACCGTCCTCGAAACCCCTCAGGACCCGTACACGCGGCGCCTCATCGACTCCGTCCCGAAGCCTGGCTGGAAGCCACGGAGACGGGTGGACCGGCCTGCGGCCTGAGCCAATGCCCGCGCCCCCGCCGGTCCAGGAGACCGGCGGGGGCGCGACCGTCTGCGGGGTGCGTCGAGCGTGTGTCAGGCGGCGCGGGCCCCGGCCAGGGACGGGCGTGTGCGGTCCGTCCTGGTCTCGATGTCCGATGCCACGTGGAGCAGCGCGTCCTCGCGGAAGCGGCCGCCGATCAGCTGGACGCCTGTCGGGAGGCCGTCGCGGGTGCCCGTCGGTACGGACATCGCCGGGAAACCGAGCACCGGCACGGCCTGCATGGGCCACTGCGCGGCGAGGAGTTCCCGTACCCGGGCGTCGCCGGCCAGGTCGGCGTCCTGTTCGAACGGCGGCTCGGCGGAGACCGGCGTCATCAGGATCCGGTCGTCGCCCAGGTACCGCTGGAGGCGGCTGATGAGGGTGCCGCGCCGGGCGTAGCCCTTGATGTAGGCGTCCAGGGTGGGCCGTTCGCCCCAGGTCTCCGCGGCGGCGGTGAAGGAGGAGGTGAGGGAGACCCTTACCGACTCGTCGCCGAAGCGCTCGATCTCGGGCAGCATCGTCCGCAGCTCCTCATAGAGCAGCAGCGACCAGAGCAGGGCCGCCTCGCCGAGCAGCGGCAGTTCGACCTCCTCCACGTCGTGCCCGGCCTCGCTCAGCCACCGCGCCGCCCGGTCGAGCGCGGCGTTCACGGTGGGGTGCGGCTCGGCGAGGCCGACACTCCGTACGATCGCGATCTTCTTCCGGCCGGGCAGACCCAGCGGGGGCCGCGCCGGGAGGCCCACCGGGTCGACGAGGTCCGGCGTCACCATGGCGTGCAGCCCTCGCCGGACGTCGTCGACGGTCCAGCCGAGCGGGCCGTGCACGGCCATCGTCTGGAAGGACATGGGACTGTCGAACTCCTCGGCCCCGCGCGGTTCCGTGCCGGAGACGAGGCCCATCGTGGGACGCAGTCCGACCGCGCCGCAGCAGTAGGCGGGGAAGCGGATCGACCCGCCGATGTCGTTGCCCTGCGCGATCGGCACCATCCCGGCCGCGACCGCCGATGCGGCGCCTCCGGAGGAGCCGCCCGGTGTGCGCCCGCTGTCCCACGGGTTGAGCGTCCTGCCGTGCAGGTCGTTGCCGGTGAACCAGCGGACGGCGAAGGCCGGGCTGTTGCTGCGGCCCAGGAAGTTCGCGCCGGCCTGCCGCAGCGCGGCGACGCACTCCGCGTCGTCCGGCGCCACGGCACCGGCCCACGCCTTGACGCCGTGCGAGCTGACGTGCCCGCGCAGCGACGTGTTGATCTTCGTGGAGACCGGTACGCCGTGCAGCGGAGGCAGCTCCGCACCGGCCGCGACCGCCGCGTCCGCGGTCGCCGCGCGGGCGAGCACCTCCTCGGCCCTGATGTCCACGAGGGCGTTGAGCGCCGGGTTGGTCACGTCGATCCGCGCGAGGAACGCGGCGGCGACCTCGGTGGCGGAGAAGGTCCTGTCGCGGATCCCGGCGGCCAGTTCGGCGGCCGGGCGGTCCCACAGCGGCTTGTCGCCCGGGGTGTCGGTCATCGTCGTCTCCTGTGAGGTGGGCGTGTGCGGGGTCACTTGGCCGTGCCGCCGAGGTGGGCGGCCCACGGCATGCTCATGTAGGCGAAGGAGGTGGGCGCTCCACTGATGCGCTCGTTCATGAACATGCGCTCATGGGTGGTGGCGAGGTGGACCACCGGGACGGTGGGGGTGAACAGCGCCTGCGCTTCGGCGTACGCCTTGGCCGACTTGGCGGGGTCAAAGGACGTGCGGGCCCGGTCGAGCAGCCGGCTCACGTCGGCGTTGCGGTAGTCGGTCCAGTTGAAGATGCCGCGCGGGGTGACCATCTCCGCGACGTACGACGCCGGGTCCGGCATGCCGACGTATCCGAAGGTGAGGACGAGGTCGAGGTCCTCGCGTACGGACGGGTCGTAGAAGAGGGACGACATCTCGGTGGGCTGGAGCTGCTTGATGCGGATGTCGACGCCGATCTTCTTGGCCGCCGCCTGGATGAACGTCAGCGCCTGGAGCCCCCGCTGGTCCCCGGCGGGAATGGCGGCCACCAGAGGCCGCGCCGGCGCACCCGCCCGCTTCACCAGCTTCTTGGCGCGCTCCAGGTCCGGCTTCGGCACGGCGGGCAGCGCCTTGTACGCGGCGTCGAACCGGGCGGCTTCCGGGTCGCCCCGCCAAGTGAGGGGCGGGACGAGCGTCTTCAGGGTGGTGGCGTCGCCGCCGAAGACGTTCTTGATCAGGGCGTCGCGGTCGATGGCGTACGACAGCGCGTCCAGGAGCCGGCGGTCGGCGGCCGGGGACTTGGCGTTGGCGGGGATCAGCAGGACGTTCTGCGTGGAGGGGCCGAGGTGGGTCGCGCCGTTGTCGGCCTTGGCGAGCGCGGTGGCGCTGCTGGGCGGCAGTTCGTAGGTGCCGTCCACCTCGCCGGACAGCAGGGCGCTGGTCAGCGTATTGCTGTTGGTGATGAACTTGAAGTCGATGTTCTCCGCCTTCGGCTTCAGCTTCGTGTCCCAGTAGGCGTCGTTGCGCTTGAGGGTGATGCCGGCGCCGGACTTCCACGAGCCGAGTTCGAACGGTCCCGTGCACATGAGGCCGCCCTTGGCGGTGCCGTAGGCGGGGCCGGCCTTTTCGGCGTACGCCTTCTTGTTCACCGCGCCGAACGACGTGGCGAGCGCCTTGGGCAGGGTCTGGTCGTACGTCTTGGTGCGCAGCGTCACCTGGTGGGCTCCGGTGGCCTTGATCGACGTCACCGCGGAGAGGTAGTTCCCGTACAGCGCCTGCGTCTTGGGGTCCCGCTGCCGCTCCAGGCTGTGGACGACGTCCTTCGGCGTCATGCGGGAGCCGTCCCAGAACCGCACGTCGGACCTCAGGTCGAGCACCAGGGTCCGGCTGTCGGACCAGGTGGTCTTCCGGGCGAGGCCGGGGCTCAGGGAGAAGTCGGCGTTCATCCGCGTCAGCGTGTCGCAGAGGTTCGCGCCGACCGTCTGGGGCGAGTAGTCGCCCACCTTCGCGGGGTCCAGGGTCGTCGGCTCGCCGTAGGGCAGGGCCCAGGTCACGCGGTCGACGGCGGCGGGGCCGGGCGGCGTGGTGGTGGTGAGGCGCGTGTTCCGGGGCGGGCCGTCGGCCCCGCCGGACGCGGAGGTGCAGGCGGCCGTGGTCAGCAGCCCCACACCCATGAGCAACGTCAGCATCCGTTTTCTCGCAGCCATGACTGATGCTCCTTGCCGAGCGGAGGTAAGGGAGAGGGACGCTCACCTCACGGCATGGGAGATGCCGGCGAGACGTCGTAAATGAATGTCATATAACACTGTTGCATCTCACGCTCGCATCTGGTGAGCTGACGAGTCAAGACCCCCGCCACCCCCGCTCGAACTCGGCCACGGTCACGCGCAAGCGCCTTTGCCGACCGCCGACGACCGCCGACGAGCGCCGGTGCGAGCCCACTCAGAGGAGCCCCGCCATGCCTTTCGCCCCCGCCCTCGACTTCGCCTTCGAGATCCGCGCCCACGTCACCGAAACGCTCCACATCGGCCACGGCGACGGGGAGGTCACCGAGTTCACCCCCATCGTCGGCGGCAGCGTGGACGGCCCCCTGCTCCGCGGCGAGGTTCTCGCGGGCGGCGGGGACTGGAGCAGCACCCGCGGCGAGGTCTGCGAGCTCGACGCGCGGTACCTGATCCGGGCCGAGGACGGCGCGGTGATCGACATCGCCAACCGCGGCTTCTACCGGCCGAAGGCCGACAGCCCGGACCAGTACGACGGTGGACTCCAGGTCTCGGAGGCCGGGCACTACTACCGGACGTCACCGGTCTTCCGGACCGACGCCCCCGCCCACCGGTGGCTCGCCGAGACGGTCTTCGTCGGCCTGGCCCGGCCGGAGGGCGACGACGTGGTCGCCATCCGCATGTACGCGCTCCGATAGAGACGGCGAGCCTCAGGACAGCGACCGCCAGGCGCGGTTCAGGGCGTCACGGAACCGCCCGACCTCCTCGGCGCTGAACTCGGCGACCATGCGCTCTTCGAGCCGCGCGGCCGGTCCGGCGTACTCGGCCAGCAGCCCGCGCCCCGCGTCGGTGAGCAGGATGAGCCTCTCCCTGCGGTTGAGCGGGTTGGACTCGCGGCGGATCAGGGCGCGGCTCTCCAGCGCCCGCACCATGTCGGACATGGTCTGCGCCGTGACGAAGGAGTCCCGGGCGAGCTGGGCGGCGGACACGCCGTCGTGCCGCTCGAGCACGGTGAGGGCCGTGTACTGCAGGGCCGTGATGCCGGCCGGCTTGAGCATCTCCTCCAGGCGCGCCCGCACCACCAGCTCGGCGCGCTTGACCAGGTAGAGCAGCGAAGGACTCATGGTCTCCACCCTAGGCCATTGACAGGAATCCTGATCATCGCGAACACTGACGCTCGACGCGTTCATCAGGATTCCTGTCGATTGTCGATCTACCAGCGGGGCCGACGCACTCGGCATCCGCACCACATGAGAGGTGCCGGACATGGATCTGCACGGGAAAGCCGCCGTCGTCACCGGAAGCGGGCGCGGCCTCGGCCTGGGTTACGCCCGGGCTCTCGCCGCGGCCGGAGCCGCCGTCGTCGTCAACGACGTGGACGGCGAGGCGGTCGACGCGGCGGTCGCGGAGATCACCGCGGCGGGCGGCAGGGCGGCCGGCGTCGTCGCCGCGGTGGGTGACAGCGAGGCGGCCGACCGGCTCGTGGACACGGCGGTGCGGGAGTTCGGGCACCTGGACGTGCTCGTCAGCAACGCGGGCATCCTGCGCGACCGCGTGCTGTGGAAGATGACCGACGACGACTTCGACGCCGTGGTCAAGGTCCATCTGCGGGGCACGTTCACGTGCGCCAGGGCGGCCACGGTCCGGATGCGCGAACAGGGCACCGGCGGCCGCATCGTCCTCATCTCCTCACCGGCGGGGCAGCGGGGCAACTTCGGCCAGACCAACTACGCGGCCGCCAAGGCGGGCATCGTCGCGATGGCGCGGACCTGGGCGATGGAGCTGGCCAGGGCCGGCGTCACCGTCAACGCGGTCGTCCCCGTCGCGGCCACCGAGATGACCAGGACCATCCCGGCCTTCGCCCCCGTCATCGCGGAGTCGGAGCGCACCGGCGAACCGCTGCCGGACTGGCTGCGCAAGGACGAGGGGCTCGGCACCGTCGATGACGTCGCCGGGCTGATCACCTTCCTGGCCTCGGACGCCGCCAAGGACGTCACCGGCCAGGCCATCGGCGTCGGCGGCGACCGGCTGGCCCTCTGGGCGCACCCCAAGGAGAAGGCGGTCGCCTTTGCCGACGGCGGCTGGAGCGCCGACGCGATCGCCGCCGGGTGGCACGGCGGAGTCGGCGCCGAACCGGAGACGTACGGCATCCCGGCTCCCCAGGCTCCGGGGGCGTGATCCGGATGCTGGACGTCGCTCAGCTGACCGCCATAGACGTGCACACGCACGCCGAGGTGTCGAAGGACGGCCACGGAGCGCTCAGCCCCGAACTGTTCGGCGCCTCCGAGAAGTACTTCAAGGCACACGGCCACCGGCAGCCGACGATCGACGAGATGGCCGCGTACTACCGCGAGCGCCGCATGGCCGCCGTGGTGTTCACCGTGGACGCCGAGCACGCCACCGGCCACCCGCGGATCTCCAACGAAGAGATCGCCGGGAGCTGCGCGGCCCACGCCGACGTACTCATCCCGTTCGCCAGCGTCGACCCGCACAAGGGCCGGGCCGGGGTGCGGGAGGCCCGCCGCCTGGTGACGGAGCACGGGGTGCGGGGCTTCAAGTTCCACCCCAGCATCCAGGCGTTCTCCCCCGACGACCGGCTCGCCTATCCGCTGTACGAGGCCATCGAGGAACTGGGCGTACCGGCGCTGTTCCACACCGGTCAGACCGGCATCGGCGCGGGTGTTCCCGGCGGCGGCGGGATCCGGCTGAAGTACTCGGACCCCATGCTGGTCGACGACGTCGCCGTGGACTTCCCGCAGCTGCGGATCATCCTGGCGCACCCGTCGTTCCCCTGGCAGGACGAGGCGCTGGCGGTGGCCACGCACAAGCCGCACGTGTACATCGACCTGTCCGGCTGGTCGCCGAAGTACTTCCCGCCGCAACTGGTGCGGTACGCCAACACGCTGCTCAAGGACAAGGTCCTCTTCGGCTCCGACTACCCCGTCATCACCCCCGACCGGTGGCTCGCCGACTTCGAGAGGCTCGACATCAAGCCCGAGGTCCGCCCGAAGATCCTCAAGGAGAACGCCGCCCGCCTGCTCGGCCTGCTCAAGGACTGAAAGGGGTTCGCCGTGTTGAACCAAGGCATAGGCTCCTGGCCGGCGCGCCGGGCCCGCAAGACGCCCGACCGGATCGCCGTGGTCCACGAGAACCGCACCTGGACCTACGGCCAACTGCACCGGCGGGTGCAGCGCCTGGCCCACGCGCTGCGCACGCTGGGAACGGGCCGGGGCGACCGGGTCGCGTATCTGGGCGCCAACCATCCCGCCTTCCTGGAGACCCTGTTCGCCGCCGGAGCGCTGGGAGCGATCTTCGTACCGCTCAACACGCGCCTGGCGGCACCGGAGTTGGCGTACAACCTCTCCGACTCGGGCTGCACGGTGCTGATCCACGCCCCGGAGCAGACGGAGGCCGCCGAGGCGGCCGCGGCCCAGGCCGGTGTGCACCACCGTGTCGCTCTCCAGGGAGCCCACGACGGGGCCCTCGCGTACGAGGACCTGCTGGCGGACGGCGGGATCGAGGCGCTGGACGTGAGCGTGGCGCTCGACGAGCCCTGCATGATCCTCTACACCTCCGGGACGACCGGCCGCCCCAAGGGCGCGGTCCTCTCCCACGCCAACATCGTCTGGAACAGCGTCAACGTCCTCGTCGACACCGATCTGTCCGCCGATGAGGTGGCGCTGGTCGTGGCCCCGCTGTTCCACACGGCCGGTCTCAACATGATCTGCCTGCCCACGCTCCTCAAGGGCGGCCGGGTCGTGCTGCTCGGCGCGTTCGACCCCGACCGCGTCCTCGGGCTCATCGAAACGGCCCGCGTCACCTACATGTTCGGCGTCCCCACCATGTACGACGCCATGGCCGCGAGGCCGCGGTGGACCGACACCGACCTCTCCAGCCTGCGCACGCTGAACTGCGGCGGGGCACCGGTCCCCGCCCGCACCATCGCCGCCTACGTCGACCGCGGCCTGGCCTTCTGCCAGGGCTACGGCATGACGGAGGCATCCCCCGGGGTCCTCTACCTGGACCGTGAGCAGAGCGCGTCCAAGGCGGGCTCCGCGGGCGTGCCGCACTTCTTCACCGACACGCGCGTGGTGCTGCCCGACGGCGCCGACGCCCCACCGGACCGCCCCGGCGAGATCCTGGCCCACGGCCCCAACGTCATGACGGGCTACTGGGGCCGCCCCGACGAGACCGCGGCGGCCTTCACCGCCGACGGCTGGCTGCGCACCGGCGACATCGCCCGGACCGACGACGACGGATACGCGTACATCGTCGACAGGGTCAAGGACATGTTCGTGTCGGGCGGCGAGAACGTCTACCCGGCCGAGGTCGAGAACGCGCTCCTCGGGCACCCCGCGGTCGCGGAGTGCGCGGTGATCGGGGTGCCGGACGAGGTCTGGGGCGAGGTGGGCCGTGCCGTGATCGTCCTCCGGCCGTCGGCCGACGCCGACGAACAGGGCGTCCTCGACCATCTGCGGGGCCGGCTGGCCAAATACAAGATCCCCAAGTCCGTGGTCTTCACGGACGCTCTGCCCCGTACCCCCTCAGGAAAGATCATCAAGCCCGCCCTGCGCGAAGCCTTCACGCGCTGACGAAAGGACACCACCCCATGGACACCCCCGTGCCCGCCACCACCGCCCACGGCCTCGCCGAACTCACGTCCCTGTCCGGCGCGGACCTCGGCCGCACCGAATGGCGCGAGATCACCCAGGAGCGGGTGAACACCTTCGCCGACGCCACCGACGACCACCAGTGGATCCACACGGACCCCGAGAAGGCGAAGGCCGGCCCCTTCGGCGCCCCCATCGCGCACGGCTACCTGACCCTGTCCCTCATCATCCCGCTCTTCAACGAGCTGCTGGACATCACGGGCGTCTCCATGAGCGTCAACTACGGCCTGGACAAGGTCCGTTTCCCCAGCCCCGTCCCCGTCGGCGCGAAGATCCGCCTGCACGGCACGGTCGGCGCGGTGGAGGAGGTGAAGGGCAACGGCGTACAGATGCCGCTGACGTTCACCGTGGAGGTCGAGGGCAGCGACAAGCCGGCGTGCGTGGCGCAGGCGGTTTATCGGCATTACGCCTGACCGCTCACCGGAACGATGATTCTCTAAGCGCCCGCCCAAGTGGCTGAACCTGGTGCGTTGGGGTGTGGGCACTCCCGTAACGTGCCACCGCCCGAAGCCCGTACGCCCTTTGCCCACGTCCCGTCACATGCCGAAATGTCTACTGCCGCGCACGATCGATCCGACCGCGTGGCGGGGAGTGCGCCGGAAGCCGGCCGTCTCCCGGCTTCCTCGTGACGAAGGACGAACCGCCCATGCATGCACGACCCGGCTTCCAGGAGCCCGGAGCGGGCCAGGACGAGCCGATCGCGATTGTCGGAGCCGCCTGCCGGTTCCCCGGTGAGGTCAGCTCGCTCACCTCACTGTGGCGCCTGCTGATGGCGCGCCGGGAGACGGTGCGGGAGGTGCCCGCCGAGCGGTGGGAGCGGGCGGAGCTGGCGGGCCTTCCCGCCCAGGTCGCGGACCGATTGCGCTACGGCTGCTTCCTGGACGACGATGTCTACGCCTATGAGCCGGAGTTCTTCGGGATCAACGCGGACGAAGCGCCCTGGGTCGATCCGGAGCACCGGCTGCTGTCCGAGGTGGCCTGGGAGGCCGTCGAGCACGCCGGGATTCCGGCCCAGCGGCTGTCCGGCACGCCGACGGGCATGTTCTTCGGGATCTATCAGAAGGACTACATGCTGCGTGTGCAGCGGCCGTTGGAGGACGTCAACGCCTACGCGATGTACACCGGCTTCGACAGCATCGGGCCCGGCCGCGTGGGCTTCATGCTGAACCTGAGGGGGCCGCAGGTCGTCCTGGAGAGCGCGTGCGCGTCCGGCCTCGTCGCCGTGCACACCGCCTGCCAGAGCCTGCGGACCGGTGAGTCGGACGTGGCGCTGGCCGGGGCGTCCATGCTGACCCTGGGGCCCGAGGGCGTCATCGCCCCCGCGCTGTGGGGTGTGTTCTCGCCCACCGGCCGCTGCCACGCCTTCGACGCCGCCGCCGATGGTTACGTACGCGGTGAGGGCTGCGGTGTGGTCGTACTCAAGCGCCTGTCGGACGCCGTACGGGCCGGGGACCGGGTACTCGCCGTGGTGCGCGGTACGGCGGTCAACCAGAACGGCCGCGGCACGCGGCTGAGCGCGCCCTCGGAGTCCGCGCAGATCGATCTGTACCACCTCGCGCTGGAGCGCGCGGGCGTCGAGGCCGGTGACGTCGGGATGGTGGAGGCGCACGGGCCGGGCACGGCGGTGGGTGACCCCATCGAGTTCGCCGCGGTGGCGGCGGTCTACGGCAAGGGCCGCGACAAGTGCGCGCTGGGTTCGGTGAAGACGAACATCGGCCATACCGAGCCCGTGTCGGGCGTGGCGGGTCTGCTGAAGGCCATCGCGTCCCTGCGGCACGGCAAGGTCCCCGCGAGTCTGCACTTCAACAGCTGGAACCCGCAGATCGACCCCAGCGGCACCCGCCTCTTCGTGCCCACCGACACCACCGAGTGGCCGGTACGGGACGGCACCCGGCTGGCCGCGGTGTCCTCCTTCGGCATCAGCGGCACCAATGTCCACGTCGTACTGGAGCAGCCTCCCGCGCCCGCTCCCGTCCCGCGCGTGCCCCGTCCTGCGCCGCCCGCCGACTCCGCCGCGGCCCGGGACCGCGGAGCACCGCGCGTGTTCCCGCTCTCCGCGGGCACGCCCGTGGCCCTGCGGTCCGCGGCCGGCCGGCTGGCCGAGTGGCTGAGGGTCGAGGGGGCACAGACGCCGCTGGGCGACGTGGCGCACACGCTGGCCACGCGCCGCTCGCCCGCCCGCGAACGAGCCGCGGTGGTCGCCGCCGACCGGCCGGAGCTGGTGGCACGGCTGGCGGAGCTGGCGGCCGGGGCCGCGCCCCGCACCGGGGTGGCGACCGGCAGGGCGGTGCCCGACGCGGGGCGGGGCGTGGTGTGGGTCTTCTCGGGTCACGGCTCTCAGTGGGCGGGCATGTGCCGCCAACTCCTGGACCACGACCCGGAGTTCACCCGGGTCATCGACGAGCTGGAACCGCTCGTGGCCGGGGAGTCCGGCTTCTCTCTGCGCCGGACCCTGTGCCGCCCCGAGGTGGTGACCGGGTTCGACCGGGTGCAACCGGTGATCTTCGCCGTCCAGTTGGGCCTTGCGGCGATGTGGCGCTCCCACGGCGTGGAACCGGCGGCCGTGATCGGCCACTCCATGGGAGAGGTCGCGGCCGCGGTGACCGCGGGAGCGCTGAGCGTACGCGACGGGGTACGGGTCATCTGCCGCCGCTCCCGGCTGATCCTGCGGGCCGCCGGGCAGGGGCTGATGGCCTCGGTCGCCCTGGGACGCGACGAGGCCGAACGGCTCCTGGCGGAACAGGACGTACGAGGGGTCACCGTCGCGGTCGTCACCTCGCCGGAGAACACCGTCGTCGGCGGGGACGCCGACCGCGTCCGCCGCCTCGCCGAGGAGTGGGACGCGCGCGGCGTGGGCGTCCGCGTGGTCGAGGTGGACGTCGCCTCGCACACCGCCCACATGGACCCGATCCTGCCCGACCTCGCCGACGCGCTCGCCGACGTCGCCGGCGGATCGCCGGGCACGGCCTTCTACAGCACCGTCACCGACGACCCGCGCGAACGTGCCGTCCTCGACGCCGCCTACTGGTCGGACAACCTCCGCCGAGAGGTGCGCTTCGCCGACGCGGTGCGGGCCGCGGCCGAGGACGGCCACCGGCTGTTCGTCGAGATCGGCCCCCACCCCGTGCTCGTCCACCCGGTGCAGGCCACGCTCACGGCGCACGGCCACACCGGCACCGCGGTCGTGCCCTCCCTGCTGCGCGACACCGACGACACCCTGGCCTTCCACACCAGCGTGGCGGCGCTGCACTGCGCCGGCCATCCGCTGGACTGGGCCGACCGCTACCGCGAGGGGACACTGGCCGACGTACCGCCGACCACCTGGGAGCGTACGAGGTACGTCGTCGACCCCTCCCCGCTGCGGCAGTCGTCCGGCGCCCACTCCTCCCCCGCCGCGCACCCGCTCACCGGTCCGCACACCGCGGACCCCGACAGCGAGGGCCGCCACCTGTGGCAGACCCGCGTCACGCCCACGACACTGCCCTGGCTGGACGCCCACCGCGTCGACGATGTCGCCGTGGTGCCCGGCGCCGCGCTGTGCGAGATGGCCGTCGCCGCCGCCACCGACCTGTACACCACCGGCCCGGAACGCCTGCGCGTCACCGGCATCGACCTCCAGCGGCTGCTGCTGCCGGCGTCCGAGGGCACGTCCGTCACCGCCACCGCCGAGGCGGCAGGACCGGACACCGCCCGCTGGCGGGTGGTCAGCACGGCCCCCGACGGCACCTCCGTCCAGCACGCCCGGGCGACCCTGCGCCGCACGCCCGAAGGCGAACCGGCCCCGGAGGGCCGGGACCCTCGGCAACTGCTCGCGGAGTTCCCGCACGCAGTGGACGCGGCGGACGTCTACCGGCAGATGCGCGAGGAACGCGGCGTGCACCACGGACCGCCGTTCCTCGGCCTCCAGGCGCTGTACACGGACGGGTCCCCCGCCGGCCTCCCGGGCACCCGCCTCCTGGCCCGCCTCCGGGTCCCGGACGAGGGCCGGGCCGGGGCGCGGGCACTGCACTGCCATCCCGTCGCGCTCGACACCTGCCTCCAGGCCGTGGCGGGCGCCGTACTGCGCAGCGGCGCCGTGCCCGCCGGGGGCATCCTGCCCCGGGGCATCGAGTCGCTGCGGCTGTACGGGACGCTCCCGCTCAGCGGGTACTGCCTGGTCACCCTCCAACTCCTCGACGGCGAGCGGTACATCGCGGACTTCCGGCTCTGGGCCGACGACGGGTCCGTGGCCGCCGACGCCACCGGCGTGGAGTTCCGCCACGTGCCCGCCGAGAGCGCTCAGGAACGCTTCGGACAGCGTCTGCTCCGGTCGGCCTGGGAGCCCAGCGAGCGTCCGGCGCCGCATGCCGCGCCCGGGAACTGGACCCTTCTGGCGGAAGCGGGACGCGAGTCGTACGCGGCCGCCCTGCGCGGGGCCCTGGAGGGGCGGGGCGCCACCGTGGACGTCAGGGCGCTCACCGGGGACGCCGCCTGCACTCCGTCGGCGGCGTCCGCGGCCGACGGGCAGATGCCGCGGGCCGTGGTGTATCTGCCCGCGCCGCACACCGGAGCCGACGGAGCGCCGACCGACGTCATGTCACCCGATCTCCGGGCGAGGCGGCAGGTCGCCCGCCTGGCGGAGACGGCCAGCACACTCGCGCGGGGCACGGACAGCGGGGCGGCGCCGCGCCTGTGGACCGTCACCGGCACCGCGCAGCACGTCACTCCCGACGACCAGCCGGACCTGGGCCAGGCCGGGCTGCGCGGGCTCGTGCGGGTCCTGAGCTACGAGCACCCCGAACTGCGCCCCGGTGTCCTGGACGTCGACGCGGGGACGCCGGCCGCGGAAGTGGCCGCCGAGCTGCTGTCCTGCCCCGACGAGCAGGACGAGGTCGCCTACCGGCACGGGACGCGCCACCTGGCGCGCCTGCGCAACGCCCCGCTGGACGGGCGGGAGCGCCGCCGGACCACGGTCGACCGCGAGCAGGACCGGGTGGCCCTGCACCTGGCGCACCCCGGCGACCTGGACTCGTTCGAGTTCGTCGTCCAGCCGCGCCGCGGGCCCGGACCGGGCGAGGTCGAGGTCAGGGCCGACGCCACCAGCGTCAACTTCATCAACGTGCTCCAGGCGATGGGCGTCTACCAGCGCTTCAGCACGGGCGATGAGCGTATGGACGTCAGCGCGTTCGACGGCGCGGGCGTCGTCACCGCCGTCGGGGACGGCGTCCGGAGCGTGCAGGAGGGCGACCGCGTGGCCGCCATGTTCGTGGACGGGGAGCAGTCCGCCGTCATGTCGTCCTTCGCGACCGTCCGCGCCGACTGCCTCCTGCCGGTGCCGGACGAGGTGAGCACGCGGGACGCCGCCGCCCTGCCGTGCGCCTACTTGACCGCCTGGTACGCCCTGCGGCACCTGGCCCGGCTCCGGCCGGGCGAGAAGGTGCTGATCCACTCGGCGAGCGGCGGCACCGGTCTGGCCGCGCTGAACCTCGCGCGGGCCTGCGGCGCCGAGGTCCTGGCCACCGCGGGCAGCGAGGCCAAGCGGGCGTACCTGCGCGGGCTCGGCGTCCGGCACGTCATGGACTCCCGCACCCTGGACTTCGCCGACCAGGTGCGCGACCTGACCGGGGGCCGCGGCGTCGACGTCGTACTCAACTCCCTCACCGGTCCTGCGCAGTCGGCCGGCCTGGATCTGCTCGCGCACCGGGGCCGGTTCATCGAACTCGGCAAGCGGGACATCTACGCCAACTCCCGCCTGGGGCTGCTGCCCTTCCACCGCAACGTCACCTTCGCCGGTGTCGACGTACTGATGATGATGCGGCAGGACCCGGAGCTGCTCGCCGAGGGCTACCGCGAGCTGGCCGGGATGCTCGCGGCCCGGACCCTGCCGCTGCTGCCCGTCACCGAGCACCCCGTCGCCGAGGCGTCGTCGGCCTTCCACACGATGGCGTCCGCCCGGCACACGGGCAAGCTCGTCCTCACCTGGCCGAC
Source organism: Streptomyces sp. NPDC003032 (assembly GCF_053591415.1). Taxonomy (NCBI): domain Bacteria; kingdom Bacillati; phylum Actinomycetota; class Actinomycetes; order Kitasatosporales; family Streptomycetaceae; genus Streptomyces; species Streptomyces sp. NPDC003032. The sequence goes on along the minus strand of NZ_JBSFTT010000017.1, from coordinate 31,043 downwards.
CACGGGCATCGACCTGCTGCACGTGCGCCCCGAGGACGTGCCCGTCGTCCGGCGCGACGGGAGCTATCTGGTCACGGGCGGGCTCGGCGGCCTTGGGCTCCTGGTCGCCCAGTGGCTGGCCGAACGAGGCGCCGCCGCGGTCGTACTGACCTCGCGCGGCGCACCCACCGCGGCCACGCGCGCCGCCCTAGACGCCCTCACCGAGGACTTCGGCACCCGTGTCGAGGTGGTGAGCGGTGACCTCGCCGAGCCGGGTGTCGCCGACGCCCTCGTACGGGCCGCCCTGGAGACCGGCCACGCCCTGCGCGGTGTCGTCCACGCCGCGGCCGTCGTCGAGGACGCCACCGTCGCCAACCTCTCCGCCGCCCTTCTGGAGAGGGTCTGGCGCCCCAAGGCGACGGGAGCATGGCTGCTCCACCACGCCGTAAGCGGCCAGGAGTTGGACTGGTGGGTCACCTTCTCCTCCGCCGCCTCCCTCCTCGGCAACCCGGGGCAGGGCGCCTACGCGGCCGCCAACGCCTGGCTGGACGAGTTCACGTCCTGGCGCCGGGCCCAGGGACTGCCCGCCACCTGCGTCAACTGGGGGCCGTGGGCGGAGGTCGGCCGGGGCACCGGGATGGCGGAACGCGGCTACGCCATGATCGAGCCCGCGGAGGGCGTCGCCGCCCTGGAGCGCATCCTCTGCCACGACCGCGACCGCACCGCCTACACGCCTGTCGACCTGTCCCGGTGGCTGGAGTCCTACCCCGCGACCGGCCGCACCGCCTTCTTCGCCGAGCTGGCCACCCCGGCGGCGGGCGCGGAGGCCGCCGGCGCCCGCAGCGCCCTGCTGGACTCGCTGAGGGACGCGGACAGCCCGCAGCGGCGGCGGCAGCTGCTGCAACCGGAGGTCGTCGGCCACATCGCCGCGGTCCTGCGGCTCGGCACCGACCGGTTCGACGCCAACACGTCCCTGGTCACACTCGGCCTCGACTCGCTCATGGCCATCGCCCTGCGCAACCGCCTCCAGCGCGAACTGGGCCTGGACATCCCCACCACGGTGATGTGGACCCACCCGACGGCCTCCGCGCTCACCCGCTATCTCCTGGGCCGCCTCCACCCCGAGCAGGGGCCGGAAGAGGCGGATTCCGAGCCGGAATCCCCGGCGGTCTGCTCGGCCGCCTCCAACTGACGGGACCACCGCATGCCCCCTCCTCCCACGCCCACCCGCGCACCCGGCATCTGGGACGTGATCGTCGTCGGCGCCGGTCCGGCCGGTACCACCGCCGCCCGCGTCGCCGCCGAGAACGGCTGCGAGACCCTGCTGCTGGAGCGCGCCACCATCCCCCGCTACAAGACCTGCGGCGGCGGCCTCATCGGAGCCTCCCTCGCCGCCCTGCCTCCCGGCCTGCCCCTGAACATCCGCGACACGGCCCGCCGGTTCACCTTCGCCCACAACGGCCGCGGAGAACGCACCCTCGACTCCGCCTCCCCGACCTGCGCCATGGTCTACCGCAGCGAACTCGACGCGGCGCTGACCGAGGCCGCCGCCGCGGCGGGCGCCGAGGTCCGCGACGGCACCGCGCTGACCACCCTGGAACAGGAGGGCGACACCGTCACCGTGCGGACGAACCGCGGCGACACCCTCCGCGCCCGTGCGGTCGTCGGCGCCGACGGCAGTGCGAGCAGGGTCTCCCGGTACGTCGGAGTGCGATGCGCGCAGGTCGACCTCGCCCTGGAGGCCGAGGTGCCGGTCGACGAGAGGACGGCCGACCGCTGGCGGGGACGCGCCCTGATGGAGTGGGGCCCGCTGCCGGGCTCCTTCGGCTGGGTCTTCCCCAAGGGGGACGTCTGTACGGCCGGAGTGGTGGCCGCCCGGGGCAACCCCGCCGCCCTCCGCGCCTACAAGGAGGACTTCCTCGCACGCCAGGGCCTGCTGGGCCCCCGCCCCCTGCACGACACCGGCCACCTGACGCGGTGCCGCCGCCCCGACTCGCCGCTGTCCCGCGGACGGGTACTGGTCGCCGGTGACGCCGCGGCTCTCGTCGACCACTGGTCTCGCGAGGGCATCTCCTACGCCCTGCGCTCAGGGAGACTCGCGGGGCACGCCGCCGCCCGCCTCGTCGGCGCGGCCGAGGGGGACGCCACCGCCGAGGGGGACGCCGCCGACCACTACGGACGGCAGGTCGACGACATCCTCGGCGCCGAGATGCGCGCCAGCGGCGCCCTGATGACCCTCTTCGCCCGCAACCCCGGCCTCGTGCACACCGCCTTGACCCGCCTGCCTCCGGCGTGGCGCCGCCTCGACGCCTATATCGCCGGCCGCACCAGCGTCGCCGGAATCATGACCACCCCCTTCGTACGGACCGCGGCCACGCTGGCCACCCGGCTTCCCGTCGGGCGGGCGAAACCGCTCGCGGTCCTGTGAGGAGGCGCCCGATAGGCGTTTCCGGGAACGCTCCGGTGCCGGATGCCCGCACCGCCGATTGGGCGTAGTGTCCGCTTATGGGCGATGTTGGGCGTGGCGACTGATGGAATCCGCGATGGCCTCCGTCATCCGTGAGACCGGCGCGTTCGGCGGGCTGCTCTATGTGCGTCCTCCCGGCGACGACGCCTTGTGGCTGGTCATCGTGGCAGGGGTTCCGCACGGGATCGCCGCTCCGTGGAGGCGGATCGCGCTGACCGACGCGATGCCGGTCGCGGACGCCGTACGCGAGCGTCGCCTGGTCTGGATCAGCGGCCAGGAGGAGATGGCGCGCCGCTACCCCCGGCCGGCGCTCGTACTGCCGTACGACTTCGCGCTGGCGGCCGCCCCCGTCGCCTCCGGCACCACGGTCCGGGGCGGGTTGGTTCTGCTGTGGTCCGGGGCCCATCCACCCCGGCTGAGCCCTGACGAGAGCGACGCCGTCGAGACAGGCTGCCGCCGCCTGGGCGTTGCCCTGCGAGAGGCCGCTGACCGCGGCGAACCGTTGCTGCCCGCCGAGCGCCCGATGACCCTGTCGCCGCCGGCCGGGCGCACCCCCTCCCCCGCCGAGGCGGCGGCGCTCGCGGCGTTCGTCGACCGTCTGCCCGGGGGGTCCTGCGCACTGGACGTGCAGGGCCGGATCACCTTCGTCACCCCGGCCGCCGCCGGCCTCCTCGGTGCCGATCCGGCCGCCCTGCTGGGCGCCCTGCCCTGGGAGGCGCTGCCGTGGATGGACGTACCCCAGGTCGAGGACCGCTACCGGGCCGCGCTGGTCAGCCGCCGGCCACAGACGTTCACCGTCCGCCGTCCGCCGGATGTGTGGCTGGCCTTCGACCTGTACCCGGACCCTTCCGGCATCAGTGTCCGCATCACGCGCGGCGGCCCGTCCGAGGAGGCGTCCGCGTCGCCCTCCGCGCCGACCGCGGGCCCCAGCCGCGCCACCGTGCTCTACCACCTGATGCACCTGGCCGCCACCCTGACCGAGGCCGTCGGTGTACAGGACGTGGTCGAGCAGACCGCCGATCAGCTGCTGCCCGCCCTGGGCGCACAGGCCATGGTGCTGATGACCGCGGAGAACGGCCGTCTGAAGATCCTCGGTGAGCGCGGCTACCGCGCCGAGCTGATGGACCGCTTCGACGCGATCCCGCTGAACTCGGACATCCCCGGCGGCAAGGTCCTCACCACCGGTGTCCCGGACTTCTTCACGACCTTCGCCGAGCTGAAGCGCGCCTACCCGACCACCCGTCACGAGGACGGGATGGCCTCATGGGCGTTCCTGCCGCTGATCGCGTCCGGCCGCCCCATCGGGTCACTCCTCCTCGCCTACGACCGGCCCCGCCACTTCCCGCCCGGCGAACGCGCCGTGCTGACCTCGCTGGCAGGATTGGTCGGGCAGGCCCTGGACCGGGCCCGTCTCTACGACGCCAAGCACCACCTCGCCCACCGCCTCCAGTCCGCCCTGCTGCCGCACGCGCTGCCCCGCGTCCCCGGCCTGCGCGTCGCCGCGCGCTACCTGCCCGCCGCCCGGGGCCTGGGCATCGGCGGCGACTTCTACGACCTGATCCGCCTCGACGCGCACACGGCGGGCGCCACCATCGGCGACGTGCAGGGACACAACGTGGACGCCGCGGCCCTCATGGGGCAGGTCCGCACGGCCGTCCACGCCCACGCCACCGTGGGCGCGTCCCCCGACGACGTCCTGGCCCGCACCAACCGGCTGCTCACCGATCTCGACCCCGGCCTCTTCACGAGCTGCGCCTACGTGCACCTCGACCTGGCCAGGAACCGGGCCTGCCTGGCCACCGCAGGGCACCCGCCGCCCCTCCTGCGCCATGCCGACGGACGCACCGAACTCCTGCGCGTCCCGCCCGGCCTCCTGCTCGGCATCGAACCGGACGCGCTCTACACGGCGCGGGAGTTCCCGCTGCCGCCCGGCTGTGTGCTCGCGCTCTACACCGACGGGCTCGTCGAAGCCCCGGGAGTCGACATCGACGACGCCACCGCGGCCCTCGCCGGCCTCATCGAACAGGCGGACCCCACCGACCTCGACGCCATGGCCGACGCGCTCATCCGGCACGCGCCCACCCCGGGCGACGACATCGCCCTGCTCCTCATCAGCCCGGGTGAGCCCGGGTGAGCCCGGCTCAAGTCAGTCCCGCGCCACCACGCGGAACGTCTCGACCGAGGAGTCGGCCGCGTCCGGGATCAGGACCCCGTGTTCGACACCGCTGCGCAGATACTCCACCACCTCGTCGGTGATGACCTCGCCGGGAGCGACGACGGGCACGCCCGGCGGGTAGGGGCTGATCATCTCGGCGGCGATACGGCCCCCCGCGCGCTCGGCGGGTACGTGCTCCACCGAGGCGAAGAACGCGTCGCGCGGCCGCATCGCCTGCTCCAGCTCCAGGGCCGAGGGTTCGGGCAGGCGGACCGGCGGCTGCTTCTCGATGGAGTCGGCGCTGTCGACGAGCGCGCGCAGGGCACCCAGCAGGGTCTTCTCCGTCTCGTCGTCGTCGGAGTGCGTGATCGAGGCGCTGATCCGGCAGGTGTCGGAGCCGCCGACATCCACGTGCCGGTGCGTGCGCAGCCACTCGGCCGCCTGCATGCCGCTGATGCCCAGTTCCCGTACGTCCACCACGATCTTGAGCGGGTCGAAGTCGGCGGCGAACCCTTCCTCGACGACCTCCCCGCCCATGGGCCGCAGGCCCGGCAGATCACCGGCGGCCGACCTGATCCGCTCCGCGCGGCGCAGCGCCGCGTCCAGGAGGTCGTGCCCCTGTTCGACCATCTGACGGCGCCAGCCGTCGAGGGTCGCGTAGACCAGTGACGAGGCGCTGGTGGTGCCGAGCAGGTCCTCCCGCTGCTTGAGGACCTCGGGCGACACCCGGTCGTACTGGAGGTGGAAGACGGAGCTCTGCTCGATGGCGCCGCCCATCTTGTGGACGCTGGTCACCACCAGGTCGGCCTCGGAGTCCATCCCCCAGACGGGCAGCTCCGGGTGGAAGGGGAGATGGGCGCCCCACGCCTCGTCCACGATCAGTGGCACGTCGAACTCGTGGCACACCCGGGCCACGCCCGCCACGTCCGCGCAGGTGCCCCAGTCGGTGGGCGTGATGAGCAGCATGCCCTTGGCGTCCGGGTGCTCCTGGAGGCGGCGGCGTACGTCGTCGGGCTCCGGCGGATGCGCGAGGTGCCGCTCCTCGTCGAACTTCGGGTGGACCCAGATCGGCACCACCCCGTTGACCACGACGGCGGCGATCACGGACTTGTGCGCGTTGCGGGACAGCAGCAGCTTCTCGCCGGGCCCGGCCACGGCCAGCATGGCGGTCTTGACCGACAGGGAGCTGCCGCAGGTGGAGAAGAACGCCTGGTCGGCCCCGACCGCGTCGGCCATCAGCTCCTGCGCCCGACTGAGCACGCCCTGGGACTGGCGGCGGTCGTCGAGGCCGTTGAGGGAGAGGACGTCCGCGCGGAACACGTCGAGGCCGACGATGTCCGCCACGCGCGGATCGACACCACGGCCCTGCTTGTGCCCCGGCGGCCCGAAGACCACGTCTCCACGGCGTCGGAACTCCTGCAACGCCTCAAGAACCGGTACACGCGAGTGGTCCATACGTTCCTCCCAGCAGGTTCCGTACCCCACGATCGTCCCGCAGATGTCCATGTCACGCACCCGGTGTGGGACCAGGGCCAGGAACGCCTGCGGGGTACGGTGGGCGCGACCACGGAGACGGCCGGCGCCTGGGGAGCGGGAGCGGAATGCGCTACATCATCATCGGGTCCGGAGCAGTCGGCGGTTCGATCGGGGGGCGGCTGCACGAAAGCGGCCAGTCGGTCGTCCTGGTGGCCCGCGGCGCGCACTTCGAGGCGTTGCGCGACAACGGACTGCGCCTCACGGTCCCCACCGGCACGCTCATCCTCGACGTACCGGTCGTGACACGCCCCGAGGACGTCGAACTGCGCGCCGACGACGTACTCGTACTCGCCGTCAAGACCCAGGACAGCGTGGCCGCCCTCGACGCGTGGGCGGCGCGGCCGGTCGCGGGCGGCGGCACGGCGGGCGAACGCCTGCCTGTGGTGTGCGCCCAGAACGGCGTGGAGAACGAGCGCCTGGCCCTGCGCCGCTTCCGCCAGGTGTACGGGGTCTGCGTCATCCTGCCCAGCAGCCACCTGAACCCGGGCGAGGTCGTCGCGCCCTGCGGCCCGTACACCGGCGCGCTGGTCATCGGCCGGTACGGGGCGGCCGTGGACGAGGAGGGGGCGGGGAGCACGGACGACACCGCCCGGCGGATCGCGGACGACCTGGAGAAGGCCCAGTTCCTGGCTCCGGTAGCGGCGGACGTGATGCGCTGGAAGTACGGCAAACTCCTGGGCAACCTCGCCAATGTCGTAGAGGCGGTGTGCGGTTCCGCATCGGACGCCCCCGCGAAGGACCTGATCACCCGGGCGAAGGCCGAGGGCGCCGCGGCCCTCGACGCCGCCGGGATCGCCTACGCGAGCGGAGCCGAGATATCCGAGCTGCGCACCGGGACGGTCGACCCCCAGCCGGTACCCGGCGAGCGCGCCCGCGGCTCGTCCTGGCAGAGCCTGGCGAGGGGCGCGGGTTCGATCGAGACGGACTACCTCAACGGAGAGATGGTGCTGCTGGGCCGGCAGCACGGCGTACCCACCCCGGTGAACGCGGCCCTCCAGGATGCCGCCCGGGAGAGCGTGCGCATGCGCCGGCAGCCGGGCGACCTGTCGGCCGAGGAGCTGAGCGGACGCGTAGGCGGATCAAAAGGCGTACCTGACGCGCAGCCAGGGCGCGAGCTGCGCGAGGAGTTGCCGGAGCCGCGCCAGGGACTGCTGCTTGACCTCAAGGGCGTAGCGAACGTTCAAGGCCCCGTTCTGTGAGCGCTTGACCTCCTGGATGTCCGGCTGCCAGAGCACTTCCTCGGCGCGGGGGTGCCACCCCAGGTTGACCTCGTGCAGTGCCTGATTGTGGGTCAGCATGATGACCTCGGCGGCTGCCTGCTCCTTCACACGGGCGGGCAGGACGTCGCCGAGGTGGGTGAGCAGGTCGGCCCAGTCCCGCTCCCACCCGGGGCGCAGGACGACGGGCGAGAGGTTGAAGTGGACCTCGTAGCCGGCGTCGAGGAAGTCGGCGGCCGCCGCGATCCGCTCGGTGACCGGACTGGTGCGGATGTCCAGGAGCCGGGCATCGTCGGGCGGCATGACGGAGAAGCGCACCCGCGTACGCCCCTGGGGGTCGAGCGCGAGGAGGTCCGGGTTGACGAACTTCGTCGCGAAGGACGCCTTCGCCGTCGGCAGGCCGCGGAACGCGGCGACGAGATCCGCGGTGTTGTCGCTGACCAGGGCGTCGACGGAGCAGTCACCGTTCTCGCCGATGTCGTAGACCCACGACCGGGGATCGCACTGGTTGGGTGCCGTCTTGGGTCCCTGGGCCCGTACGTGGCGCCGGACATGGGCCACGATCGCCTCGATGTTGGTGAACAGTGTGATGGGATTGGCGTAGCCCTTGCGACGAGGGACATAGCAGTAGGCGCAGGCCATCGCGCACCCGTTGGAGGCCCCAGGGGCGATCCAGTCGGCCGACCTGCCGTTGGGCCGCGTCACGAGATGGTGCTTGACCCCGAGGACAAGCGTCTCGGTCTTGATACGGACCCACCGACCGATGTTGCCGTCGTTCCCGTGCAGCGAGGGAATCCGCCAGTGGCTGTCGACCTCGGTCACCGGCACCCCCGGCAGCCGGGCCATGATCTGCTGCCCGCGCGGAGAGTCGAGAGCCGCGGGCTCGGCGTAGACCTCCCGCACATCGAGCATCCGCCGCGCCTGCGGACTGTCCCGGAACGCCCCGTGCGCAGCCTGCCCCGACACGGCGTCCGCCCACCCGAAGAGCGCCTGCTGCTCACCCTCTCCCGAGCCGGATCCCGCCACTGCCCCATCCACGTGCTGCCCCTTTCCGCACCAAGGGTCTCAGTCGCGGTGGGTGGGAGGTGGGATGGCGGAGGGCGACATGCCTGACAATTCAGCGGCCAGGCGGGGGCGCCGGTCGGCTTGACCGTCGCGCCCCCGCCTGGAGGGCCTCCGCCCAGACGTCGCGGGCGAGTTCGCGGGCCTGGGCCGCCTCGGAGAACGTGTCCCACTTGAGCGCGAGGTCCTTCGACGGCATGCCGGTCTCGATGCCCGAGCTGCCCGCCTTGATGACGCCCGTCCCGCCGTACGCGTCGGACCCGGTGAACCACTCGATGATCTCCGCCCCGGCAGCGGTGAATCCGGTGTGTCCCGAACCGTAGGCCGCGAAGGCGGGTGTCTTCAGGTACGGCTGCCACTTGGCTCCGTCGATCACCTTGGTGCCCTGGTCCGGGCCCGCGTAGCCGCGGATCTTCTTGCCGTCCATCGCGTGACGGATCATGGTGATCGGACGGCCGTAGTCGAAGTGGACCTTGGCCTTCCAGTCCACGACCGCCTCATCGCCCTCCGCGATGTTCAGGGCGAGGAACGGCTTCGACGCGGCGAAATGCGGGGTGAGGAAGTGGTGCGTCATGCCGTTCATGGTGAGCGGCGCCCAGCGGTTCGGGTCGACGATCTTGCTCTTGTCGAAGTCGTTCACGTCCTGCGCCGGGTTGACCGGCTTGTAGAAGCCCTCCGGTGACGCGTACGGCGGGTTGCTCAGCTGGTTGGAGCCGTCCTGGTGGCGGACCTCCAGCAGTGCGTCGGTCGCCTCGATCGCCACGGCGGCCGGCGTTCCCGCCACGACGGCGTCGGCGTCGGCCTCGGCCGCGTCGTAGCCGAGCGCCACGAGCTTGGCGTCGAAGGTCGCCCGCTGCCTGGGGAACAGGTCGCTCAGCGCACGGTGCGCCGCGAAACTGACCGTCTGGCGCTTGTTGGCCTCGGTGCGCTCCGCCGCGGGACGGCGCAGTTCGCCGCCGAGCTGGGTGCCCACGGCCTTCGCGTCGTACGCGGCCCAGGCGTCGTACATCGCGTTGTGCACGACCGCCAGTGTCCGCCCGCCGACCGGCGGCGGAGTGGGATGCATGGAGCCCTGGTTGTTCACCGCCATGGCTTCGCTGATCAGCTTGTTCCACTGCAGGACGACGTTGTCGCCGTCGGCGGGGGCCTGAACGGCGGCCGGGTTCGCCCCCGGCGTCGCCGGCCGCCGCGGACGCGGGACCGGTGAACGTGGTGGCGGGAGTCATGGCGGTGAGGGAGCCGAAGACCGCCCAGCGCTTGACGGGGCTCGTATGGAGACGGATGGACTTGACGGCGTCACGGAGCCTTTCTCAGTGGGGTGACGGGGGCGGTCGGCGGGCGGTGGATCACTCGGGCCAGCGCGATTCGGTGATGACGTCGACGAAGTTCGGCCGCACGTAGCCCTCGGTGTAGCGCGCGAGGACATCGGCCTTGATGTTGCCGAAGGTGGTGTCGGGGCGGTGCGCGATGCCGTCGTTGAAAGCCTGCAGAATCCGGCGCTTGAAGTCGGGGCGGGGGTGTGCCGCGACCACGGCGGCCCGCTGCCCGTCGGCGATGTCGTCGTAGCCGATGCCCAGGACGTCGAGTTCGACACCGGCCGTGACCAGGGCGATCTCCGGGGCCATATGGGTGGGGATCTCGGGGGTGGTGTGCAGCGCGATGGCCTCCCACACCACGCGGGCCGCGTCCTTCGTGACGCCGCGCGCCAGAAGGAACTCCCTGGCGTCCTCGGCGCCGTCGATCTCGAAACGGCGGGTGGAGGCGCGGTGCTTCTCGGTGAGCCCGAGGTCGTGGAACATGGCGCCCACGTAGAGCAGTTCGGGGTCGTACGACAGTCCGCGGCGGTCCCCTTGCAGCGCGCCGAAGAGGTACACGCGGCGGGAGTGATGGAAGATCAGTTCGTCTGCCGTGTCGCGGACCAGCTCTGTGGCCTCCTTGGCCAGGGCGCTGTCGGGCACCTTGATGTCTGCGATGGTCATGCGTACTCCTGAGGGCGGGTTCAGCGGAAAGGGACTCGTCGGCGACGGGCTGGACAGTAGGTATCCGGCGGTCAGCGGCACAGGCCGTGACGTGCGACTTCGTCAAGTGGCCCGGAATCCGTCCGGCTTCGTCCCCGCTGCCCCGTGGACCTGACAGAGCCTGCGGGAACCGCTGTTCCGGCGTGACGGCCCTCTCTAGGATCCGCCGCATGATGAGCCAACGGGCTGTCGGCCTTGTGGAACAACTCGCCGCCGAGGGAGTCCAGTCGTGGCTGGCCGTGGAAGACGCGCCGCACATCGCCGTACCGGACCAGCTCCCGCACCTGCTCCGGGCCCCTGACGGTGTGCTGCTTCCTGCCCACGTGCCGCCCGATCCGCAGGCCGTACAGCGGCTGTGCGAGCGAGCACGGAAGGCGCCCGCGTCCCTGCTCGGCGGGTCGCCCGGGCTGGTGTCGGCTCCGGTGGACCCCGCGTTCGCCGATGACGCCCCGTCCCTGGTACGGGCCGCGCGGTCGCTCCGGGCCGGTGTGGACCGGCCGAATCTGCTGGTCCAGATCCCGGCCACCGAGGCGGGCCTCGAGGCGATGAGCGAGTGTCTGGCCCGGGGCATCAGCGTGAACGCCACGCTGGTCTGCACGGTCGAGCAGGCCGACCGGGTCTTCGACGCGCTGCTCGGCGGCATGGAACGCGCCCTGGTCGCGGGCACCGCCCCGATGGAGACCAGAGTCTTCCTGACCTGTCCCGTGGGCCTCTTGGACAACGCCGACGCACCGACCGCCGACGTGGCGACCGCCGGCGTGGCGACCGCCGGCGTGGCGATGGCCCGCCTGCTGTACGCGCTCCGCGAACGACGCCTGCGGAACACCTGGTGGCGGGTGCTGCGCGCCGGCAGTGTCGCTCCCCCGACGCTTCTGTGGTCGTCACTCCGGACGCACCACCTGCCCCGGCTGATCGGCTGGAACACCGGGGTCACCCTCACCGCGCCGCAACTGGAAGCAGCGGCCGTCCAGGCGGAGCTGACGGGCGATGCCATGCCGGGCCCACGGGAAGGAGAGGAAGCACTGCTCCTGTCCGACGTGGCCGGAGCCGGGCCCGGGACGGCCCCGGGTCTGCTCGCGAGGGAGCTGACCCGGTGCCGGAACGCCTGGCACGCCGCCGCCCACTGACCGGCGACGAGCAGCGGGCAGAGACGGCAGCAGGCAGCGACGGACACGTGGGAACGGGACGCTCAGCCGTCCGCCTGCCGACTGCGCGCCCGCGCGATGAGCTCCGCCCCGGTCAGGGTCCGCAGCGGCGCCGCCTTCACCATCGTCTCCTCGAACTCCTCGTCCGGGTCGGACAGCATGACGATCGCTCCGCCGACGCCGTACGTGACCCGGTCGTCGCCGAGGTCGGGTGCCCCGGCGGGCGGCACGGGAGCGGGGAGCGGCGGACCGGGCGGGCCGCCGAGCAGGGCCTCGGTGGCCGCGAGCCAGTCGACGGCGGGGTCCGTCCGCCCGGCCGGTCCGTCGTCGACCAGGGCACGGTCGGTGAAGACCATGGCGGCGTCCGGCTGCGTGGAGCGGTGTACGGCTTCACCGCCGCACTGCGCCTTGAGTTCGTAGCCGAGATATCCGACCCAGCCGAGCGCGAAGTCGGTGGGCAGGTCGGGCAGTCGCAGCCTCATACCGCGCAGGTCCCGATCGAGCCAGTCGAGGAAGGAGCCGCCGACCACCTCCGTCCCCGTGGACGAGGTCACGGAGACCGTGCCGCTCGACACGTCGGCGGTGGCCACTCGGGCCAGCGGCCCCGAGGCGTCCCCCATCACCGAGAGCCTGCCGCGGACCGGGGCGAAACTGCTGCTGTCGAGCCAGAAGGCGTGCGCGTCCGGGCGGAAGAGACGGTCGTACGTCTCCTCCACACCCCAGCGGGTCGGGACCCGCCGGGTCAGCACCCGCAGCCCGCGCGGGGCGGGCGCGTCCGGCGCCACGGGCGGGCAACCGGCGGCCTCGCGCCCGGCCACCACTGGTGCGGCCCGCCTGGGCCCGCGTTCGCGGGCCAACGGACCGCCTCCAGCGGCGAGGGCAGCCCCCCGGAACAGTTCTCGCCCGTCGTGCAGGACGGGGGAGAGCCGTCCAGGGCGACGACACGCTCGGCGCCGGCAAGGGCCGCCTGGGCGGCGACGACCCCCGTGCCGGTCCCCACGTCGAGGAACGACCGCGTCGAGGCCACCGGATTGCCTCCGGCGAGGCCGAGGAGGTCCAGGCCGATGCCCGTCGAGGGAGAGTAGACAGGGGCGAACACCTCGTCCAGGAGGTCCCGCTCGCGATCGCAGAGGTGAAGGGTGCGGGGTCTGTCCGTCCTGGTCAGGGACATGCGACTGCGTTCGAGGGAGCGTTCGTAGTTCTGGACGTGCAGCATCGTCGAGCGCCTCCAAAGGGGATTCCGGTGACGCTGGGACATGTGCCGAGCACCGGATGTAGGCATCACCCTGCCGCCCCGAAAGTGCGGCGGGAAGGCGCCTCCGCGACAGGCCGAGCCACCACCGACGGTGAGCGGGCCACCAAACCCCCGTTCTGACCTGCGCCTTTCACTTCAACAATCTGTTGACCTCCAGTTGACCCTTCTTTAGGGTTCTGCGGTTGTGGGCGACAGGCTCGACACGGGTCGGGCCGGAAGGCCACGACGGGGGAGGAACCATGAGCAAGGACGACGGACACGACGAAATCGGCGAGATACTGGCCCTGTTGGCCACAGGAGCATCACCCGAGCGACTTGAGGAACCGTTGCTCCGGGCACGTGAGCGAGGCGCGGACGCCGAGCGGCTGGAGCAGGTGGAGCGGGCCAGGAACCTCGCGCTGCGCGTACAGGGGCTGATGTCCCAGCAGCAGAGCCGGCAGACCGGCCTCGCGGCGCTCATCGACACCGCGCGCGAGCTGACCCGCCCCTACGATCTGGGGAGCCTGCTCAATGTCATCGCGCGCCGAGCCCGCTTCCTGCTCGGCCTCGACATGGCCTGGCTGTCGATCCACTCCCCCGCGGGCGGTGAGTCGGTGGTGCACGCGGCCGATGGCCACATCAGCATGGTCAGCGTGGGGATGAAGGTGCCCGCCTCTGGAGGGCTCGGCAATCTGGTGACCGAGCGAGCCGCCCCCGTGTGGACCGCCGACTACCTCAGTGAGGACGAGATCCCCCGCACCGACACCACACACGGTGCGGTACGGGCGGAGGGACTGCGGGCCGTCCTCGGGGTGCCTCTGCGCCGGGACGCCACCATCCTGGGTGTGCTCTACGTCGGGCACCGGCAGGTGCGCCCGTTCACGGCGGACGAGATCACCCTGATGTCATCGCTCGGTGACCTGGCGGCGGTCGCGATCGAGAAGGCACAACGGCTCGGCCGGGCACAGGACGAGGCGAGCGAGCTGCGGCTCGACGCTTCCCGGGCCGAGGATTCGTACGCCTCGGCCCGGCAGTTGAACGTCGTCTACGCCGAACTCGTCGACCTGGTGCTGCGCGGCGGCGATCTCCACGCCCTGGTGGACGAGGCCGGCGAGCTGCTCGGAGGTACGTTCCTGGTCCGCGACCCCAGCGGCACCGATCTGACGGCCACGCCGGTCCTGGGTCTCGACGAGGCCGAGCTCCGCGAGGTCGCCATGGGGGTGCACTCCGGGAGGCAGCCGGTGATGACACCCAGCGGCACCTGGGTGTGCCCGATCCTGGCGGGCGAGGAACTGCTCGGCACGCTGATCCTCGCCACGGACCGGCCGCTCGACGAGCGGCAGACCCAGATCATCTCCCTGACGGCGCGCGTCGCCGCCGTGGCCCTGCTCCTGCAGCAGAGCACCAGCCTCGCCGAGCTCCAAGTACGCAGCGAGGTGTTCCAGGACCTGATCCACGGCGAGCAGCTGTCCGCCAGGCAGCTGGCCGACCGCGCCCGCAGACTCGCCGTCGACCTCAGCATGCCGCACGTCCTCGTCGTGGCCCGTCCCGAGAACGATCCCCAGGGCAGGGGGGCTTTCTGGGCGTCCTCCTACGCGCATCACCGCTCCGGCCTGAAGAGCGTGGAGTCGGACGGGATCGTGCTCCTGCTGCCGGGTGCCGACGCCGGGGCCACCGGCCGGACCGTGGCCACGGAGTTCGCCGCGGCACTGGGGCATCCGGTGACGGTGGGCAGCGCGGGGCCCGTCACATCCGCCGACGCGCTCTCGGAGGCCTTTCAGGAAGCGCAGCGATGCCTGGACGCGCTGACCGCGCTCGGCTCGGCGGGTGGCGCCGCCTCGCCGCGTGAACTGGGCTTCCTGGGGCTGTTGTTGTCCGACGAGCCCAACGCGGGCGGATTCATCGCGGACACCGTCGGCCCGGTCCTGGAGTACGACGCCCAACAGGGCACCGAACTCACCCGGACCCTGGAGACCTACTTCTCCCTCGGGGGCAGCGCCACCCGCACGGCCGACGCCCTGCATGTCCACCCCAACACGGTGGCCCGCAGGCTGGAGCGGATCACCGAACTGCTCGGCGAACGCTGGCAGGACTCGACGCAGCGCCTGGAGGTGCAGATCGCGCTGCGGCTGAACCGGATCCGGCACACTGTGCGCGCACGGGGCGGCGGCCTGACGGCACGGCGCTGACCCGTCGTCCCAGGACGACGGACGCGCAGGCCCGGGTCCTGGACCGGTTCACCTCCGACAGCGCGGCTACGGCGTGCGCGACGGAGGCGAGCGTCATATGACGGTGCCAGCCGCCGAAGGACCGGCCTTCGAAGTCCCGCAGGCCGACCTTGGCGCCCACGTAGTCCACGCCGTGCGCGGTCCAGCCGCTCAGCTTCGTCAGGCGCAGCAGTTCGGGGACCGGTGTCCGGGTCAGGTCGGTGAGCCAGACGCGGGTCGGCGGCAGCAGAGGGTCCTCCCACTCACCGACGAGGAGCAGGGTCTTTCGGCCCTTGAGTCCTTCGCGCGCCCTCTCGCGCGTGCGGCCGGGCAGGGCCACCGGGATCGCCATGGCCCAAGAGGTGTGCCGTCGCCCCGAGGCGTGGTCGACCCACTCCACCGCACGCCGCAGGCCCTTGACCGACTCCAGGATGTGCCGGGCGGTGAGCGGGCCCGATCCGAATCCGGGCATCGCCGGCGCGGCCACCTCACAGGCGGTCAGCGAGCCGACTCCTGCGATCAGCGGAACAGAGATCGCGTCGAACCCGGTGACCAGGCGGCGCGCGTCGGCCCCCGGTACGTCGAAGACCACGGGCCGGGTCGGCATCCGCCAACTCCGCAGAGGCTCCAGGGCGGTCGCGATGGCGCACTCCTCAGGTGTCGCACTGATCACTTCCGTGGGAATGCCCGCACGGCGTCTGCGCGCCTGGTCCCCGGTCCACCGGTCCGACAGGAACAGGCGCCAGTTCACCGGGACACTCAGATCGTCCGACGCCGACCACAGACCGAAGGCGTACTGGCCGCTGGAGGGCTCCCCCGCCCCTCTGCCGCCCCGGGAGTCGACACCCACGGACCACTCCCCCACCTTGGGGATGACGTACGGCCGCACCACCCAGGCACTCGGCGCCGCGCTCCGCTGCAGATAGTGGGCGAGTGCCTCCCTGGCCGGCTGCCAGTCCCAGGTCGAGGCGCTGATGAAGTGATGCATGCTCTGCTCCGCGGCGCCGCCGCCGAGCAGAGCGGCGATGTTCCTCATGGTCTTGCGGCCCTGCGCCGCGAGCAGCCCGCCCACGTACTGCTCGCCCTTGCTGAGCTGGTCCCTGCGGTGCAGGGAGTGCGGCAGCACGTACTCCGTCAGTTCCGTGGCCGTGGAAGGCGCCCTCCCCTCGTGTCCGTCTGTCTGCCTCGTGAGTGCGGTGGAAACCACGAGATCCCCCTTCTGACTCGGTGTGCCGCGTCGCGCTGAGCACAACAGTGGCCGCTGGAGAGCGCGCGGACGATGTGGCACCGGCACCTGGTTGTGGTGGCGACCGGTGGCTGCGGCATCAGGAGGCCCGTCGCCGCGCGCCGGATCGGGTGCGGAACGGGGAAGGGAGTGTGGGCCGCCCACCATGGCCACCGGCGCCGCCCGCCACGGCCACCGGCGCCGCCCGCCACGGCCCGTGGCCGGCACACGCGTCAGGGCCCGGCCGCGGACATCGCGGCCGGGCCCCAGGAGGGCGGCGTCAGACGAGCTGGGAGCGCACCTCCGGTCCGCCGAGCGTCCTGGACGCCCGCAACGCGGCACGCCGCACCTTGCCCGACACCGTCATCGGCAGCCGTACGGCGATCTCGACCACCCTGACGGCCTTCTCCGGCGGCAGTTCGGGTGGCCGCGAAATCGAGCAGCGCCCTGGCCGCCCCGTCCCAATCGAGCCAGTCGGGGGCAAGGACCACGAAGGCCTTCGGCACCCACAGGCCCACGGGATCCGGCAGCGCCCCGCGCCGGATGTCATCGAGGAGCCGCTCGCGTGGTCTCCCGTACGCGGACCAGGGTTCGGCGAAGCTGTCGATCATGACGACCGCGGGGGCAGGGCCGTCCATGGAGAGCCGGGCCGCGGCCTCCCAGGCGAGCAGCCCGCCGAGTGACCAGCCGACCAGCAGGTCCGAGCGGTCCGGCAGGTCGCGGATGAGCCCGACATAGCGCTCGGCCATGGCGTCGACGGTGCGGTCGGGCTCCTCCCCCGGTATGAGCCCCATGGCCCGCACCCCGTGGACCGGGCCACGCCGCGACAGCCGGGAGAGCGGCGTCACGTACTGGCCAAGGCCGCCGCCCGCGGGGTGGAACACCACCGTGTTCAGGCCCCCCGGCCGCCGTTCGAAGGGGGTGAGCACCGGCTGCGCCAGGGCCGTCATGCGACCCTCAC
Source organism: Streptomyces sp. NPDC003032 (assembly GCF_053591415.1). Lineage (NCBI taxonomy): Bacteria > Bacillati > Actinomycetota > Actinomycetes > Kitasatosporales > Streptomycetaceae > Streptomyces > Streptomyces sp. NPDC003032. The sequence continues at coordinate 13,837 of NZ_JBSFTT010000017.1, read as the reverse complement.
CTCCTCCGCGGCCGGAGCCTTCGGCGGCTGTGCGGACGGCTGGCGCGTCTTCAGGAAGACTTCGAGGGCGATGCCCGCGGCGACGGCGAGGGCCGCGTACAGCAGACCGACGGTGGACAGCGCCAGGGCATCGAAGAGCGCTCCGGCCAGCAGGGTGCAGATGATGAGCATGCCGGTGCCGAGGGCGTTGGTGAAGCTGGTCAGCGCCACCAGGTCGGTGGCCGGGCATTTCTGGAGGACCTCTCCTTGCGCCGCCGTGAAGGCGAACTCGAAGAGGGAGAGGAAGCCGAAGTACGCGACGTACAGGCTCCACGGCTGCGCGGTGAGACAGACCAGGAACATCACGGCGGCGGTCGACGCGTTGAGCAGGAGCCCCTGGTACGCGCGGGCCGGCGTGCGGCGCAGTACGACCGGGACGGTGATCGCGCCGAGGACGAGCGCGAAGCCCGCGACGATCTGCAGGTTCATCACGCCGCTCTCGCCCTGCCCGAGCACCCGGACCGGCACCACCGTGCGGGCCGCGCTGTGGAAACCCTGGAACACCCCGACCGCGAGGACGAGATACACCACCGCGCGGATCAGCCCACGCCGGCCGCTCAGGGTGGTCCGGACCTGTGCGGGCAGTGTGCGGCGCGCCGTGCCCTCGGCGCGGGGCACCGAGACAGCGGGCAGCCGGCGGTAGCAGCAGGCGGAGAGTACGAAGGTGACCGCGTCGATGGCTCCGGCGGTGACGACCGACACCTCACCGGCGAGCAGGCTGCCGAGGACACCACCGGCCGCGCTGCCCAGGTAGTAGGAGTTGTTGAAGGTGTACGAGGCGAGCTTGAGGTCCGGTCCGTCGAAGAGCTGGCGCGCGTACACCACGCGGGCCGTCTTGGTGATGCCCTCAAGGAGTCCGCGGGCCAGGAAGCAGACGAGCACCGCGACGATCAGGTCCGCGCCGAGGAAGACACCGATGGCCAACGAGACGGCCGCCCCGCCCAGTTCGGCCCCTATGACCGTGCGGCGCAGCCGCGGCCCTTCGCACACTTTCCGGACGACGCCGACCAGCAGGACCGGCAGGATCCACTGGAAGCCGAAGACGGCGGCGGCGCCCAGGCCGGAGCCGCCCTCGGTCAGCAGCCAGGAGGAGGCGGTGAGCAACAGGAAGAACGTGCCGGCGGAGCTGACGAGCATGGCCGCCCAGAGCACCAGGAACCGGCGTGAGGTGAACAGCGCACGCCTCGCCGCCGCGTCGCCCGTCGTGTCCTCGGTGGACCGTGCGCTCATGAGCACGCCTCCACAAGACCGGGAGCCAGCGGCACCATAGGGAAGCCGAGGAGTTCCGAGATCTCCGCGCGCGGCTCGGTACAGGCCGCCTCGGCGCGCACGGCGTCCCGGGCCACCACACGGATGACGCCGTACGTGGTGGTGTTGCCCTCCATGCCGAGGAGGCGGGAGCCGGGGCCGATGCTGCTGGAGCCGGAGTGCAGTCGGGGCCGGAACGCCTCGAACCAGTCGGTGGGCAGGTCGTCGCGGACGACGCAGTCCTCGACGGCCGCCAGGAAGGTGTGGCTCGCGGCGGTTTCGACCGGGAAGGGATCGGGCGACAGCGGCTCGCCGTCGTACAGGTCGACGAGGACTTCGAAGAGGTCGCGGCCGGTCGCCGCACGGATGACGTCGGGCACGGTGCCGCCCGCGATCCGCGGGTTGACCTCCACCAGCCGGAAGCCGTCCGCGGTGCCGATCACCTCGACGTGGAACAGGCCCAGATCCAGGCCCAGAGCCCGGCACACGTCGACCGCGTAGTCACCGAGTTCGCGCTCGGCGGCCGGTGACAGGCCACAAGGCACCGTGGAGCCGAGTTCGAGCACCGGATTGCCGAGGCCCAGCTTGCGGCGCACGGTGACGAGGGCCGTGCAGGTGGCGCCGTCCGTGGCCACCTCGACCGAGTAGAGCGGTCCGACAGCCACCTCCTCGACGATGTAGCGGTCGTCGAGATCCACGGCGAACCCGTGCTCCAGGCCGTCGAGCCTGGCCCCGGCCTCCTGGAAGTGAAGCTCGATGTCCTTGGGCGACCTGGCGAAGGTGGTGACGTTCTTCCCCACGCCGTAGACCGGTTTGACGACCACGGGATAGCCGATGTCCGCAGCCTCGGTGAGCGCTGCCTCGACCCCGGTGACCTCGGCGAACCGCACGTTGGGCAGGCCGCGCTCGTCCAGGATTCGTCGGCAGGCCGCCTTGTCCCGGGCAGCGGCCACGGCACGGGGCGAAGGGCCTCGGGCACCGGTCGACTCGGCCAGTCGCGCGGCCGGTCCGGCCAGCATGTGCAAGGTGGCGACCACCGCGTCGATCCCGTCCGTGGCCACACCGGCGGCGCGCAGCGCCCCCAACGCGGCCTGCGGGTCATGGAGTTCTCCGACCTCGATGGCCCGGTCGGCAAGGGCGAGGGACCGTGCACGACTGGCAGGGGTGTGCATGAAGTCGTACCGCCTCGACCACAGGAGGGTGACGCTGTCCCCCCTCTCCTTGGCGTACTCCATGGCCCGCAGGCCCAGGACGCTCGAATCGACAAAGACCAGATGCTGCACGGCTGCCCTCACTGCTTCGTTGCTCGGCCGGGTGCCGAGGTGGCTGCCGCCAGTGCGGTCGCCAGGTCGGATGTGATGTCTTCGATGCCTTCGATGCCTTCGATGCCGGTCGAGAACCGGATGAGGCCGGGCGCCACGCCCGCCGCCCGCTGCTGTTCGGGGGTCAGCCGGTAGTGCGTCGTGCTGGCCGGGTGGATGGCGAGACTGCGTACGTCACCGATGTCGGCGAGGTGGCTGACCAGTTCCAGGCCGTCGATGAACCGCGCGCCCGCTTCCCGCCCGCCGGCCAGTTCGAAGGAGACCACTCCGCCCGCCCCGCGCGGCAGGTACTTGTGGGCCGGGCCGTGCCAGGGGCTGGACGCCAGCCCGGGGTAGTGGACCGCCGAGACCTCGGGGCGGCCCTCCAGCCAGTGGGCGAGTTCGAGAGCGTTGCTCACGTGCCGTTCCATGCGCAGCGAGAGCGTCTCCAGGCCCTGCAGCACCAGGAAGCTGGTGAACGGTGTGGTGGCCGGTCCGAGGTCGCGCAGCAGCCGCAGCCGCAGCCAGCGGGCGCAGCCGGCGGGCGTACGCGCCGGGGCCGAACTCGGACCAGAACCGCAGGCCGTGGAAGCTCGGGTCGGGCTCGCTGTACTTCGGGAAGCGGGAGGCGTGCGCGCCGAAGTCGAAGGTGCCGTTGTCGACGACGACACCGCCGATGACCGTGCCGTGCCCGGAGAGGTACTTCGATGTGGCGTGCACCACCACATCGACGCCGTGCTCGACGGGCCTCAGCAGGTAGGGCGTGAGCGCCGTGTTGTCGAGCACGAACGGCTCACCGGCGGCGTGCGCGACATCGGCGACCGCGCGTATGTCGAGGAGATTGTTGCGGGGGTTGCCCACCGTCTCGCCGAACACCGCTTTGGTGGTGGGCCGCAGAGCCCGCCGCCAGGAGTCCGGGTCGTCGGGATCGTCGACGAACGTCGTCTCGATCCCGTACTCGGGCAGCAGGTGGCGCAGGTTGTACGTTCCGCCGTACAGGGTCGCGCTGGACACGGCATGGTCGCCGGCACCGGCCAGATTCAGGATGGCCAGGGCCACGGCCGCGTGCCCGGAAGCCACGGCCACGGCGTCGACGGCCCCCTCCAGGGAGGTGATCCGCCGTTCGAGCGCTTCGTGTGTCGGATTCTGGATGCGCGAGTAGATGTTTCCCTTCTCCTCAAGGGTGAAGAGGCGCGCCGCATGAGCGGTGTCCTGGAACGCGAAGGCTCCCGTCTGGTAGATCGGCACGGCTCGGGCCAGCGTCGTCGGGTCGGGCGCCGTTCCGGCATGGATCTGCCGGGTCTCGAAGGACCAGTCGGCCCCGGGCGCCGCCATCACTTCCGTCATTGCGTCATTCCTTGATCTCTTGATGTCCGATCTCTCGATCTCGCTTGCCGGTGGTCCGTACGTTCACCGCAGTGCCTGGCGGAGGACAGCACCGATCTGCTCGTGTTCGAGGAGGAACCCGTCGTGTCCGGTGGGCGATTCGATGACGGAGAAGTCCGCGCAACGCGGCAGTCCGCGGGCGATCCTGCGCTGCTCGTACGGAGGGAACAGCCGGTCGCTGCTGAACCCGACGACGAACGCGTCCGCCCGCACCCGCCGTAGAGCCGCGTCGACGCCACCGCGACCGCGGCCGATGTCATGCCGGTTCATCGCTTCGGTGAGCACGACGTAGCTGCCCGCGTCGAAGCGGTGCACCAGTTTCTCGGCGTGGTGGTCGAGATACGACTCGACGGCGTAGCGGGCGTCTCCGGCGGAGGCTGGGGCGGCCGCGAGGGCCGGGGCGTCTCCGGCGGAGGCCGGGGCCGACTGGCTCCCGCGACGGCCCCCGGCCGGACCGCCCCTCTCCAGTCGCCTGCCGAAGCGTTCCTCCAGCTCGGCGCTACCGCGGTAGGTGATGTGGGCGATCCGGCGGGCATTATCGGGGCCACGGCGCGGGCCAGGGTGCGGGCCGCGATATGGGCCACGGTGCGGGCCACGGCCGGCCGGAGCCTCGTAGTAGTCGCCGCCTCGCCAGTGCGGGTCGCCTGCCGCTTCGGCGGCCACCTGGTCGCGGATCGTCACGGCCGGAAAACGCGACCCCCATGGGCCGCCGTGCCGCGTCGCCGAGGTGGGCCCGGTGGAACCCTGACAGCCACCGAGAACATTGGGGGCGACGACGAACCAGCGGTCCGTGTCCAACGACCGGCCGGGACCGATAAGGGCTTCCCACCACCCGGCGGTGGGATGTCCGGGCATCGCCGAACCGCTCGCGTGACTGTCACCCGTGAGCCCATGCAGGACGAGCACCCCGTTGGACGCGTCGGGGGCGAGGGTGCCCCAACTCTCGTACGCGAGACGCACATCAGGAAGTACGCCACCGCTCTCAAGTCTCAGAGGAGCGGAAAGGCGGACCCACTTGCGACGCCCGACCGCCATGCCCGGCAACCAGGCGCCGGTGACGGGCGGCCGCCCCGGTCGGACGTCGGTCTCCGCATCCGGACCATGGAACACGGCCGGACGGATGGCCCCGGCCCTACGAAGTCCCAGGGCCAGAACGCTGTCTGTATCCATGCCCGAGAAACTAGAAGCGCGGCACGTCCAAGCGGCACGGCCGACCCGTTACTTCGTCATCTCCCCACCTGACCAGCCATCTCTGAGCCCGCAGTAAGTCAGGTTCCCGAGGGGAGGGGCCGGGAGCCACCTGGCATGCCGTTGACGTCCGAGAGGCCCGGCGCGGGGGATACGAGGTCACAGGCTCTTTGCAGCGGGTTCAGAATCGCCTCGACCGGAGCGAGCGTCAAATGAGCGTCACGGCAGGGATGGCCCGCCTGTCCAGCAGGCTTCACCTCCCCCGAAACGGTCTGACCACGACTGCCGGCACACCTCGTCCTCACCGTCCCGCTTCTCGCGGCCGGTCGCCTTCCGGCGGACCCCGGAGCGGCGGCGGTCAGCGGATCTCCACGCCGCCCTCGTTCGTGTGCACGGTCACCGTGTGCTTGCCGTCACGCTTCCACGGCAGGGTGATGTGCGGCGTTCCGGTCTTGCTCTGTGCCTGGATGTTGTAGCCGGCGTGGGGCGGCAGGGCCAGGTCGACGCTGCCCCGGTCGGTGGTGACGTCGGTGGTGGTGGGGGCGGTCGCGAAGGTGGCGCGGACCTCGCCCTGTCCCGTCCTGGCCTCGAAGACGGTGGGCCTGGCGTCCGGTGAGGCCGCTCCCGGTGATCTGCCCCGGGCCCGAACTGACCTCGACGAACCAGGTGCTCACGGGAGAAGTCGCCGTACCGCCATGCCCGACTGCCAGCAGTGTCCGACACCGTCCAGGACGAGCACGCCGCCCGGATCGGAGCGCTCCGGATCACCGCCAAGGCGCGCAGGGACAGGACCAGACAGCGGAGAGCTGTGCGGCCTCGGCAGTCGTCGTGATCGAGGTGGTGGTCATGGTGAGGCCCCGGTCAGGAGGAGAAGGACTCGGCGCGGGTGCCGACGTGCTGGCCGGCGTTGTAGGCGCTGGCGGGCACGCTCGCGAACCGCGCGTCGAGCTGGTCGAACGCGCCCTTGTGGCCCTCGGCGGGGTCGTGGGCGAGGCAGAACACGAACCACCGGCTCGCCGGGGGCCAGAGGATGGCGGGCATCGACACGATCACCCCGGTCCGGGCAAGCCCAGCTCGTCGAGCGCGGTCAGGAAGGCGGCGAAGGAGGGCACCGCTCAGGTGGGGACCCGGAGACCTGGGCGTTGACCTCGGCGGACGCTTCACTGTCCTTCCGCGCGCAGGGCGGTAGAGCGCACCCTGGGCTGGCTCATGCACCACCGCCGCCTGGCCCGCGACCACGAAGCCTTAGCCGCCCGCTCCACCGCCAGGATCGACCTCGCGATGAGCGCCCTCGCGCCCCGTCGCATAACCCGTGAATCGACACCAAGCTGGCGTGATACGTGAAACATACCAAGTATGCAGAACGCACCCAAACAATGGGTCAGAACATCCTCATGCCGAGCGTTCCGTTTGGCGCAGCAAGAGCGACGTTGACCTCGCTGACGCTTCCCTCAAGGAGAGCTCAAGAGAATCTCAGGAAATGAGAAACCAGAGCGGACATACCGCCCCACGACTCCTGAATCGATCACCAAATCTGTGAAGGTATTTCGAAGAGGGCCCACTCCATGCTTTCATTCTTCCCACGGAAGGCCGCACAATTTCGGTCTTCGAGACTGGGGGGAACCCGAGTGTCATCCAGCGTTTCACGAAGACGGATCAGAGTCCTAACGAGCGGGACATTTGTAGTAGCCCTGGCTGTGGGCTCAATCACGGCACCAGAAGTCACAGGGGGCACCACTGCTTCTGCAGCGGAGGCGTGCGCGACAGAGGTTGCGACCTACCTCATAAACCCTGACGGGAACAAGCTTCAAAAGTACGTCGACTGGAACCCGTCGAACGCATCAGAATCGGCCCTCATTGATTCCGGAAAATCGGCGTCCTTGGATAGCGACAGCCATTACTTCACGGGCGGCCACGGCGTGATCTATGAGATCACGGCGGCCGGGGTACTGAAGTCCTACCAGGACCGAAGCGGTAGCGGGGGCAGCCTGCTCACCCCGGTCAAAACCTACACGTCCAACTGGACGGCGCGTCACAACCGCGTGTGGTCCAACGGGGAACTCATCTTCTCCATTCACGGCGGTGGCAAGCTGGAGATATGGCACCAGAGTGCGCCGCTCACCGGTGCCGGCGAAGTAACGCTGGACCCCGGCGTCCTGCCTGTCGACAACCCCGCGGTGGTCGCCTTCACCAAGGCCGACGACGTGTGGGCAGTTGGCTCGACGACGTACACCCTGACGGACGGGGTCATCCGGGCCTGGCCCTACACGGACAGCCCGCGCCCCAGCTTCCCTTCCCAGGGCACTGTCGTCGGCACCACCGACACCACGCAGAGGCAGGGCTGGAGCGCCGGCCCGGGAACTGTGCGGACTGCCACCAGCGACGGCACCGTGCGGGCGTATGAGGCAACGACGACGAATCTCACCGTCACCAACACGGAGTACGGCCTGGGACTCTCCGGTGAAGCCCTTGTGGATACCGCTGCATGTCTTACGGATGCGGGCGAGGCAAAGCCGACGATGGGCGCTGAACCGGACGACCCTGACGCCCCTGCCGCCGTATCGGAGGAGCCGGGCGAGCCGGCTGCCCCCGGTACCCCGGAAGTACTCAAGGGCAAGTTCGTTCTCGGAAGTGGCGCGCCTGCCGCCGGGCTGACCGTCAACGTCGAGGCGATCGACGCCGTCCCCGAGGACGGCACGGAGGTGGAGCTTCCCTTGCTCGGCACCGCCGTGACGGCAGCCGACGGCAGCTGGTCGCTGACCCTGCCGAAGACGCTTCCGGCAGACGTCCAGCAGGCCGCAGCCGAGAACGGCGGTATCGTCAACGCGATGGCGACCGTCACGGGCAAGACGTCCACTGGTGTTCCCATGGGAGGAATCACCCACCTCGCGGCCGCACCGGCTACCGCCACCGCGTCGGCGCTGAGCCTGGCCGTCGCCGATGACGAGAGCGCCACGCCTGCGGAGGTCCTCCCGCTGGGCACCACCCCCGACAGCAGCGAAGTGTCCAGCCTGAGCCAGGCAGAGGACACGACGACCAGCGCCGAAATGTCTGCGGGCTATGCCGCGAGTTGGGCCGCGAAGCAGGAAGCAAGCGCTATCGACACGCTCGGTGACAGCCCGCTTCCCAAGTGGCAGAACGCTACGGGTGACCTGCCGACCGGTTTCAACCCCTACATGGTCAATGGGCAGGACACCAAGAACTTGGCGGTGGGGCCGATGGACGGCGGTTGCGACCGCACAAAGACCAAGGTCATCAGTAAGAAGATCTACTACACCACGGTGGGGGAAGGGCACGCGTACTGGGATGCCAAGGCATCGGTGGACTACGACAGCAAACTGTCCTCGACCGTGGAGGTGGCAGCGAAGACGGGCAGCAACTGGTCGATCACCGGAAGCGCCAGCCTCGGCTCCTCGATGAGCGTCACCACCGGCTATACCAACAAGGGGCCTCACTACGCGAAGCAGTGGAAGGTGCCGATCAAGTACACGAAGTACAAGGAGACGTGGAAGTGCGGTGGAAACAACACGTTCACCCGCTACGTCATCGTGCCCGGCAAGTACAAGATCCCCTCGGGTGGCGCCGCGGGTAAGTACGGCAAGGACGTCCGGCACAAGGACGGTAGCGCCTACTACAACTCCAAGAAGAGCCACCGTGCTTACGTCGCACGGGGCTCGTACTTCCAACTCACCAAGAACCGCAGCATCAAATGGTCGGGCGCCGTCAGCGCGTACGGAGTCTCCCTGGGCGGGTCGACGGGTTACGACCGTGACCACAGGCAGCGCATCACCGCAGGCAACAAGAAGAGTTACAAGCACTACATCTGGGGAAAGAATGGCAGTCTTTCGGGGAAGCCTGGCGTCTTCTACTCTTACTAGAATGGCGGCAATGCTGGTGTGCGCCCTCGCCTTAGCTGGCTGCTCAGCGTCCCCGTCCCCGTCCCCGTCCGATGGCAGAGCGTTGGATGCGGAGGGAGCACAGTCAAGCGGGACAGTGGGAAACGTCCACGCCAAGGTGGGCCAGATATGGTACTTCGCACTCCCCGTGCCAAAAAATGTGAGCAGCAAGAGCATTGAGATCACGGAGGCGAGCATCATTGACCCGCCCAAGGGTCTCAAGGCAGTCGGTTACGCGGCCTACGATGTCAACGATACTGACGGGCTACCTCTACTGGCTCTGGACGGCGAGTCGGACACGCCAGACTTCGACCACCTCAAGGATTACGCCGAGTCCCCTGTCAAAGTACGGCCCAAAAAGCAGAGCGATATATTCTTCGTAGCCAAGATTCGCATAACCGCACCCCCGCAGAATAATATTGAGCGCTGCCGGTTCCAGTACCGTCAAGGAGATCAGGAGTTCACTCAAACTCTTGACTGCGAGATGGAGCTGAAGGTGGGCTAGATCCTTCCCCGGACCAAAACACACGTATCCCCCTCAGCCGAGCAGGTTGGAGGGGGATACGTGCGCAGCGGACTTGGTCAGGGGCACGGTCACCCCGCCGCCCTTGCGGCCGGGCAGGCGCACGCGGGGGTCGCCCATAGCGGGAGCGGCAGCAGGCACTGCAGTGACCGGCGAGGGCCCGGTCGGCTCGCCCTGCCCAGCTTCACCTGCTGGCCTGTGGTCGTGCCCAACTCTTCGGCTGCAGCCCTCCGCAGCTCCAGAAGTTCGCCCACCGGCAGCTTCAGAACGCGAGCCGGCGCCGCCACTGTGTCCGCCGACGGCACGTCCCCTCTGTGCGAGAGCCCAGTTCGTCACGGCCCGCATCGCCAACGGGTACGGGCCCCGTGCCGCGACCGCGACCGTCGGGCCGAATCCAGGGCCTGCTCGTCCAAGTCCCCATCCAGCTCACGCTCTGCTCTCGCACGTCCTCGCTCATCCTGCGCCGAGCGTCCTCCACCGCTCGCGCCTCGATCTCTCCGGCCCCCTTGTCCACCGTCAAAAGCCCACGGTCACGCAGGGCATTCACTGAGCACCAATCCCCCAACACCCATGCCCCGGATCCCTCACCGGCCGCGAGCCACTCAAGCAGCGCACGCTGCACGTCCGGCTGCATGGCCGCGAGCGTCAGCTGTCCTCAATGCGCCACCAATTCTGACCTGGCTGCGCGTGCTTGAGCTGCCCAAAAGCTGCCTGACGCCCCATCAGAACGAGCGTCGAATGAGCGTCACAAGCGTCATTTCAGCGTCAAGATATCGCCCGTAACACCCACACCGCACATAATGCGCACGAGCAAAACCGCAGGTCAGCAGCCCTTCGCGGCCGGTTCGAGGATGGCGACGCACTCCACGTGGTGCGTCATCGGGAAGGCATGCAACCAGACCTTCACAAGGGAACATGCAGGTCAGAGGCCAACTTCGAGGAGGTCGCCCGGCCGTGAGCGGGCTCCGTGCGTCAGACGTGCGTCACGGTCCCAGCCGTGCGTCAGAACCACCTGTCCAGCCACGATCCGAGCGACTGCAGCAGCAGAACAACGCTCCCATGCGTGCCCCAGTCGGACCAACCAGCAAGGCGCCCATGACACCCTGCTCCGCGACAGCGTGGCCGGGCGGATACACGCTGTCGCGGCATGAGCGGAACTCGGCCGCTCAGCACGAAAGGCCCTGTCGGTTCGGAGTGAACCAACAGGGCCGATAGTGCGTGAGGCATCGGGCGGGCCAACCTGCTACGGCGTGCCAGCCAGAGCGAGCGCCGGCCGCGACTCAGCGACGGCGCCTGCGGGGACGACAAGCTGCGACTCCAGCCGCGTCCACGCGCCAAGGACCGCCTGGTGGGCATCGGGCGCTAGGTGAGCGTACCGCTGAGTGGTCTGATAGCTCTCATGCCCCAGCAGGTGCTGCACCTCGTACAGCGACACGCCCTTCTGCACGAGCCACGACGCGCATGTGTGACGCATGGAGTGCGGTGGATACTCCGGCACGGCCCGCTGTCTGCCACCCTCGTCGAGGTAGCGGGCGGCGCGCACGGCCGGCCACCACGTTTGACGCCGCCAGTTCCCGTCGTCGAGCAGCCGACCCGCTCGCCCCTTAGTGACGGTGGTGAAGACAACACCGTCACGGTCTCGTCCATGCATGTGCCGTGCGAGGGCATCAAGCACGTGATCCGGAAGAGGGACTTCCCGGCGGCTCTTCGCGGTCTTGGGGTACTCCTTGATGCCCGATTTCGAGTTCACCTCAACGACGAATAGACGCGACCTCAGCCAGTCAATTCGCTTCCCGTGGAGCCCCGAAAGCTCACCCCATCGAAGGCCGGTATAGAAGCCGAGCAGCGCCATCGTCTGCCACGGCTGTGACAGCTCATCAAGGATCGCCTGGGCCTGACCGAGCGTGAACCACTCCGGAGGCTTCACTGCCTCCGGAGGAAGGTCTATTCGTCGGCATGGCGTAACCGAGATGATGTCCTCATCGACAGCAGCCTGCACCAGTGAGTGGACGAGGTTATACGAGCGTCGGATCGCCGATGCACCCTTTCCCTATAGCGCCAACTTGCGAATCCACGCCTGCATATCAATGCGCCCTATGGCGCGCATCTCCCAGTCCGCCCAACACGGCATGACATGGTTGCGTATCGAGGACGCATCCCCACGGAGCGTATGGGGTTCAACTACGCGGGCAACCCACCAGCGATCGTGCCACTCCTTGAATTTGATCTTTCCTGCACGGGGGTCTTTATGGATGCCACGCCGGTACTGGGCCTCGAGTTCGTTCCCCCAGGCACGGGCCTGATCTTTGAGAGCGAACGTTTCGGTCCTTCGGTCACCCGACGGAGTCCTAACGGTGGCTTGCCATTTCCCGGAGGGAAGTTTGCGCAGGTAGGGCATGGAACCTTTCGCTACTCGTATCGAGTTTCCTACGCTGCAGAACGTCCTTACCGGGCGACGGGCCCGGTGACGGATTGAGCACGACGCCGCTCCACAAGGGCTTTCACATCGCCTCCGGGGATCCGTACGCGGGAACGTTCATCCCCTGTTCGGAGGTCAATCACCGAAAGCTCACCGAGGGCGATATATCGATACACGGAGCGCCGACTCACGTCGAGTATTTCGGCAACACTCCGAACAGAATGCAGCTTGTCGCACATCAACGGGCGCCTTTCGACTGGGCCCGCAGTTCCCCTTCCGAGGCAGCAGGCATGGCAATGGTCAGGTCCACACCTGTTCCACCGCCAAGCAGTCAGTGCAGACGCCCTAAACGATCCGGAGAATCCCCGGCTTTGCTAACCGGGGATCGTCTGCTATGTATCACCCTGCGCCACGGGGCAGGGCCTCTCGCTCTGACCCGCGGCCGGTCAGAGCGCCAGTCGATAGGACCGCAGGGCAGGGGTTGCGCCGTCAGTGACGAGCACCAGCAGCCCGTCCTCGGTGAGGCGGTCGAGGTTCTGAGCGACGACTCGCTCTGAGACGCCAACGGCTCGGGCGACGTGGCGAGTCCCAGCTCCAGGGTGCGCCGTGACATGCGCGAGGACCGCACGGTCACGGTGGTAGCCGCGTTGCAGCAGATCCTCACCGAACAGCCCGGCCGCGCAGGCGCACAGGCACAGTGTCGTGGACAAGGAGACGTAGTCCTCGGCCTGTTGGGCCGTCCACGCGTTCATCGCACCGAGCGCCAAGAGGATGGGGGCAGTAAAGCGGGCAGATCGGATAGCGGGGTTCGACAGGTGGACCTCCGTGGGGTCGGGCGCTCGTCACGAGGCCGAATGGCGCGGGCTGCGGGCTGCGGGCTGCCGTGGGACTGATCGGCGCGCCGACCGCCAGGAGCCCACACCCTGTCGCTGACCTGGTGTTTTCCGAGATGTCGTACGTTGACATGGTCCCGAAGAAGGTTCCAGCCCCTTGGGGATCTTTCTCATCTGCCGTGGGCTGAACTGCCCGTAGTCAGCGAAGCCAGCTGCTCTGCCATCCAACCCAGTCGCTGCTCACCCTCAGATGGGACACTTGTTCACATGAATGAGGTGCGCTGCGAGCGATGCGACAACATCATCGGCATGGGGTGCCCGTGCCCTCCTGACGGCAGTGTGCCCAAGGCGCACCCGGAGGAAAGACGTGTTCGTCAGGAGTGGCGGCGGTTCCCCGGCCACGCCATCTTGATCAAACAGGGTGGCAAGGCGCATGTTCCAGGCGCCTGCGATCACATGACAGAAGACGAGGTGCGGCCCCCGAAGTGGGGCTGGATTCTCAATCCGTCCCCCGGAGGTTGGGACCGTATCAGCGAAGGCAGCCCAGCCATTGCCACTGAGGGCAACGCAAAGCTGCGGGCGACGAGCCGGTGCATGACGTGTATGGGGACTCTCGGCGGCTGATGCTCTGTAGGGCGTGCTGTGCGGTGGGGTAGCTGATCAGAGGGCCAACGGCTTGCCGTCGGCCCTCTTTCGTTTCGTGGTTCTGCGCACACCTGATGCAGCAGAACTCGATGACAAAACGACTGGGTTCGATGTCAACGGACATGAACCCACTGCCGCGGCCACGTGCTCAAGATCGCCTTTGCATATCTGGCCATAACTGGCAAGCCGTGCGTGGTGGAGGGATGATGGCTCGCAAGCCCTTCCTGTAGGAGAGGGGGCGCCGCTGTGGTCCCCCGAGATTAACTGGCTCTAACAAAAGCTGTTGATCAAGTGACTATCGGCTTGGTGGCTCGTTGGTCAGGTCATGGCGAAGCGTCAGTCGCGGCCGTGGATCGTGT